>CAMKJS010000044.1 GCA_946413245.1 uncultured Clostridia bacterium
CGAAAGCGTGATCATGGAGCTGCCTTACGTGCTGGAGTGCGGGGTCAGCGCCGCGCCGGACGAGGTTCGGGGACAGGTAGTCAAGGCCAGCGTGGTGCTGACTGCCGGTACGGAGCCCAGCGAGGAACTGAAAAAGGAAATCCAGAACTATGTCAAGCAGCATACCGCGCCGTATAAGTATCCCCGGATCGTGGTATTCCGGGACGAGCTGCCCAAGACCGTGAGCGGCAAGATCCAGAGGGCGCTGCTATGAAAAACACCAGCCTCTGCTACATCTACCGGGGGGACGAGGTGCTGATGATGCACCGGATCCGGAAGAAAAACGACCTGAACCACGACAAATGGATCGGGCCCGGTGGAAAGTTCGAGGAGAACGAAAGCCCGGAGGAATGCGTGATCCGGGAGGTGCTGGAGGAAACGGGGCTGCGGCTGACGTCCCTGCAGTATCGCGGGATCGTGACCTTCGTGTCGGATCTGTACGAAGGGGAGTATATGCACCTGTTCACCGCGGACGGGTTCGAAGGGGAACTGACGGACTGTGACGAGGGGGAGCTGGTGTGGATTCCGAAGAGCGGGCTGGCGGAGCTGCCGCAGTGGGAAGGGGATAAGATCTTTCTGCGGCTTCTGGACGAGAACGCACCGTTCTTCTCGCTGAAGCTCGTGTATCGGGGAGACGACCTGGTTTCGGCGGTACTCAACGGGAAGAACCTTACGACAGAACAAGATTTGAACAGGAATTGATCAGGGGTGCGGGTTCTTTTGCTTGACATTTCCTTCCGTCTGATGTTTAATAGGCCTGTTGTGTTTGACGGAAGGAAGTCCGAAGCAGGGGCTTCGGAAGCGAAGGAGGAAGCAAGGTGAAGGTTCTCATAACAGTTCTGCAGGCCATCGCGGCGGTGTCCGGTGCCTGGCTGACTGTGATGATGCTCTATCAGTTGTTCCTGAGCATGTTCGGCTTCGGCCGCAAGGTAAAGGATTACGCGGATCATGATCCGGAATCCCGGTTCCTGGTGCTGGTGCCGGCACACAATGAAGAGAAAGTGATCGCCGACATCGTGCAGAATCTGCAGGAGATGGACTATCCCAGGGAACTGTACGACTTTTACGTCATTGCCGACAACTGTACGGACCGGACCGCGGAGGTGGCCCGCAAAAGCGGCGCCCGGGTCATCGAGACCCGAAAGGAAACGCCGGACGAGGCGACCGGGAAACCCGTGGCCCTGCGCAAGGCGCTGGCCAGCCTGGGGAACTATCAGGACCGCTACGACCTGATGATGGTATTCGATGCAGACAACCTGATGGATACCAACATGTTCCGCGAGGTGAACAGCCAGTACCTGGACAAGGGAAAGCCTGATTTCATCCAGTGCTACCTGGGGGCGAAGAACAAGAAAGGCGTGGTGGCCTGGTTCTACTATACCGGATACACGCTGACGAACCGGTTCTTCGACCTGGCGAAGCATCGCCTGGGGCTGAACTGCGTGATCGGCGGGACCGGTTTCGCCATGAGCACCGCGTATCTCCACGAGCGGGGCGGATGGACCACCATGTCCCTGACGGAAGACTTCGAGATCCAGGTGGAAGCCACGCTGGCCGGCCGCCGGATCCTCTGGAACCACGTGACCCGGGTATACGACGAGAAGCCCACCAGCATGCGGGCCTCCATCCGGCAGAAAATCCGCTGGGGACAGGGGCACTGGTTCGTGGCGCTGAACAATACCGGAAAGCTTTTCCGCTGCTTCCTGAACAGGCAGATCAGCTTCGGTGAGTTTTTCAGCCTGCTGACCTATATGTACAGTATCAGTGCCTATGTGCTGGTGCTTGTGCAGACGGTGGCGACGGCGGCTCTGTGGCTGCTGCATGCCTGGGAGCCTGGGTTCAGCGTAAGCTGGCAGAGCCTGCTTGGCGGAACCCTGCTGTTTTCCTACAGCTACATGGTGCTGTTCTACCTGGCGGACTGGAAGGATAACCGGATCGCCTTCAGCCTGAAAACCCTGCCGGTGATGTTGGGCGGTTTCGCGGCCAACATGATCGTGGGCATCTTCAACCAGGTGGTAGGTCTGATCCGCTATCGGGATCAGCAGCACTGGGTCAAGACAGACCATGCTATTACCTCGCAGAAGCTGCAGGGCGTATCCGCGGTACGTATGCCCCCGAAAGCGGCGTAAACTGTATTCTCCGGCTGCCGGAACCCCGGTGGCCGTTTTGGATTTTTGAGGGGAACGGACATGGAGACACGGAAAACGGTCTGGATTACCGGGGCTTCCAGCGGGCTGGGACTGCACACGGCCATGGCGATGCGGGACGACGGCTGGAGGGTGATTGCCGGAGCCCGGAGCTTCCCGGAGGAGGAAGAGCGGGACGGTATGACGCTGCTGAAGCTGGACGTGACCCGGGAGGAGAGCGTGCGCCGCTTCTGTGAACGGGCGAAGGAGATCAGCGGCAGCGTGGACGCGCTGATCCAGTGCGCCGGGGTGCTGGTGCTGGGCTCCTGCGAGGAGACGGACCCGGAAGAATACCGCCGGGTGATCGAGACCAACTACCTGGGCATGGTGCGGGTGAACCGGGCAGTGCTGCCGCTGATGCGGGAGCAGGGCGGAGGAAAGATCGTGATGTTCTCCTCCATCAACGGGCTGATGGGCATTCCCTTCCAGAGCGCTTACACCGCCAGTAAGCACGCTGTGGAGGGATACGCGGAGTGCCTGCGGATGGAGGTGAGCCCTTTCGGCATCCAAGTGATGCTGGTCGAACCGGGGGACCACCGGAGCGGCAGCGATCTTTACCGGGCACACGCGGCGGCCATGACAGAAAGCTCGCCATACGCCAAAGAATACGAAAGCGCTATCGCCGTGATCCATCATGACGAGACCAACGGCTCGGATCCGGACCGGCTGGGGAGAAAGATCGCGAAGACGCTGGACCGGAAACGGATTCCCTTCCGGAAGCGGATCGCCAGCCCGGATCAGCATCTGGCGGTGTATATCCACAGGCTGCTGCCGTTCCCACTGAACGCGGCGATACTGAGAAAGTACTATATTAAGAGTTGAGAGTGAAGAGTTTAGAGTTGAGAGTTTAGAGTTGAGAGTGAAGAGCTGAGAGTGAAGAGTTGAGAGTGAAGAGCGAATGGAACGGAGATGATGAGAATGAAGACGATGAGGCGTATGCTGGCGGTGCTGCTGCTGGCGGTCATGCTGCCGGTGTTGCCGATAGCTGCGGCGGAAGTGCCGGAGGGCAGCACAGTGGTTGAGGATCCGGAGAACGGACACTGGGAATACGTGTCCGAAGCGCTGACGGTGAAGATCGACCGCTTCACGGAGACTGTGAAGAACAAAAACCGGAAGCGCACCCGGGAATACTGCGTGGCGGAGATCATCGCCTCCGAGGCGTCTCCCATGAAAGCCGTGATGACGGAAGCGAGCAAGAAGCGGGTGGCCGGATACAAGCTGGTGAGCCCGGAGCTGCTGCTGGAGAAATATCCGGCGGTGTTTGCCGTGTCGGACGACCTGTACGGCATCCGTCTGCAGCGGTATAAATTCTACGGCGTGGTAATCCGGGACGGGGAGATTCTGGCCCGGAAAACCCGGAACAGCAAAAAGTCCCGTCCGTGGCCGAACCTGGACACGATGGCGGTGTACGCGGACGGAAGCATGAAAACGTTTATCTGCGACGCGTATACGCCGGAGGAATACCTGGAGCAGGGCGCCGTGCACGTGCTCTCCTTCGGGCCGTGGCTGATCTCCGACGGGGAGATCAACCCGGACGTGCTGAACCCGAAATACTATCCCAACAACGAGCCGCGGGTGGCCATCGGCATGGTGGAGCCGTGGCATTACATCGTAATCATCGTGCGCGGGCGGCCCACATCCAGCTACGCGGGCGTCCATCTGGACTGGCTGGCTGAAAAGATGAAGGAGTACGGGTGCGTGGAGGCACTGAACCTGGACGGCGGAGAGACGGCGACCATGGCGTTCATGGGCAAGGTCATCGAAACCGGCGGCGCGAAGCTACGCTCCCAGGGAAGCCTGATCGAGTTCGGGCAGCTGTTCTCCACAGCGGAGGACGGGGCAGGGATCTGAACGGGAAGAGAAAAACAGATTACATATCAGGATTGGCACCGGCAGACGGAGAAGGAGAGGCACAGCAATGAACATCGGGTTTGATCATGACCGGTATACAAAGATGCAATCGGAACGGATCATGGACCGTATCGAGGAATTCGGGGGAAAGCTGTATCTGGAGCTGGGGGGAAAGCTGTTCGACGACTACCACGCCAGCCGCGTGCTTCCCGGGTTCAAGCCGGACAGCAAAATCCAGATGCTGATGAAGCTGAAGGATAAGGAAGAAATCCTGATCGTGGTGAACGCTGACGATATCGAAACCAGCAAGGTGCGGGGCGATCTGGGCATCACCTACGACGCGGACACCCTGCGGCTGATCGACGCTTTCCGGGGCATCGGCCTGCATGTGGGCTCCGTGGTGCTGACCCGCTTTGCCAATCAGCCGGCGGCTCTTTCCTTCGAGCAGCGGCTGAACAGCCAGGGCATGAAGACGTACCGGCATTATCCCATCGCCGGATATCCGACGGATATCGAGCACATTGTGAGCGACGAAGGCTTCGGCCGGAACGACTACATCGAGACAACGCATCCGCTGGTGCTGGTGACCGCGCCGGGACCCGGCAGCGGCAAGATGGCGACCTGCCTGAGCCAGCTGTATCAGGAAAACCGCAGGGGTATCAAAGCCGGCTACGCCAAATTCGAAACCTTCCCGATCTGGAATCTGCCGCTGAAGCATCCGGTGAACGTGGCTTACGAAGCCGCGACGGCGGACCTGAGCGACGTGAACATGATCGATCCCTACCACCTGGAAGCCTATGGGGAGACTACGGTGAACTACAATCGGGATATTGAGATTTTCCCGGTGCTGAGCGCGTTGTTTGAGCATGTATGGGGGAAATCCCCCTACAGGAGCCCGACGGATATGGGCGTGAACATGGCGGGCTACTGTATTACGGACGACGCTGTATGCCGGGACGCTGCGTGCAGGGAAATCGTCCGTCGGTACTATACCGCGCGCTGCTCCTTCCTGCAGGGGCACGCCCGCCGGGAAGAGGCCGAGAAGATCCGCCTGCTGATGAAGCATCTGAACCTGACGGACGAGCTGCTGCCGGTGATCGCCAGCGCAAGGAAGCGGGCGGAGGAGACCGGCGCTCCGGCTCTGGCGATCCAGATGCCGAACGGGGAGATCGTGACCGGCAAGACCACCAAACTGCTGGGGCCTTCCGCGGCGGTGATCCTGAACGCTGTGAAACGGCTGGGAGGGATTCCGAAGGCGGTGCACCTGATCTCTCCGGAGGTGATCGAGCCGGTGCAGGAGCTGAAATGCAAATATCTCGGCAACCACAATCCGCGGCTGCATTCTGACGAGGTGCTGGTGGCGCTCTCGGTTTCCGCGGCCTCCGACCCCAACGCGGCAAAGGCGCTGTCCATGCTGCCGCTGCTGAAGAACTGCGAGGCGCATTCGACGGTGATCCTGCCGGCGGTGGACGACAATACTTTCCGCCGCCTGGGCGTGAATCTGTCCTGCGATCCCGCCTACCAGACGCACCAGCTGTATCATAAATAACAAAAACCCCGCGATTACGGCGAGACCTCCGTGAACGTGGGGCTTTTTTTCCGGATACTGAATCAGTCCTGCAGGCTGGCGGGAAGCGCGTGACGCGCCACCCGGTATACCACCATGCCGAGAATGCCACAGCTGATGATTTCCCCGATTCCGACGGTAATCATCAGGGGGATAAAACCGCTGCCGCTGAGTGTGGTCTGGGTAAAGGGAATCGTGACGGATACGTCCGGCACCTGATATACGTAGATCAGGAGCAGGGGCACGATGACCATGTTGCTGATCACTGGCGGAATCCAGGCAAGGGCGGGTTTTTTCCGAAGCAGGCGCGTCCCGACGGCGCCGATCAGGGTAGCCAGGCTGCCGAAGACGACATCCAGGGCCATGCAGCCGGTGAGCAGATTAGCCAGCACACAGCCGACCGCCAGACCTGGGATAGCTGCGGTCATCAGGCAGGGAAGAATGGTCAGGCATTCGCTGAGGCGGATCTGAATGGCTCCGCTGGCGAGGCCCATAGCGTTGGCTACGTAGGTCAGGACCACGTAGAGGGCGGCGATCATGCCGCCGAAGACGATTTTCCGGGTTTGTACAGCATTCATGTTTTCTTCCATCCTTTAGTTTTGTTTTAGGTGAGGAAGGTCTCGAACTCACCGCGCGCGATAGGGGAGTTCCCTGTGCTGACGCACAGAAACTGGATAAAGCAGTGAGGAAAGTCTCGAACTCACCGCGCATGCGCAAGCGACAGTATAGCCGGTTTCATCCTGACGGTCAAGGAAAAACAGTGAAACTTGACCGAACGGGAAGAATTTTGTACAATATATAAGTTCCGGCTGCGATGAGGAAACAGGCAGCCGGAAGCCAAGTGACGCGGAAAACCGCGATACGGGAGGATAAACGCAATGTCCGGAAAACGGATTCTATCTCTGGTTCTGGCAGGTATTCTGGTGCTTTCCATGATTACGGGACTGGCGGAAACGACAGGGCCGGAAGGAGAATCGGAACTGAAAATAAGGCTGGAAGAACCGGAGGATCCGGAGATCGAAGAAGAACCGGAAGATCCGGATGCACCGAGTGAGTCGGAATCGGCGAAGGAACCGAAAGCAACGGAAGCTCCCGAGGCTACGGAAGAAGAACCGGAAGCAACCGGGGAGCCGGAAGCTACGGAAGAGCCGGAAGCTACGGAAGAACCGGAAACGACCGAGGAGCCGGAGGCTACTGAAGAACCTGAAGCTACGGAGGAACCCGAAGCTACGGAGGGGCCGAAAGAGACTGAAACGCCCCGGGCCACGAAAACGCCAAAGCCTACGGCGGAGCCGGAGACGGAAACGCCCAAGCCCACGAAGACACCCAAGCCAGCGGAAGAACCTGTGGTGACGGAGGAGCCTGAGACAACAGAGAAACCTGAAGCTACAGAAGAACCCGAAGCTACGAAAGAGCCTGTAGTGACGGAAGAACCGGAAGCCACAGAAGCGCCCGTGGTAACAGAGGAACCCGAAACCACGGAGGAACCCGAAGCGACGGAAGAACCCGAAACTACGGAGGGACCTGAAGCGACAGAGGAACCCGAAACTACGGAGGGACCTGAAGCGACAGAGGAACCCGAAACCACGGAAGAACCTGAGACTACAGAGGAACCTGAGACTACAGAGGAACCTGAGGCAACGGAAGAACCGAAGCCTACGGCGAGGCCGAAACCCACAGAAGAGCCGGTGCCGTTCCCGGAAAGCATCCTTCTTCGGGAAAATTTTGAGACGCTGGGTGAGAAGGGCTTTCTGGTGCCGCTGCCGACCGGCGGTGCCTGGGACGGCGGCGCGGATCGGGGAAGCATGGGCCTTTTTGCGGAAACGCACAGTCAGGACGCATCCGGCTGGCTGCTGACCATGCGGTACTATCATCGCCTGCTGGATACATTTGTGACGGACGACAATCCCGCCTCCTTCTACTATAATCAGATGAACTTCTCCGGTGAACGAAACGTGGAAACGGAGACGGTAGAGATCGACGGGCACCCTGCGAGACTGGTTACCTTCTGCTACGATCAGGGTGAGGAACGGTTCGGCGCCTACGGCGGGATCCTGCTGTATGCCCGGGAGACCCAGCTGCTGCAGATCCGGATCTACTCCGAATGCCAGGGGAAAACTGAAGACGAAGTGCCGCCCGTGACCATGGATACCATGCGGCAGCTGGCGTCCCTGATCCGGTATGACTACGCGCAGGCTCCGATCCGCCACGCGGACGTGGAGCTGACCATTGAGGAAGAGAACGGCGCGGTGGCAGTGGTAGCCGGCAAGAGCCTGAAGATGAAGGCTGTGTTCGGAAACCGCGAAATCGTGAATGCGAAAAAGGGAAACAACGAGGTTATCTGGGAAGTGCTGGACGTCAGCACCGGAGAAGCTTCGGTCAACGCCGATATCAGCGCCGGCGGCACGCTGACCGTCCATAAGGGTGTGGAGGGCCCCATTCGTCTGATCGTGCGCGCGGAATCGACCATGTATCACACGGAAGCGGAATATCCGGTGACCATCGTGAACGGCGCGGACGAGTTGTCCCTGGTGACCGAGCCGGTGAAATTCTATGCCGGAACGGACGCTTCCGCGGTGCTGACCGCGAAAGTCCTGCCGGAAAGCCTGCGCAGCTTCGGACTGCTGTGGAGCGTGAACAAGCCGGATGTGGTTCTGCTGGAGCCCGGAGAGAACGGGACAGCTGTGATCAAACCTCTGAAGCCCGGGAAAGCCGTGGTCAGCGTGCGGGAGCCCGGCGGGAAGACCGCGGACATGCAGGTGACCGTAATGCAGCCGGTGCTGGAAATCAGGCTGAGCGCCAAGGGGAGAACCAAGGCCGGCGCCACGGTGAAACTGACGGCGAAAGTGCTGCCGGATAACGCGGACAACCGGAAGGTAAAGTGGTCCGTAAATGTGGATGAAGAGATTGCCACCATTAATTCCAAGGGACGGCTGAAGATCAAGAAAAACGCGGAGCCGGGAACCGTGATTGTGGTGACCTGCACAGCGGACGGCGCGCCGGAACCGGTGATTGCCACGATTGAAATAACGGTGGACGGTGTTCCGAAGACGGAAGAGACAACGGCACCGTAGGTGTGTCGGAGGGGGCGGTTGATGACAACCGCCCCCATTGACAACAGAGGGGAAAGAGGGTATACTCAGTAAGCCGTGTGCGTGATGAAGGTTGGGTCCCGTGCGATCTGTTGATGTGAACCCTGTCAGGTCCTGACGGAAGCAGCAGTAAGCGTTGGACAGATGTGCTGCGGGGGTGCCCGGCCTGAGCGTATGCGGTTTTTTTTATGTTTACGGCTTGTAAGAGACTGCGCGCGTTGGTATACTACAATCATTCTTGCTGATGGAGGAAACCTGCGATGGAACTGGAAATCATCCGCCGTACTGACCCGGAAGTGGCCGGAGCAATTGAACTGGAGCTGGAACGCCAGCGGACCCATATTGAGCTGATTGCCAGCGAAAACTTTGTTTCCCCGGCGGTGATGGCCGCCATGGGAACCTGCCTGACCAACAAGTACGCGGAAGGATATCCGGGAAAGAGATATTACGGCGGCTGTGAGTGCGTGGACATCGTGGAGGAGCTGGCCCGGCAGCGGGCATGCAAGCTGTTCGGCGCGGATCACGCCAACGTGCAGCCCCACAGCGGCGCTCAGGCGAACCTGGCTGTGTATTTCGCCATGCTGAAGCCTGGGGACACCGTGCTGGGCATGAGTCTGAGCAACGGCGGACACCTGACCCACGGCAGCCCCGTGAACATGAGCGGATCCTACTATAACTTCATTCCCTACGGCGTCAGCAACGATACCGAAGTGATTGACTACGATGACGTGCGCCGCATCGCTCTGGAGAACAAGCCGAAGATGATCGTGGCGGGCGCATCCGCCTATCCCCGGGTGATCGACTTCCCCAGGCTGCGGGAAATCGCTGACGAGGTCGGCGCGCTGCTGATGGTGGATATGGCGCACATCGCGGGCCTGGTGGCGGCGGGAGAGCATCCCAGCCCCGTGCCCTATGCCGATTTCGTGACCACTACGACCCACAAGACCCTGCGGGGTCCCCGCGGCGGCATGATCCTCTGCCGGGAAGAGTATGCCAAGGCTATCGACAAGGCCATTTTCCCGGGTACCCAGGGCGGCCCGCTGGAGCACGTGATCGCGGCCAAGGCGGTGTGCTTCGCTGAGGCACTGAAAGATGAATTCAAGGCGTATCAGCATCAGATCATTCTGAACGCCAAGGCCATGGAGAACGCCTTCCGGCGGGAGGGTGTGCGCATGGTTTCCGGCGGAACGGACAACCATCTGCTGCTGCTGGACTTCACAGGGACCGAGATGACCGGAAAGCAGATGGAAAACCTGCTGGAGGAAGCCAATATCACCGTGAACAAAAATACGGTGCCGAACGAGACCAGGAGTCCCTTCGTGACCAGCGGTATCCGCGTCGGAACGCCGGCTGCCACCACCCGGGGCCTGAAGGAGCCGGAGATGGAGAAGGTGGCGGCGTGGATCGCCAGGGTTCTGCGGGAAGGAGAGGCCGCGGTGCCGGAAGTGCGCAGCCAGGTGGAAGCCCTGATGGTGAATTATCCGCTGTACCGGTAAGTAAAATGAGAATGTTCAGGGGGAATCCGGAAGGATTCCCTCTGCTTTTTTTGTGATGGGGTATTGGTGGGTGGATTGGTGGGTGGATTGGGGGTGGAGCAGGGGTGGACCGGGGAGACAGTCCTTTTTGGTCCATCCGTGGGAAGCGGAAGAGGCGGAAAGGACCAAAAAGGGCCGTCCCCGGCGGTCCACGTGGGAAGCGGAAATGGCCGAAGGGACCAAAAAGGGCCGTCCCCGCCGGTCCACGTGGGCAGCGGGAGAGGGTGTATGTCTATGACACTTCTGGCTGCAAAAATGAGTCACTGGGGGACTACCACCTATGATACGTTTGATATGTAACCGAGAAGAAACAAGTACGTAACTTTTTTCACCAAAAAGAGTGAAAATGTTTAAAAAACGGAACAAAAACGTGGAATAAGGGGTAGATTATTCGGAAAAGTTGTGATATACTGTATACAGGTGTGAATTTGTTTCGAATATCTATTGAGACGCGCCGTAAAAGCACGCCCCGTTTTCCTGTATGACTCCATGGACCATGGAAAGGAAGGAGGTTCCTGTGAGCACAAATACGACACAGGTCAAGGAAGCCAGCCGGCTCAGGATCGTCGCCCTCGGCGGTGTGGACGAGATCGGCAAAAACATGTATGTATTCGAATATGAGGACGATATCATCGTCGTGGACTGCGGAAGTGTGTTCCCGAAGGAAGATATGCTGGGTGTGGATCTGGTGATCCCGGACATATCCTATCTGCTGGGGAAAAAGGATCATATCCGCGGGTATCTTTTCACCCACGGCCATGAAGACCATGTCGGCGCGACGCCGTACATCCTCAAGCAGGCGCCGGCCCACGTGTACGGGACCAAGCTGACGCTGGCCCTGGTGGACCTGAAGCTGAAGGAATACCGGGTGGACAATATCCCGATGCATGTGGTGGAACCCAGGGACGTCGTACAGCTGGGCCAGTTTACCTGCCAGTTCATTCACGTAAGCCACTCCATCGCGGGAGCCTGCGCCATTGCGATCACCTGCCCGGCCGGGACGGTGATTTTCAGCGGAGACTTCAAGGTGGACTATACCCCCATCGACGGATACGTGACGGATCTGCAGACCTTCGCCCGATACGGCGAGCAGGGCGTGATGGCTTTCCTGTGCGAATCCACGAACGTGGAACGTCCGGGCTACACCATGAGCGAGCTGAAGGTGGGCGAGACCTTCGAGAAGATGTTCGCCCAGGCGGAGGGCCGCGTGATCGTAGCCATGTTCGCCAGCAATATCCACCGGATGCAGATGATCATCGACAACGCCATCCGCTACGGCCGCCGGGTGTGCTTCATCGGGCGGAGCATGGTGAACGTAAGCCGGGTGGCCATGGGAATCGGGGAGCTGCAGATTCCGGAAGGATACCTGATCGACATGGACGTGCTGGATCAGTATCCGGACAACGAAATTTTGGTGATGACTACCGGGAGCCAGGGCGAACCGATGGCAGGCCTGACACGGATGGCATACGCGGAACACCGGAAGCTGCAGATCCGCCAGAGCGACATGGTGATTATTTCCGCCACCCCGATCCCCGGGAACGAAAAGTTTATCTCCCGGGTCATCAATCAGCTGTACCGGCTGGGAGCCCAGGTGGTTTACAGCGCGATGGCGGAGGTGCACGTATCCGGCCACGCCTGCCAGGAGGAACTGAAGCTGCTGCACGCGCTGGTGCGGCCGAAGTATTTCATTCCGATCCACGGCGAATACCGGATGATGTGGCAGCACGCGATCCTGGCGGAGTCCATGGGCGTACCGAGCCAGAACATCGTGATTCCCGAAATGGGCCAGGTGATCGAGATGAACGAGAGCGTGCTGGCCCTGGGCGAGCAGGTGCCCGTCGGCGGCGTGCTGGTGGACGGCCTGGGCGTCGGCGACGTGGGCAACGTGGTGCTGCGGGACCGGAAACATCTGAGTCAGGACGGTCTCGTAATCGCCGTGATGGCCATCAACCGGGACGAGGCCAGGCTGGTCAGCGGGCCGGACATCGTGAGCCGCGGCTTCATCTACGTGAAGGAGAACGAGGATATCATCGACAACACCCAGGAGCTGGTGCGTCAGATTCTGGCGAGCCAGAGCCTGGAAGGCGACAACTGGCCTGAGCTGAAGAATATTATCAAGGACGAGGTGCATCGCTTCATCTTCGAGAAGATCAAGCGCAACCCGATGATTCTGCCCATTATTCTTGATGTTTAACGGAAAAACGGATATAATGCGGGGAGAAAGGGAAGAAACCTTTCTCCCTGTTCGTTTTTTGGGACGGGGAGCCGGAAGGAGGACGTTTCGTGGATTACTCATCAACCTACAGGCTGGCGCAGGATCTGCGGGAGAGCGAGGAATACAAGACCTATCACGCGCTGAAGGAATCTGTGATGGAGGATGAAACCACTGCGGCGCTGCTCAGGGAATACAGAAAGCTGCAGATTTCCATTCAGATGTCCGCCATGGGCGGGAAAATGCCGGAGGGGGAGGACCAGCAGCGGTTTTCAGGGATTTCCGCGCTGCTGTTTTCCAAGCCGGAGGTGAGCCAGTACCTGCTGGCGGAAATGCGCCTGCAGCAGACGCTGGCGGACATTTTCCGCATTCTGACGGAGGCGGCGGACGTGGAGATGGGATTTCCCGAGATCGAGGGGTAAACATTGAAACAGGAGAAGGATTATACCTACCGCAGTATGCGGAAGGAAAGGGAATACGGGTATTACTGGTACAGCGGAGCATGGAGCGTGGCCCGGCCGATTCTGGTCGGGATTACCGTGGCGGTGCTGGTGGCCGGGCTGCTGATTTCCGGGTGGAACATGCTGTACGGCGCGTTCGCGGCGGCGGTGGACCCGGAAGATCCGGGGGAGTATTCCTTTGAGATCGTCAGCGGGCAGAGCCTGAATCGGGTGGCCGCCAACCTGGAGAACGAGGGACTGATCCGCAGCAAAACCGTATTCAAGTACTATTGCGACTTCGCCGGCATGGGCCAGAAGATCCAGACCGGAACCTATGCCCTGCGGAAAAACATGAACATGATGGAAATCGCGGACCGGCTGACCACCGGGGACGGGAACCCGCTGGTGCGGAACATCACCCTGATCCCGGGAGAGACGGTGGAGGATTTCGCCGCGAAGATGGCGAAAGCCGGCGTGATCGAGAATCAGGCGGCGTTCCTGGAGCTTTGCCGCAGCGGCAAGGATTTCAGCGAATACTACTACATCAGCGACGTGCTGAGCAGCGGGACGGCGGCGCAGCGCAAATACGTGCTGGAGGGATATCTGGCGCCGAACACCTACGAGGTTTATACCAGCGCCTCGGCGGAGGATATAATCCGGAAGCTGCTGAGCCAGACGGAAGCCGTATTCCCCGTGGAATACCAGGACCGGGCGGAAGAACTGGGTATGACCATGGATCAGGCGATCACGCTGGCCAGCCTGATTGAGAAGGAAGCGAAGGAATCAGATTTCGCCAAGGTCAGCGCGGTGTTCCACAACCGGCTGAAGGCGAAGATGAAGCTGGAAAGCGACGTGACCGTGCACTATATCACCGGGATCCGGAAGATGGCGTTGACCTCGGAGGACCTGAAAGCGGACAGCCCTTACAACACCTACCGCGTGACCGGGCTTCCGGTGGGACCGATCTGCAATCCATCACCGAAGGCGATCCAGGCGGCGCTGTATCCGGACGAGCAGTATACAGCGGAGAACTATCTGTATTTCTGCGCCAAGGAGCCGGAGAGCGGAGAACTGTATTTCTCCCGGACGCTGCAGGAGCACGAGAAAGCTGTGGCAATGTATATGCCGCTGTGGCGCGAGTTTGATGAATCCAGAGGTATACAATAGATGAACATCCCTGAACTGCTCTGCCCCGCGGGAAACCTGACCGCCCTGGAAACTGCCCTGCACTTCGGGGCGGACGCCGTATACGGCGGGATGAAACGGTTCGGCCTCCGGGCGTTTGCCGGGAATTTCGGCGGAGAGGAGCTGCGGGAGGCGGTGCGGCTGACGCACGCGGCGGGGAAAAAGTTCTATGTAACGCTGAACAGCCTGCCCTACGACGACGAGATGGACGCCTTCACGGAGGCAGCCCGGGAGGCCCTGGATGCCGGGGTCGATGCGGCGATCGTAAGCGATCCCGGCGCCATCGTGACGCTGCGGCAGGAAGTGCCGGAACTGCCGCTGCATGTGAGCACGCAGGCCAATACGCTGAACACCCCCGCGGCGGAGCTGTACCGGGATCTGGGATGCAGTCGGATTATTCTGGCCCGGGAGATGAGCCTGGAGCGAATCCGGGCCCTGCGGAAGAACCTGGGGAGCCGGCCGGAACTGGAGATTTTCGTGCATGGAGCCAGCTGTGTGGCTTACTCCGGACGCTGCCTGCTGTCCGCCTATCTGACAGGACGCAGCGGAAACCGGGGCGAGTGCGCCCAGCCCTGCCGATGGAAATACGCGGTGGTGGAGGAAAAACGTCCCGGAGAGTATCTGCCGGTGGCTGAGGACGAAAACGGGACCTATCTGTTTTCCGCCCGGGATCTCTGCCTGATGCCGCTGTTGCCCCGGCTGTGCGAAGCAGGCGTCGCCAGCCTGAAGATCGAGGGCCGGATGAAAACGGAATACTATGTGGCGGTGGTGACGGGAGCGTACCGGCGGGCGCTGGATCTGCTGCGGGAAAGCCCGGAAGCGTTTGAGCGCGCGCTGCCTGAGCTGACGCGGGAACTGGAGAACGCCAGCCACCGGGACAGCGACACCGGCTTCCTGGAGGGGCAGGTGAAGGAACCGGGAGGAGCGGAAGGCTTCCACCAGAGCCGGGAGTATATCGCCCGGGTGGTGGAGGTACAGGGCGGGGAAGCCCGTCTGCTGCTGAAGAACCGCTTTTTCGCGGGGGAAGAACTGGAACTGATGACCCGGGGAGGAATCCGGAGCGTGAAAGCGGCGCCGTTCGTACGGGAGAAAACCGGCGAAGTGCTGGACACGCTGGGAATCGGCGGGGAGATCATCCGGATGGCGGTGCCGGGGGCTGAGGCAGGGGATCTGCTGAGGGGGCCGGTGAGAAATCACAGGGTGTAAAAGAAAGGGGGCTTTCCGATCGGTCCGCAACCTCAATCGTCGCGACTCTGCGCAGCGGAGCTCGCTCGTTTCGGTTGAACTCACCTCTGACGAAACTTCCGCCGCTGGCGGTCGTCAGAGATTCGTCCCCTATAACCCCTTCGGACGGAAGTTTTTTACCGATCGATGTGCAACCTTGAGGTCGGTGAAGCTCTTAACCTGTTCGGTAATATTGATAGAATAGCGGGAGCAAGAATGGCGAAATACAGGAAATACGACCTTTATGAGGGTGACGGGGAAGTCATCCGGGAAGAAGAGACAGAGGACAGCGGGGAGATGCGCGAATCCCGGCGAAGCGCGGGGAGGGCGCTGCCCGGCCGGATGCCTCTGGGGAAAGAGGACGGCCTGCGGGAACGGCAGGCCTTTGAGCGCCGGGAAGAGGAAGCGCGGCAGGAGCAGCGGAAGCATCGCTACTTTGCCAGCAACGAGATCGAAGACGACCTGGGCGCTCCTTCTTCGCTGTTTGACGATTTCGACCGGTTTTCCTCTCCGCCGCTGTTTGAGAAACGTCCCGTGTACCGGCGGCCACAGAAACACCGGGCAGCCTGGGCAGTCGTGGCGGTCTGCGGCATGCTCTGCCTGGTGCTGATGGGTTTGCTGGTTCTGCCGCAGCTGATGGGAATCCGTTACCGCTTTCTGCCGAATCTGGCGTTCGTGAACGGAAACCTGATACGTCTGGATCCTGCCCGGGAACAGGAGCTGGCGGAATGCCGGCAGGAAGTGTTCTCGGACCGGATCTATGCCGGCGTCTATATCGATCGGGTGCACGTGGGCGGCATGACCCGGGAGGAAGCCGCACAGGCGGTGGCCGCTGTGAACGACATGGGCGGCAAGGAATTCGACATCACCGTTTCCATCGGGAACAAGGGATGGCATGTGAACAGCGAGCGGGTTCCGGTGTCGCGGAACGTGGCGGAGAAGGTGGAAACGGCCTGGGCGGCAGCCCGCGGCAATTCTTCGGGAATCCGGGGAACCGGGATTACTCCGTTCCGGGAGCGGGTGCAGAAGGTGTCGGAGCTGCGATCCTCTCCGCTGAGTCTGGAAACGCAGCAGGACTACGACCATGAGGCGATGAGGGAGATGGCTGAGGGCATCGCAAACTACGTAAACCGGGATCCGGTGAACAGCCAGGTGGCCAGTTTCGATTTCGGAAGCCGTACCTTCACCTTCACAGACGACGTGCCCGGCGCGCGGATTGACGCGGAGAAGCTGTACAGGCAGCTGGCGTCGCTGCTGGACGCGGGGGAAACCCATACGACCCTGCGGGTGGAGCCGGAAAAGCTGCTGGCGGAGATGACCAAGGCGGAGCTGGTGAACCGATTTGGTCAGATCTCCACTTACACGACGAACACGACAAACAACAAGAACCGAAATACGAACATCGACCTGAGTGCCCGGGCGATCAACGGCATGACCGTGCTGGCGGGAGAGACCTTCTCCTTTAACCAGGCGACAGGGCCCAGGACAGCGGAGAAGGGCTACAAGGAAGCACCCGCGATCGCGGGCGGACAGAGCCGGGACGAGGTCGGCGGCGGCGTATGCCAGACCAGTTCCACGCTGTTCAACGCGGTAGCCCGGGCGGATCTGGAAATTCTGGAGCGCAATCCGCACGCCTGGCCCTCCAGCTATATCGAGAAAGGACTGGACGCGACCGTCAACTGGCCGGGACTGGATTTCCGCTTCCGGAACAATACGGAATGGCCCGTGTTCATCGTGGCGGAATACGCCAACCGGAAGATCACGGTGACTCTGTACGGCATGAGCCTGGGCGCGGACGTAAAAATCGACCTGGAAAGCGTGGTGATCCGGGAAATTCCCCGGCCGGAGGGAACGGACTACGAGCTGAATCCGGAACTGAACCCCGGAGAAAGCAAGACGACGGTCACCGGACGGAAGGGGTATGAGGTGGAAACGTGGAAGGTGTGGTATCACGGGGGAAAAGAGAAAAAGAGGGAACTGCTTTTTACAACTTTGTACAAGGCATATAAACAAAAAATAGAATACAATCCCAGATAATCATAATTCAGGTGTTTCGCATCTGTGGATGCGACCAGGGCTTTCCGATCGCCCTGGACCTTCGGCCATCTGGGAGAGAAACGGCCAAGGCTTTCCTTCCCAGGGCTGCCGCCCGTTCTTCGCTGAAAAAGAGCCACTGGCTCTTTTTCCAGGCGCTGCGAACCCCTGAACTTTCGGGTATAATGTGAGGCAAACAGAAAATCGAATATAATCCACGATAAAACCTTGAGAAATTCACCGATTTTTCAGGAAAAGCGAATGACAAAAACGAGAACACATGGTATAATCCTGTCAGTCTGTACTCCGGAACCGCGGAAAACCGCGGGGACGGCATGAAATGTAAGGAGGAGAAGAACATGATGAAGAAGCTTTGTTCCCTGATGCTGGCCCTGATGATGGTGCTGTTTGCGGTTCCGTCCCTGGCGGAAACAGCCGATCCCGCGCCTGCTTCCTTTGGGCTGACCTTTGAAGCGAGGATCACCCTGAATGAAGAAGCTGTGACGCAGCTGGCCGGTTCTTTCGGCGCCGAGGGCATGGATGAAGTGATCGCCAAGGCGGTCAGCATTCTGAATAACCTCAGTATCCGCGCGTCTGTGGACGGCATGGCGGCGCAGGGAGAAATCCTGCTGAAGGATCAGCCCCTGGTGACGATCGCGGGCAAACTGGGCGAGGACGGCGTGAAGGTCGTGACCGACGTGCTGCCTTCCCATGTGCTGGTTCTGGGTGGCAACGTGGTGAACGACGCGATGGGAAAGATGAACGAGATCCTCGACGGCCTGAATTCCGGCGAGCTTTCCGAAGCTATCGCCAAGTATATTCAGCCGCTGACGGAAGGCCTGGCGGAGAAAATAGGGGAACCCGAAGCGGTCAGCTACACCTTCGAGGGTGTGGAATTCACCGTGAAGACTCCCATCAATGTGACTGCGAAAGAAATCGAAGAAAAGCTGGCCGAAGCCATGAAGGGCATTCTCTCCGAGAAGAGCGTGACAGAGCTCCTCGGCAAATTTGGCGTAGGCGCTGAGAAGATCGATGAAATCATCGCGGATTTGGAGAAGACTGCTGAAGAGAAACTGCCGGAGCTGACCATGGCCCTTTATTCCAACGAAGCGGGAGACACGCTGGCTGACATCTCCGCGGTTCAGGACGAGCAGAGCGCAACAATGCAGATCGGCTCCATCGGCGGAAAGTACGCGCTGCGGGCTGCTGCGCCGCAGATGACCATGAGCCTGGACGCGGATCCCGCCGCGGGCGTGGTGAACTCGAAGATGGAAGTCGAAGCCGAAGGCATGAAGGTTGCCGAGGAAGAGAGCATGATGATCGCTGACAACATGCTGAACGGTATTTCGAATACGTACGTGAACGACAGCCAGCTGGTTACGGTCGAATACAGCATGGTGCCCGAGGGAAAAGTGACCGCGGATTTCAGCACGGAAGGCAAGACGGAGCTGAAACTGGATTCCCTGATGAAGAACGACAGCAAGGTTATGGAAACCCTGCAGCAGGCCGCGATGCCCGGGCTGATGGGTATCCTGCAGAAGGCCATGCAGATTATGCCCGACGAAATCAACGCGATCATGCAGATGCTGACGCCGCAGGAATCCGCGGTGACGGAATCCGCCGGAGAATAAGCAGCGGGCTGAAGAAAGCAACTCATTAATGTAAGGAACGGAGAGACCTTTTTATGCAAAAGAAAGCTTTGCTGGCTCTGCTGCTGGCTATGACCCTGCTGCTGTCCGGCTGCGCCCTGATCGTGAAGGATCAGGCGGTGGACGATCAGACTGTGATTATCCGGATGGGCGACAAGACGGTGACCAAAAAGGAAGTAAAGGCCGCGACCAACACCCAGCTGTACAACACGTACTATATGCACTATATGTACGGGCTGAGCTATGACCCGACTTCCGCGGAGAACATCGCCTCCGCTCAGGAAAGCGCTATCGAGACGCTGGAAGAAAATCTGGTTATCGACGATCAGATCGAGAAGCGGGGCCTGACCCTGAACGAGGAAGAGGAAGCCGCTGCCATGGAGGACGCGCAGTCCGACTATGACAGCGAGGTGGAGTACGCAGCCAACTACGAGATCACCGACACCAGCCTGGAAGGCGACGCCCGGACGGATGCGGCGAAGGCCGAGCTGGAGAAGGCCGGTTATACCCTGGAGTACTTCCAGAACTCTTCCCGCAAAGAAGCGCTGAAAAAGAAGCTGCGGGAGGACGTCGTCAAGGATGTGGCCGTGACGGACGAGGAAATCCAGGAGGAGTACGACCGCCTGGTGGAAGCCGCGAAGGAAGATTATGAAGAGAACGCGGGCGAATACGCCAACGACGCCAACGGCAGCACGACCCTGTACTACGCGCCGGAAGGCGTGCGCCGGGTGAAGCAGATTCTGACCAAGTTCCACGAGGACGATCAGACCGCGATCGACGACGCGCACAAGAAGGTGACCGAAGCCAACACGGCGGTGACCACCGCGAACGCCAAGATTACCAACGCGCAGGAGATCATTGATTCCGAAGACGCCACGGAAGAGGACAAGACCCAGGCTGAGGCGGACAAGCAGGCCGCGGAAGCGGAGCTGGCGGAAGCCAACGCCGCGGTGGAAGCCGCGCAGAAGGAAGAAGACGCTGCCCGCGAGACGGCCTTCGCCAACCTGGACGAGGAAGTCGACGCGATTCTGGCTCAGCTGGCGGAAGGCGCCGACTGGGAGACCCTGATGGCAGAAAAGAACCAGGATCCCGGCATGCAGAGCGGCACGGGCGCCGAAAAGGGATACGCGGTGGCCGAGGGGATGACCAGCTTTGACGCGGCCTTCGTGGACGCGGCCATGGCACTGGAGAAGATCGGCGATATCACCGGCAAGATCCGCGGGAATTCCTACGGATACTACATCATCAAGTACATCGCGGACGAACCTGCCGGCCCGATTGCCCTGGAGACCGTGAAGGAATCTATCTCCGCGGATCTGCTGGAGGACAAGCAGGACGAAACCTACAGCGACACCCTGGCCAAGTGGGTCGAGGATGCCGGCTTCAAGGTGGATCTGAACGCGCTGAAAGACTGATCCGGTTCCGTTTGATTCGGGAGCGCCGCCGTGGGCGGCGCTCTCTTTATGCATTCTTTGTGTCTTTTGCTTGTGCGGCAGGGCGGAGAAGGCTATAATATCCCTGTTATCGCTTTCTATCGATTGGAGGAGTTGCGTATGCCCCTGATGATTTCCCACCGCTGCCAGAATATTACCCCGTCTCTGACGCTGCAGATCGACGCACGGGCCAAGGAAATGGCCGCAGCCGGCATCGACGTGATCGGCTTCGGCGCCGGGGAACCGGATTTTCCGACCCCGCCGCATATCTGCGAGGCGGCCAAGGAAGCCATCGACAAGGGGATGACCCGGTATACCGCGGTTCCCGGCACCATGGAGTTGCGGATGGCGATCACCCGCAAAATGGAGCGGGACCACAACCTGACCTATTCTCCCCAGGAAATCATCGTGTCCAACGGGGCGAAGCACAGCCTGTTCACGGTATTCCAGACCATTCTGGACCCCGGAGACGAGGTGCTGATTCCTACGCCCTGCTGGGTATCCTATCCGGAACTGGTGCGAATGGCCGGCGGTGTGCCGGTGATGGTGCCGACGGACGAATCCAACCGTTTCATTCCCACCAACAAGGACATCGCCTCTCATGTAACCCGGAGAACCAAGGCGATCATCATCACCTCGCCCTCCAACCCAAACGGATCCATGTGGACCCGGGAACAGCTGGCGTACGTGGGGAACCTGGCGGTGACGCATCCTTTCTATATCGTCTCGGACGAGATTTACGAAAAGCTGGTGTATGACGGCCGGAAGCACCTGTCCATCGCGCAGCTGGGCGAATCCATCAAGGAGCGCACCTTCGTGATCAACGGCATGAGCAAAGCCTATGCCATGACCGGATGGCGGATCGGCTACTGCGCGGCGCCGCGGCAGGAGATCCGGGCGATGACCGCCTTCCAGAGCCAGGCGACCAGCAACGCCAACTCCATCGCGCAGCACGCGGCGGCCGTGGCGCTGGACGGGGACCAGAGCTGCGTGGCGGAAATGGTGGAGCAGTTCCAGGCCAGGCGGGACCTCATGGTGGACGGAATCAACGCTATCGACGGGATCAGCTGCCTGAAGCCGGAAGGCGCTTTCTACGTGATGATGAATATCCGGAACCTGCTGGGCAAGAAGTACAACGGACGGCCGGTGGAAAATTCCATGGACTTCGCGGAACTGCTGCTGGCGGAGCAGCAGGTGGCTGTGGTGCCGGGCATCGCCTTTGAGGCGGAAGGTTTCTGCCGGGTGAGCTACGCGATCTCGACCGAAAAGATTCAGGACGGTCTGCACCGGATTGAAGAGTTTGTTAAGTCCCTGAAATAATAAGGAGGAGCGTTTCCCTTGCTGAGCTTTGATGAACGGCAGAATCTGCTGATGCAGTCCCAGTACCACTACAGCCTCCAGGACGTGAAGGAACCCAATTTGTACCGGGAGCTGTATGACTATTCCCATGTGCCGAAGGTGGCTTTCAACATGCGGCACGTGCCCATGGACATGCCCGACGAGATCTGGATCACGGACACCACGTTCCGCGACGGGCAGCAGTCGGTGAGCCCCTTTACGCCGGAGCAGATACTGCACCTGTTCAAGCTGATGAGCCGCCTGGGCGGCCCCCGGGGAATGATCCGCCAGAGTGAGTTTTTCCTCTACACGGACAACGACAAGGAAGCGCTGCGCCTGTGCCAGGAGGCGGATCTGCCTTTCCCGGAAATCACGACCTGGATCCGGGCCAACGAGAAGGATTTCGAGCTGGTGAAGCAGGCCAACGTGAAGGAGACGGGCGTGCTGGTGTCCTGCAGCGACTACCATATTTTCAACAAGATGCACCTGACCCGGGCGCAGGCGGTGGACAAGTATCTGGGGATCGTCAAATCCGCCCTGAGTTACGGAATCCGTCCACGCTGCCACTTTGAGGACATCACCCGGGCGGACTTCTACGGTTTTGTGGTGCCCTTCGCGACGGAGCTCATGCGGCTGGGTGAGGAGAGCGGTATCCCGATCAAAATCCGCGCCTGCGACACCATGGGCTACGGGGTCAGCTATCCCGGCGCCGCGATGCCCCGCAGCGTGCCCGGCATCATCTACGGTCTGCATCACTACGCGGGCGTGCCCTCCGCTCAGCTGGAATGGCATGGGCACAACGACTTCTACAAGGTGGTGACCAACGCCGCTACCGCCTGGCTGTTTGGCTGCTCCAGCGTGAACTGCAGTCTGCTGGGTATCGGCGAGCGCACCGGCAACTGCCCGCTGGAGGCCATGGCCGTGGAGTATCAGTCCCTGCGCGGGGAGACCGGCGGCATGGACCTGACCGCGGTGACGGAGATCGCGGACTACATGGAGCGGGAGATCGGCCTGGAAATCAGCCCGCGGCAGCCCTTTGTCGGCCGCCATTTCAACGTGACCCGCGCCGGTATCCACGCGGACGGCATGCTCAAGGACGAGGAAATCTACAATATCTTCGACACGGCGAAGATTTTGAACCGGCCGGCATCTGTGGCGGTGGACAGCCGCGGCGGCACCGCTTCCATCGCGCACTGGCTGAACGCTTATTTCCGGCTGACCGGAAAGAACGTGATCGACAAGACGGATCCCCTGGTGATCGACATGCGGGAACGTGTGGACAAGCTGTATGCCGAAGGCCGCAACACCGTGATGGGCGACGAAGAACTGGAAATCATGGTGCGCCGCTGCGACCAGGCGCGCTACGAACAGCTGCTGTTCCACAGAAGCTGAAAAGGAAAATCTGCTCCCCCCGGCGAATTATACAAAAGTATGATTCGAAAAAACGGGGGGAGTTTTGCGTGAAAAAGATCGTTCTGACCGGAGGGGGAACCCTGGGGCACGTGACGCCGCACCTGGCACTGATTCCCAGACTCCGGGAAGAGGGATACGAGATTCACTATATCGGGACGGAGAACGGCATGGAGGCGGACAAGATGCGCTCCGTGCCCGGGGTGACCTATCACGCCGTGAAAAGCGGAAAGCTGCGGCGATATTTCTCCTGGCAGAATTTTACGGATCCCTTCCGGGTGATGGCGGGAGCCGTAAAGAGTACCCGCCTGATGGGTCAGATCCGTCCGAACGTCGTTTTCAGCAAGGGCGGCTTCGTGGCGGTGCCGGTGGTGTTCGGCGCGTGGGTGCACCGGATTCCTGTGCTCTGCCATGAGAGCGATCTGACACCGGGGCTGGCCAACAAACTTTGCAAGCCCTTTGCCAAGCGCTTCGCTACCACCTTTCCGGAATGCGCGGAAGCGCTGGGGCCCAAGGCGGAGATGACCGGGACGCCGCTGCGGCCGGAGCTGTTTTCCGGAACGCGGGAAAAGGGGTTGAAGCTGCTGGGCTTCGACGGAAGCAAGCCGGTGCTGCTGATGATGGGCGGCTCCTCCGGCGCCCAGAGCGTGAACAAGGCGCTGCGGGAAGCGCTGCCCGTGCTGACGGAGCATTTCGACGTGGCCCACCTGTGCGGAAAGGGCAATCTGGACGAGAGCCTGCAGGGGCGGAAAGGGTATACCCAGATCGAGTTTCTGGACGCGGACCTGCCGGACGCGCTGGCGTGCAGCGATCTGGTGCTGTCCCGGGCCGGCGCCAATGCCCTGTGTGAGTTTCAGGCGCTGGGGAAGCCCATGTTGCTGGTGCCGTATCCGAAGGGGGCCAGCCGGGGAGACCAGATTCTGAACGCCCGCAGCCTGGAAAAGCGGGGCCTGTGCCACGTGCTGGCGCAGGAAGAGATGACCGCCGAGACGCTGACAGAGGCGGTGATGGAAACGTGGAAGGACCGGGAGAGGCTGGAGGAGGCGCTGAGGAACGCGCCGCCGGCGAACGGGACGGCACGGGTTTTGGAAATGATTGAGGAGATACAGGGGAAAGAGAGTGGAAAGTGAAGGAGGGGGAGAGAGAATGAAAATACGGAAGCTATTGATCTGTGTTTTGATCATTCTGCTGGCAGGGTGTCTGGTCTGGACTGCGGCAGTCGCGGAAGAGCATGGGACGGCTGAGACGGCTATGAAGCTGACGCTGGGCCGTGTGGCGAAGGACAGCCTGGCGGACAGCGACGCGCAGAACTATTACAAATTCACGACGACGAAAGCGGGTTACGTGACGGTGACCTTCACCCATACGCAGGTGGCGGACAGTTACGCCTGGTGGAGGCTGAAGCTGGCGGACCGGGACAGTATCGAGGACAAGGGGTCCTTCGGCGGGTTCAGCGGGCTGCTGCTGGATTCCTTCGAGGAAAAGGGTAAGGAAAAGACGACCACTCGGAAGCTGGGCATCCCTGCCGGGACTTACTACATGCGGATTGAGGGCGGGAACAGCGCCACAGCGGAATACAGCCTGAAGGTGAGCTTTACGGCCTCCTCCGTATGGGAGACGGAGAAGAACGACAAAACCGACGACGCGGACCCCATCAAGGTGAACACGGAATACTGGGGTGCGCTGCTGGAGAGCGGAAACTTCTACTGTCAGCCGAAGGACTGCTACACCTTTACCCTGAAAAAGGAGCAGTACGTTTCCCTGTGCTTCAAACACACGAAGCTGAGCACGGCGAACATCTGCTGGAACCTGAGCCTGATGGACGCGGACACGAAGCGGCTGTACTCCAAAACGTACGAAGGAAACTCCGCCACGCAGGACACCAGCGAGCTGTTCTGCCTGAGCGCCGGGAAATACTACGTATCCGTGAGCTGCTGGGTTTATGCCAACGGCAGCGTGAGCTATTCGGATACCCCCTATCGGCTGACGGTGTTCACGCAGCCAGACACAGCTTCGGTGAGCGGCGGGAAATACAAGCTGAATCACGCGGAGAAGACCGCAGTGCTGACCGCGCCGGCGGACAAAGCCACGGAAACCCTGACGGTTCCGGCGACCGTCAAGGTGAACGGCACGGCTTATAAGGTGACCGGAATCGCGGCGAGCGCCTGCAGGGAGATGCCGAAACTGAAAAAGCTGACCGTGGGGAAGAACGTGAAAGCGATCGGAAAGAAAGCCTTCTACAACTGCGCGGCGCTGAAAACCATCGTGATCAATACGAAGAAGCTGACAGCGGAAACGGTTGGAGCCAGCGCGTTCAAGGGGATTTACGCGAAAGCCACGGTAACCTGCCCCGCGGGCAAGCTGGCCGCATACAAAAAACTGTTGAAGGCCCGCGGTATGGGGGATAAGGTGAAGTTTAA
>CAMKJS010000045.1 GCA_946413245.1 uncultured Clostridia bacterium
AGCCGCAGCAGTTCATGGCGGACGAGCGGGAAGCCGTGGAGGAAGCCTGGGCCGGAGACATTATCGGGCTGTTCGACCCCGGGATCTACCGGCTGGGGGATACGCTGTCCACGGGACCGAAATTGCATTACGCCAACATTCCTGTGTTCGCGCCGGAATTCTTTAACCGGGTGCGGCCGCTGGACAGCATGAAGCGCAAGCAGTTCCAGAAGGGCATCAGCCAGCTGGCGGAGGAAGGCGCGATCCAGACTTTTATCCGGACGGAGACGGGCCGGGAGGAGTTCATGGTCGGCGTGGTAGGCGTGCTGCAGTTCGAGGTGCTGGAGCACAGGCTGCGGACGGAGTACCAGACCGAGATCGTGATGGAAAGCATGCCCTTCCGCTTCGTGCGGTGGGTCGTGAAGACCCCGAAGCCCATTGAAAACCTGAAGCTGACTTCCACCTCCGGACGGGCGAAGGACAGCCACGGACGGGACGTGCTGCTGTTTGAGAATGAATGGAGCATCCGCCTGGCCTGTGAGAACAACGAGGGCCTGGAACTGACGGAAACGGCGGAGAGGTAAACAAACGGAATACGGAGGAAACGTCTGAACATGATTCGGGATGACATTCGGAATATAGCGATCATTGCCCACGTGGACCACGGCAAGACCACCCTGGTGGATCAGATGCTCAAGCAGGGCGGCGTTTACCGGGAGAACCAGCAGACCGTGGATCGGGTGATGGACTCCAACGACCTGGAACGGGAACGGGGTATCACCATTCTGAGCAAAAACACGGCGGTGCATTATCAGGGACACAAAATCAACATCGTGGACACACCCGGCCACGCCGATTTCGGCGGCGAGGTGGAACGGGTGCTGAAGATGGTGGACGGCGTACTGCTGCTGGTGGACAGCTTTGAAGGCCCTATGCCCCAGACCCGGTTCGTGCTGAAAAAAGCGCTGGAGCTGAAGCTGAAGGTGCTGATCGTGATCAACAAGATCGACCGGCCGGACGCCCGCTGCGACGAGGTGGTCAACGAGATTCTGGATCTGCTGATCGATCTGGAGGCGGACGAAACCACCATCGAGAATCCGATCCTGTACGTATCCGCCCGGAAGGGTACCGCGACCCTGGATCCGGAACAGCCGGGAACGGATCTGCGGCCCCTGTTCGACGCGATTCTGAGCTACATTCCCGCGCCGGAGGGCGACGCGGAAGGCCCGGCCCAGGTGCTGATCTCCACGATCGACTACAGCGAGTACGTGGGCCGGATCGGCGTGGGCCGCGTGGTACGGGGTAAGTTTACCGAGGGAATGAACGTGGTGCACACGAACCTGGAAACCGGAGTAACCAGCCCCGTGTGGCGGCTGGGCGGCCTGTTCCAGTACGACGGCCTGAAGCGTGTGAACGCCACGGAAGTCGGGATGGGAGACATCGTGGCCCTCTACGGGGCGGAGGATATCTCCATCGGCGACACGGTGTGCGATCCCGCGCGGGTGGAAGGGCTTCCCTTCGTGAAGATCAGCGAGCCCACCGTGACCATGACCTTCTCCGTGAACGACAGCCCCTTTGCCGGGCGGGAGGGCCAGTACGTCACCAGCCGGCACCTGCGGGCCCGGCTGATGCGGGAGCTGCAGACGGACGTAAGCCTGCGGGTGAACGACACGCAGAGCACGGACGCCTTCGAGGTTTGCGGGCGGGGCGAACTGCACCTGTCCATTCTGATCGAGAATATGCGGCGCCAGGGATATGAGTTCGCGGTAAGCAAGCCGAAAGTGATCTACAAGGAGATCAACGGGATCCGGTGCGAGCCTGTGGAGCGCCTGATCGTGGATACGCCCCAGGCTTCCGCCGGCGCGGTGATTGAAAAGATCGGCCGCCGCCGGGGAACGCTGGAGCACATGAGCGGGCTGGACCGGGTACGGCTGGAGTTCCTGGTGCCCTCCCGGGGCCTGTTCGGCTACCGCAGCGAGTTTATGACCGACACCCGGGGCGAGGGAATCATGTCCTCCGTGTTCGAACGGTACGAGCCTGTGAAGGGGGATATTCCGCACCGGAGCGCCGGCGCGCTGGTCTGCTTCGAGACCGGGGTTTCCACCAGCTACGGCCTGTTCTATACGCAGGAGCGGGGCTCCCTGTTCATCGGGGCCGGCGAGAACGTGTATATGGGGCAGATCTGCGGGCAGAACTCCCGGCCCGGGGATCTGGTGGTCAACGTGTGCAAGCAGAAGCATGTGACGAACATGCGCAACGCCTCGGCTTCCGAGGACGCGATGCGGCTGATTTCCGTGCATCCCCTGACGCTGGAGGAATGTCTGGAGTTTATTGATGATGATGAACTGCTGGAGATTACTCCGAAGAATCTGAGGATGAGGAAGAGGCAGCTGGACCATTCCCTGCGGGCAAAGGCCAGAAGCAGGGGGGAAGAGGCTTAAGGGAATAAAAAACAACGGCATGGCGGGGAGCCATGCCGTTGTTTTTTGTCGATATTAAGGGGCTTCGGTGGGAACGGGTTCTTCAGTGGGAGCTTCAGTGGGCTCTTCGGTAGGAACGGGTTCCTCAGTCGGGGCTTCAGCCGGGGCTTCGGTGGGAACAGGTTCTTCGGTCGGAGCTTCGGTAGGCTCCTCGGTGGGAACAGGCTCTTCAGTCGGAGCTTCGGTGGGTTCCTCGGTGGGAGCAGGCTCCTCTTCAGCCGGCTTTTCTTCCTCGGCTGCGGGCTCTTCCGCCGGTTCCTCAGCGGGCTCTTCCTCAGCAGCTTCCTCTTCGGCGGTTTCTTCCTCTTCATCCTCGGCTTCATAAGTCTGCAGCTTCCAGGATTCACCGTCTTCGGTCCAGACGATCTCGGCCGCGCTCTGCCATTCATTCAGCGCCGCGGTAAAGGCATCCTCCTGCTTTTCTTCCAGCATGCCGCCGCGCAGTTCTTCCTTCAGGGCTTCGGTCAGTTCCACGGGGCCGCCGGGGATATCCCGCAGGTACTTGAGGATATGCACGCCGAACTGGCTGACAACAGGCTCACTGACGTCGCCGACGTTCTGCAGGGCCATGGAGCCTTTGACGAAATCGGAGTCATAGAGAATACCGTCGGGATGTACGGCATACCCCTCGGCCAGCTTGGCAGCATCCTGCATGCCCGGGTCAGTGCCGTATTCGGCGATCAGATCTTCGAAGGAGGTTCCTTCATTATACTTGGCCATGATCTCGTCCACGGTGGCTTTCACGCTGTCCAGGATTGCCTGGTGCGCCGCTTCCACCATTTCCTCGGTCACAGGTTCAGGGGTAGGTTCGGGCGTGGGCTCTTCCGTGGGAGCTTCGGTCGCTTCGGCTTCCTCCGCAGGCTTTTCAGCCTCAGGAGCGGTTTCCGCTTCAGGCGCCTCAGCGGGCTCTTCCGCGGGAACTTCGGCTTCGGGCGTGGCTTCCGCTTCAGGCGCCTCAGCGGGCTCTTCCGCGGGAACTTCGGCTTCGGGCGTGGCTTCCGCTTCAGGCGCTTCGGGTTCTTCGACGGGTTCTTCAACAGGTTCTTCGGCAGTCACTTCCGCGGGTTCCTCTACGGGCTCTTCCTGTTCGGCGCTCTTCTGCTCCTCAAAGCGGGCGCTCAGTTCCTTCCAGGTGTTCAGCAGTTCCTCATCCACCTTCAGAAGGATGTGAAGAATGCCGCGGTATCCTTCAGGTGTATAGTAGGCAGCCTGCTGATAGTAATGGGTCATGAACTCGTAGTTGGAGACGTCTCCCTCGTAGGCTTCACGATCGCTTTCCACCAGCTCGTCAAAATGAGCCTGCAGTTCTTCGTCCGTGACTTCGAGGCCTTCGAAGACCTTGTTCTGCACCCGCTGGATCAAGGCGTTGGTCCTCGAGTTATCCACCATCTCGGTCACGAAGCGATCCTGGGTGTATCCCATGGCTTCCAGCATGGCCAGCGCGTCCGCCCGGGCAGCGATCCTGTCTTCCTCTGTGGCGTCCTCACCCAGGTTGCTGTAGGCATCCATATAGCTCTGGATAATCTCTTCCCAGCGGGCGACAGCGGCTTCGGTATAGCCGGCGGTCTCTTCCTCGGTGAACGTATCCAGACCCCATTCCTTCGCCTTCTGGACGATGAGCTCGGTCTTGATCACGTTGTCCATGGAATACTGGTTCACTTCCGCCAGCAGGGCGGGATCAGAAGTGTTATAGCCGTTGCTCTGCAGCATGGACAGATAATAGGAAACGGTGTTGGACAGATTCAGGTTGTCTTCCTTGATCTCCGTGCCGTTCACGGTGACCAGCAGCTTCGCCGGAATCGGCTCTTCGGTGGGAGCGGGCTCTTCGGCAACGGCTTCCGCAACCTCTTCGGTGGCGGCAACTTCTTCCGCGGGAGCCTCAACAGCCTCTTCGGTGGGAGCGGACTCTTCTGTCACGACGTCAGAAAGCTCTTCGGCGGCAGCGGTTTCTTCTTTGGCAGCCGCAGTGAGCTCCTTTTCGGCTGCAGCTTCTTCCGCGGGTTCCTCTGCAGGTTCTTCGGCCGGAGCTTCGGTGGGAGCTTCTGTGGGCTCCTCAGTCGGAACTTCAGTAGGCTCTTCCGTCGGAACTTCGGTGGGTTCTTCCGTGGGCTCCTCAGTCGGGGCTTCAGTGGGCTCTTCCGTGGGAACTTCGGTGGGAGCTTCAGTAGGCTCTTCCGTGGGCACCTCGGTGGGCTCTGCCGTGGGTTCCTCAGTCGGCACTTCAGTAGGCTCCGCCGTGGGTTCTTCGGTCGGCGCTTCCGTCGGGACTTCCGTGACGACCTCGGTCGGCGCGGGAGCGGGCGCGGGCTTCGAACCGCCGGTGATCAGCCAGATGACGAGCGCCAGCACAACCAGCGCGACACCAATGACAATATTCCTGGTCTTCCTGGACATGGTACAACCTCCTTCATTGCGGGTAACAACATACCCGCCTATTATACACAAAAGGGGAATCAAGTTCAACATTCGCAGATGAACAGAATGTAAATAATACACAAAAAACCCTGCAGCGCGCTGCAGGGCATAAAAAAAGCAGCTCCGACGGGATTCGAACCCGTGTTTCAGCCTTGAGAGGGCCGCGTCCTAGGCCTCTAGACAACGGAGCCAGAAAAAAGAAAGCTGGGGAACTAGGATTCGAACCTAGACAATACGAGTCAGAGTCGTAGGTGCTGCCGTTACACCATTCCCCAACAGCGGTTCAACCGCGAAGCGTATTATATCAGACCCGAAAGGGAGTGTCAAGTGGGAAATCGCATAAAATCAAAAAAAGGGGAGCGGCCGCTGTCGGCCGCTCCCGGGAACTGTATAACATGAGATGATGGGATCCCACGGAACAAGCTGTTCCCCTGATTATTACATGGATACCTTACCGGGAATTACCCTTCGATCAGAATGGTCTTCTTCTCATCCACCTTCTTCGCTTCCTTCTTCGGAACCGTCAGATGAAGAACGCCGTCCTCATATTTGGCCTTGACGTCCTCTTCCGTCACGTGGTCGCCAACGTAGAAGCTTCTGGACATCACGCCGGAGCAGCGCTCCTGCCGAAGCAGTTTGCCTTCCTTCGATTCGTCCTTCTTCTCCAGGGACTTCTCAGCGGTGATGGTCAGGCTGCCGTTATGCAGCTCCAGGCGGATTTCATCCTTTCTGAAGCCGGGCAGATCCACATCCACCTCATAGCCGCCTTCGGTTTCCCGTACGTCGGTCTTCATCATATGCTGGGCGTTCTTGCCGTAAAGCATCTGCTCCGGCCGCCACATTCCGCGGAAGAAATTCCGGTCAAAATCGTTGAACACGTCCATCAGGTTTTCCCCAAACAGGGTAGGAAGATAAGTACTCATATTGCAAACCTCCATTTATCAATCGGATGATTTTTATTTCGTGGTCTTTTGCACCGCCCCGCTCTCTCAAGCGCTGATTACAGTATACTCAAAAGTCAAAGAAAGTCAAAGAACCAAAAGGTCAAAAAAGGTCAGTAAAGGTAAGAAAACACAGAAAAACACTATAAAACTGCAATATACTCAAAAATACGAAATATTACTAAGTAAATCTAAATGGAAAAAGAAGGGAACATAAAATACAGAAAAAACCTTGACAGAGGGGGAACGGGTGCTATAATGCATGTGTTCCGTCGGAACAGAGACGCTGGGGGCGCCGCAAAAGCGGCTGAGAGGGCCGGAGCCCAACCCTTGGAACCTGTGTAGGTCATCCTACCGTAGGGAAGCGGCAGCGGGGGCAACCCCGGGAAATCCGTTTCCCACATGCGAGATGCATGTGGGTTTTCACTTTGCAGCGGGACAAAAAAGAGAACGGAGGGAAAAAACATGTCATCATTATTCCTGTGGGCGGGCGCCCTGGCGGAAGAAGCGTCGGAGACCGCGGAAGCGGTCGCGGAGGAAGTCGCGAAGAAGGACCCCACCTGGCTGGAGGATCTGGTATCCAAGTTCGGAAAGACTCCCCTGAATGCCTGGATCACACTGCTTGCCATTGTGGCGCTGGGCGCGATTCTGCTGGTTGTGAGCAAAAGCCACAGCAAGTGGAACACGAAGATGCTGGCGTTTGGCGCGCTTTCGATCGCACTGTCCTTTGTGCTGAGCTGCATCCGCCTGTTCAGAATGCCCAACGGCGGCTCTGTGACACCCGCGAGCATGCTGCCGATCATGCTGTTTTCCGCCGGCTTCGGGATGGGGCCGGGACTGATGACCGGTCTGGCCTACGGGGTACTGCAGTGCCTGCAGGGCGGCGGGGTTACCGCCGCGGGCGGCATCGGGCAGTTCCTGCTGGATTATTTGCTGGCGTTTGCCGCGCTGGGGCTGGCAGGCGTCGCGCGGAAGCTGCCGGAAAAGTGGGGCTTGTTCTGCGGTATTATCGTGGCGGCGCTCGTCCGGGTGCTGTGCCATACCCTGGCGGGGATCCTGTTCTGGGATACGGCGCCGTGGGCCAGTTTTGTCTACAATATCACCTATCTCGGACCGGATACGCTGATCTGCATCCTCCTGGCGCTGCTTATTGCCAAACCTGTGATGCGCATCATGAAATCGACCTGAGAGGACGGTGCAGCAGGGGGACGGTTTTGAACCGTCCCCCTGTTACATTGACAGGAGAAAGGGCAGGGCATATAATAAACTTTGTATGGGCGGAGCGCACGCGTTTCGCCTGCCGAGAAACAGGAGGATTCGAACGGATGAAACGCTGCAGCCTGTGGGTGGGCCTGATCCTGATGATTTGTCTGCTGGGGACCGCGCTGGGGGACCACGCCGTGGAGCCTACGGTGGAGGAATCCTTCGCGGAGAAGCCCAGGGAAGAGTTCTATACGATGGACCCGGACAAGAAATACGCTGTCGCGTATCAGGATCCGACGCTGGAGATTCAGATCACCGAGGGACGGTATCAGGAAACGACCTGGACCGCCGCGCGGATCAAAATCGCTTACCCTGCACAGCTGCGGACCGCCATGTACCGGGACCGGTACGGCGGAAGCCAGTCCGAGGGAGATCCGGTGATGGTCTACGCGGAACGGAAAAACGCCGTGTTCGCCGTTAACGACGACTGGTACATGTCCCAGTACCGGCAGAACGCGGGCTGCGTGATCCGCCAGGGGGTACAGTACCGGCTGAAGTGCGACCAGAGCAAGAATGTGTACGACATCCTGGTGATCGACGACAAGGGTGATTTCCACGTTTTTCCCACGGCAGCCGACGCCGATATCGAAAACTTTGACGGAACCATCGTCAACGCCTTCACCTTCGGCCCGGTGCTGGTCAAAGACGGCGCGGCGCAGCCGGTGCTGACAGACAACCATATGGGGTCCTTTGCCCGGGCGCAGCGGATGGGCATCGGCCAGACCGGACCGCTGGAATATATCTGCGTATGCTGCGAGGGCCCGGAGGATCCGGGTTCCCAGGGGCTGCTGCTGGAGGAGTTCGGCCAGCTGGTGGCGTCCTTCGGGGACGTGAACGTGTTCTACAATCTGGACGGGGGATCTTCCTCCACCATGGTGTTCCGGGGAGTCAACCGGAAGGGAAAGGAATCGCTGTTTACCAAGATCAACGCTCCCAACAACCCGAAGGTTCGGGGAGCCGGCGGGTGCATCTATTTCACCAGCGCCTGGATCGCGGATGAGGAGCAGGGAGTCGTGGACGAATGAGTGAACCGAATCTGACCGCTTATGCCGGGTGGATCGCGGCGGCGGTTGTTGCCGGAGCGGCGTTCTTTTGGGCCGGAAGCCGGAAACGGCTGGGCCGCGCCGCGCTGTGGACCGTGCTGCTGGCGATCCCGCTGGGCCTGATCGGCGCGCGGATGCTGTACGTGGGCGTGCGGATCCGGTGGTTCCTGGAGATCGGGATGGAAAACGCGCTGTGGCCGGCAGGCGAAGAGCATTTTTACTGGGGAGACGCCCAGGGCTTCGGCCTGTGGGGCGCCGCGGCCGGCGTCGCCCTGGCGGCCCTGATCGCCGGAAAAAGCACGGAACGGAAAGCCGGGGAAATCCTGGACGCGCTGGCACCTGCCGCGGCGCTCACCATCGCGCTGTGCCGCTTCGGGGAATTCCTGATCGGCGAGGGCGTGGGCGCCTACGTGGAGAACGAGGCGCTGGCTTTCTTCCCGGTGGCGGTGTCGGACGAATGGAGCGACAAGTATGCCGTATTTATGCTGGAAGGCCTGACGGCCCTGATCATTCTGGCTCTCGTATGTACGTACGGAAAGCGGTATACCGGAGGGAACCGCGCGCGGTTTTTCCTGATCCTGTACAGCTCCGCGCAGGTGCTGCTGGAAAGCCTGCGCAAGGACAATTACCTCTCCTGGCAGTTTCTGCGGGTGAGCCAGCTGATCGCCGTGCTGGTGCTGGCCGGCATGATGGCCGCGGCGGAGCTGCGGCGCGGAAAGGCGGAAGGCGCCGGGCTCCGGAAGGGCAGAATCATTCCGGTCTGCTGGGGCCTGTTCCTGGCGGCGGTAGGATGCTGCGTATGGCTGGAGTTTGCCATCGACAAGTCCGCCACGGTATCGGTGGAGCTGGCGCACGCGCTGGAGCTGATTTGCTGCGTGGCGCTGGGCGTCACCTCCTCGAAGGTGATCCTGCCGGCGGCAGCGGAGGGAAAAAACAGAGCATGAAGAGATTCCGGTTCTGGCTGGCGCTGCTCCTGTGCGCCGGGCTTTTGCCCGGCATTGCCGGCGCTGCCCTGGTGGTGGACGAGGACAGCAGGGAACACTATACCCTGCCTGTTGACTTTTCTCCCGGAATGCCGGTGGACGAAAAGTTTTTTCTGGCCCCGATGGAATATGAGGATCCGACCCTGCGGTGCACCATCGAGACAAGCGTGGTGAACCAGGTGAGCGTCTGGGTGGCGGATATCGAAATCGCGGACGCCAGCCAGCTGCGCACTGCTTCGGCGGACGGTTTCGACAGCGACGGCCTGGCGCCGGCGGACCGCATGGCCCGGCGCATGAACGCGGTGATTGCCATCAACGGGGATTACTTCAGCTACAAAGGGCGCGAGATCGTGATCCGTCAGGGCGTACAGTATCTGAACCACCTGTCCGGCAGGCGGGACGTGCTGGTGATCGACGAGGACGGGGACTTCCACGGTTTACTGGCCCCGGAGGCGGGAGAAGTCGGGACGGAAATCGACGGGAAGCGGATTATCAACGCCTTCGCCTTCGGCCCGCTGCTGGTGAATAACGGCAGGATGCGGGAGGGCGGCTACAGCGGCGCCATGTCCGACGACGCCCGGGCGCAGCGGATGGCGATTGCCCAGACCGGGCACCTGAAATACCGGGTGATCTGCTGCGGCCCCCTGAACGGGGAAACGAAGGGCGCCAAGGGAATGACGCTGGAAGAATTCCGCGCTTACATCGCGGGAATGCCGGAGGTGCAGACCGCCTACAACCTGGACGGAGGCGACAGTACCTATCTGATTCTGAACGGGCGCAAGGTGAACTATGTGGAGAACCCGTTCGCGAGGGATGTGGCGGATATCATTTATTTCGCTTCAGCGTATCCGGGGAACTGAGGAGACACCGATGACGACGTATTGGATGATCGCGGCCGGAACTGTTGCGGCCGCGTTTTGTCTTTTCGCCGTGCTGCTGAGGCGGAAGGGAACGGAAGCGGTCACGGCGGCTGCTGCTCTGCCGCTGTGCGCGGGGCTGGGGTTATTGCTGGCCAAGGCGCTGTACGAGGTGCTGATGCGGCCGGAATATTTCCTTCAATGGGGAGAATGGAACGTGTTCCTGGATTGCCGGCCGCGGCGCATGTGCTTTACAGCCGGAGCCGCGGGCGTGTGCCTGGGCGTATGGCTGGCGGCAAGGATGCGCGGCCGGAAACCGGCGGAGGTTCTGGACTGCTTTGCGGCGCCCGGCGCTTTGCTGACCGCCGGCCTGCGTTGGGCGGAAAAAGAGCTGGGCATGCTCGGCACCGGGGCGTACATCGGGAGTACCGGCTTCTGGAGCCGGATGCCCTTTGCCGTGACGGACGCATATGGCGACAGCTACGCGGCGGTTTTCTTCTGGGAAGCGGCCGCGGCGCTGGCTATGTGTGTGTATGCTTTGATCAGCCGGGAAACCCGGCCGGGGCTCCGCTTTCAGAAAACGGTGTTTGGCCTGTGCCTGAGCCAGATTCTGCTGGAAAACTTGAGGAATCAGGGCATGAAATGGGGCTTCGTGCATACGGAACAGGTTTTATGCGCCGCCGTTCTGCTGCTTCTGACTGCGCTCGTCAGCCGGCGCGCGGCCGCGAGGAAGGAACGCGTTCTGCCGGTGATCGTATTCCTGCTGAGCACAGCCGCTTTTGTGGGAGCGGAGCTCGCCAGACAGAAGGGCGGCAGCGCTTTCCTGAGCCGGTACGGATACGGTCTGCTGGCTGCCGCGCTGGCGGCGATGACGATCAACTATGCTTTAGCTCTGCGCCGGCTCCGGGAGGATCAGTCGTCATCCAGCACCGGGGATTCCGGAAAGGAATCAGCGAAGGGCACATACCCCTCCGGCGAACGGAACATGGCGTGAATGACCTCAAAATGCGGATGTTCCCGCCAGGTGCCGGCGGTGGGCATGCTCTTATAATTGATTTCAGTATCCGGGAGCTTCTCCTGCAGCGTGTCGATGACATCCTGCGGAACGGGCTCCCGGGTTTTGCGGTTCCGGGAATTGTACATCCACAGCCGGCGCAGCCAGGGCATGCGGTACAGGGGGGAGTAATCCTCAATGTCGTTGAAGGCGATGTTCAGGTCCATCAGATGAGTCAGGCCCTCCAGGGGAGACAGATCGGTGACGTGATTCGTGAACATCTCCAGGTATTCCAGATTTTTCAGGTTGGCCAGCGGGGAAATATCCCGGATCCGGTTGACGGCGATGATCAGCACGCGCAGCTCCGTGAGACCGGAGAGAAAGGAAATGTCGTCGCAGCCGTTGTGCCCGAAATCCAGGGCTTTGAGCCGGGTGCAGTAGCGGAAAAGAGAAAGCTCCTTCGTGCTGTGGGTCGCGGAGCCGGAAAGGTGCAGGGTGGAAAAGGCGGTGGCGTCCGTCCGGACCTGATGGTCGCCGATCTTCAGGGTCCAGCCGAATTCCACGTTGGGATAGCGCTCCTCCAGCTGTTCCACCTGCCGGACGCCCACCGGGGTGCCGAACATATCGACATGGCGCAGGTTCGGATACCCGTCCAGAATTTCCATGACCGCGGAAAGCTTCCGGTATCCCGGGCCCAGGTCCAGCACCGTGACGGAGGCGGGATCCGGGGAAGGCTCCTCGGCCGTGCCCGCGGAAAGGAACAGCAGCAGGCCGGCCAGGAGTAACAGGACCCGGCTGAAACGGTTTCCGGAGCAGCGGTTCCGGCGCATGGATATCGTCTCCCTTCTGAATGTATTCCGGGTTTCTATTCTATCCGATTCAGCCGGGAAAATGCAAGGGCCGGAAGACACCGGCGCCTGCCGCGGAGCGGACTCCCGAGGCCTTGTAAATATTAAATTTGTTTGACAAAAGAACGGAAGCATGATAAAGTATCAAAGACTGTTGGCTTGCGGAATTGTCCGCCGGGAAACAGGTGACTGAAGTAAGGAGATGATTTATTTTGAAGAAGGCAGTCTGTGTGCTCCTGAGCCTGATGCTGATTCTGGCGACGGCTTCCGCGATGGCGGCGACTGAACTGAATTTTGGCGGAACGAGAAATGTGCAGATCCAGAAGGCGGGAGACAACACGGTCGAAGACGGCGTAAGCCCCACGACAGGGATGACCCTGGCTGATCTGCAGATTCCCGACGGGTTTGGCGGCATGGCCAAGACCGGGCGTTATTTTCCGGCGCTGGTGCAGATTGACAACGCGGCGGGCGGCATCGGCAACAGAGCTCCGATTTACGGCAGCTACGCGGATATCGTATACGAAGGCCCCCTGCATACCAACGGCACCACCCGGCTGACCTTTGTTTTCTCTGATCTCTATCCCTCCTATGTGGGACCGACCCGCAGCGCCCGTCTGCAGCATCTGTGGCTGCGCGAAGAGTGGGACGGCGCCCTCGTGTATTTCGGTTCTTCGCCCTACGAGGAAACCAGCGTGGAGCGCGAAATCAGCCGGCTGAAGATCCGTCAGAACGGGATTCTGTTCGACGGCATCTACGGCTCCAAGCCCTGGGATCCCTACCGTTTCCGTTCCGAAGCGCTGATGTCCCCCCATGACGTCCTGTGGCAGCTGGCGGACCTGATGAACGATGTGGCTCCGGCGAATTACGTGCCGCAGATCAACCATACGTTCAAGTTCACCGACGAACTGCCGGAAGGCGAAGAAGCTGAAGTCATCTACATCAAGTGGAATACGAGGAAGGACTGCAACAGCATTCTGGAATACTATCCGGAAGAAAACCAGTACGTTCGTTATCTTGCGGAAGAATTCAAAGATATCTCGCCAAATGGTGAAAATACTTATACGGAGCTCTATCCCGCGTTCAAGCTGAACGATAAACTGGAGCACGGCCAGGAAATCACCTTCAGCAACGTCATTATTCAGGGCGTGGAATTTGAGTTTCTGGGAGACGACCGGCCTATGCCCGTGAACGAGGCCTGCGGCACCGGCAACGCGGAATACTTCATCGGCGGCAAGCATTTCTCCGGCGTGTGGAGCCGGGACAACCTGCAGAGCCGCACGGTGTTCTACGACGAGAACGGCGAGGAGATTTCCCTGCAGCGCGGACATACCCTGATTGTGATGTTCGACTTCAATACCCCCGGCCGCTCCATCACCTTCGAATAATTCTCCGGTCTGAATTCCCCCGGGCCTGCCTGACGGCAGGTCCGTTTTTTTGTCCGCGCGAACAAAAACGGGTGCCGGAGAAGCTGCCGGAAAGTGTGAAAAAAGAAGAAAAAACTTGCAAAATCGTTACGTATTTGTTACAATCGTATTTACGAATTGTCATGCTTCCGACCCTTCCGGGAAGTATCCGGGAAGGCAGACGGGAAAACGCGACGACGGGGGTGTACTGCGGAATGAAACGGAAACGCTGGATCAGCCTGCTGCTTGTCCTCTGCCTGCTGACAGGGGGGCAGATTGCCGCGGCTGAAACGCCGGAGGACGTAGGCAGCGGGGCGGCGCCGGTTTCGGCGGAAAGCGAAGAGCCGGAAGAAGGGGACGACAGCGAAGTCATGCCGCTGGAGGAGGGAGAAATTCCCGACGACGGAGACGACAGCGAGCAGGTGCCCCTGGAGATGATGGACGAGGACGACCTGGAGGAAAGCGAATACGAGTGGCGGATTCTGCAGTACGGGGACGAGGGAGACGACGTGCTGGAGCTGCAGACCCGGCTGCGGGATCTGAAATACTATACCGGAAGTCTTTCGGGGCGCTACCGGGAAGGCACCCGGGAAGCGGTAAAGGTCTTCCAGAGCGATTTCGATCTGGAAGCGACCGGCATCGCGGACATTCAGACCCAGGCGGTGCTGTATTCCACCCAGTACAGGCCGCTGCGCTACGGCTCCAGCGGGGAGGACGTGAAAACCCTGCAGACCCGGCTGACCGACCTGGGATACTACAAGGGAAAGATCAGCGGGAACTATCTGGAGGGCACCCGGAGCGCGGTGCGGAAATTCCAGGAAAAGAACAATCTGGAAGCGGATGGGGCAGCGGATCCGGATACCCAGACGATGATTTATTCCCCAACGGCCATCGGGAAGAACGACGGGGAACCGACGCCGACCCCTTCGCCGAAGGACGATTCCTATCTGGTGGACGAGGAGATGGAGAACATCTCCATCCGGATGCCGGACGGCACCGTGCCCTTTACGAAAAAGCTGAAGAACGGCTCCACCGGCAAGCTGGTCAAGGAGCTGCAGGAGCGGCTGACGGCGCTGGGATACTATGACGGGCCCATCAGCGGCAACTTCATGAAAAATACCACCCGGGCCGTGAAGAAGATCCAGACCCAGAACGGCCTGAAGGCTACCGGCACGGTGGACGAGGAAACCTGGAACGTGATCTTCAACGACGCGAAGGTGGTGCTGCCGAAGGATACGCCGAAGCCGACGCCTTCGCCGACGCCGGTGCCCTTCGCGATCACCGTGGACGTGGCGAACCAGGTGACCACGGTATACGGCCGGGACGAGTACGGGGACTACACGGTGGTGGTGCGGCAGATGCTGTGCTCCACGGGCATGAAAGCGACGCCCAGCGACGTGGGGGACTGGGTGCTGAATGGGCGGCACGCCCAGTGGTGCGTCTTCCCCAAATGGGCAAACAGCTATGCCCGGTACTGGACCCGGATCAACGGTTCCATCGCCTTCCACTCCGTGCTCTACTACGCGGTGAGCAATACCGCCATGAACACGGGCAGCTACAAGAAGCTGGGGCAGCGGGCCAGCCACGGCTGCGTCCGCCTGACGGTGGCGGACGCGAAATGGATCTACGATAACGTCGGAGCCGGCACCGTGGTCTCCATCGTGGAGGGAATGCCGGCGGATCCCGAGCTGCGGGATTCCCTGAAGCTGGCGCCGCTGAACACCAAGACCATGACGCCCTATTCAACCCCGGTGCCGACCGCGGAGCCGGAGTATAAAAACACTGTGAAGCCGGATATCGGCAACCGGACGCTGAAGGAAAGAAGCGAGGACGCGAACGTCTTCTGGGTGCAGAAGCGGCTGGCGGAGCTGGGATACTATAAGGGCAAGTGCTCCGGGAAATTCCTGTCCGGAACCAAGCGGGCGGTGATCGCCTTCCAGAAGGATCATAAGATTTACGCCAACGGCCAGGTGGACCAGAAAACCATCGACGCCATGTACGAGGCGGAGACGCCGACACGGGCGCCCCGGGTGACGGAGACGCCGGGGCCGGACGGAACATAATTTTTCGCGTCTGCGGACGCGACCAGGGCTTTCCGATCGATCCGCAACCTCAATCATCGCAACTCCACGCAGTGAAGTTTGCTTCGTTTCGGTTGACCTCAGCTCTGACGAAACTTCCGACACTGTCGGTCGTCAGAGCTTCGCCCTGGATCTTCGGTCGGAAATATTTAAAGCCGGCCGCTTCCCACACGGGAAGCGGCCGGTTTTTTGTAAAATCAGGAGCGGGGAGCGAAGCCGATCTTCTTCTGCACCTTGCGGAGGGTCTTCGACGCCAGGTACGCGGCCTTCTCGGAGCTGCCGTTCAGGACGGAGAAGAGGTAGGCTTTGTCGGCGATCAGCCGCTTATACTCGGCCTGCAGGGGCGTCAGAGCTTCGATGACCGCGTCTGCCGTGCGGGTCTTCAGCGTGCCGTATCCCTGGCCGTCCAGCTCGGCGCAAATGGCGTCGATGCTCTCGCCGGTGAGGGAGGAGATGATGCTGAGCAGGTTGCTGACGCCGGGCTTCTGCTCCGGGTCAAAGCGGATCTCGCTCTCGGAATCCGTCACCGCGCGCTTGATCTTGCGGCGGATGGCGTCCGCGTCGTCCAGGAGGGATACGAAGGTGTCCTCCGGATCGCTCTTGCTCATCTTGCGGGTGGGATCCTGCAGGGACATGACCCGGCCGCCGGTTTTGCTGATCAGCGGTTCCGGCACGGTGAACACATCCCCGTATACTCCGTTGAAGCGCTGGGCGATATCCCGGGAAAGCTCCAGGTGCTGCTTCTGATCCGCGCCGACAGGCACGTAGTTCGTCTGATACAGCAGAATATCGGCGGCCATCAGCACCGGATAGGTGAAGAGGCCCGCGTTGATATTGTCCGCATGCCTGGAGGATTTATCCTTGAACTGGGTCATGCGGCTGAGCTCGCCCATATAGGTGAAGCAGTTCAGAATCCAACCCAGCTCGGCGTGGGCGGACACGTGGCTCTGGCAGTACAGCAGGCTTTTTGCCGGATCGATGCCGCTGGCCAGGTACAGGGCGGTCAGCTCCAGGCAGCGGCGGCGCAGGTCCGCCGGGTTCTGGCGCACGGTGATGGCGTGCTCGTCCACCACGCAGTAAATGCAGTCATACTCATCCTGCATGCCGGCGAAACGGCGGAGAGCGCCGATATAATTCCCCAGGGTCAGCGTGCCGCTGGGCTGAATGCCGGAAAAGATGACGGGTTTTTTCTGCTCCTGCTGTTCCATGACGATCTACCTCTCTCCTCCGCGGGGACCGCGGTCAGTATTAACATATACCATACCACAAACGACGCGGAAAAGCAATTTCAGATTTTGCGGACAGCCTGCACATCGGCCGGGGAAAGAAAAAATTTGAAAAAGCCTTTTTCCCTATTGCATAACCCGGCAAACTGAGTATAATGATTTTTCGGTTTAATAATTCTTCTTTTTTTGTTTAGCAATTCTAAACGACGGAAGGAGGGGGAAACGGATGGATATCGGAAAGAGAATCCGGCAGCTGCGGATGCGGAACGGGCTGACACAGGAGGAACTGGCCAGCCGATGCGAGCTGACCAAGGGCTTTGTGAGCCAGCTGGAGAACAACCTGACGACCCCCTCGCTGCCTGTGCTGATGAATCTGGTGGAGGTGCTGGGCAGCGATATGAGCACCTTCTTCTCCGAGGAGCAGGAACAGAAGATCGTGTTCCGGAAGGAGGACTTCTTCGAGGACGACCGGGAGAACTGCCGGATCGTGTGGGTGGTGCCCAACGCGCAGAAAAACGCCATGGAGCCGATTCTGCTGACCATCCGCCCGCACCAGGCGTCGCGCAGCATGACGCCCCACGAGGGAGAAGAGTTCGGCTATGTGCTTTCGGGAAACGTGACGCTGGTGAACGGCGCGCAGACCTGCAAGGTTCGCAGGGGCGAAACCTTCTATATCCGGGGAGACCAGGAGCATGTGCTTCGGAATGACGGCGCCGCCCCGGCCCAGGTACTCTGGATTACCACCCCGCCATCTTTTTAAGGAGGAACACGGACATGCGCAAACTGATTGAATTCCGGAACATCGTCAAATCCTTTGACGGGCAGGTGGTGCTCAAGGGTGTCAACCTGAATATCTACGAGAACGAATTCGTGACCCTGCTGGGGCCCTCCGGCTGCGGCAAGACCACGCTGCTGCGGATCCTTGCCGGCTTCCTGGAGCAGGACGAGGGCACGGTGATTTTCGACGGCCAGTGTATCGACAAGGTGCCGCCCTACCGCCGGGAGATCAACACCGTGTTCCAGCGCTACGCTCTGTTCCCGCACCTGAACGTGTATGAGAACATCGCCTTCGGCCTGCGGATCAAAAAGACCGGGGAAGACATCATCAACCAGAAGGTGTCCAGAATGCTGTCCCTGGTGAACCTGGAGGGCTTTGAAAAGCGCAGGGTGACCAAGCTGTCCGGCGGGCAGCAGCAGCGGGTGGCCATCGCCCGCGCGCTGGTGAACGAGCCGAACGTGCTGCTGCTGGACGAGCCCCTGGGCGCGCTGGATCTGAAGCTGCGCAAGGAGATGCAGCGGGAACTGAAGCGCATCCAGCAGGAGGTGGGCATCACCTTCATCTTCGTGACCCACGACCAGGAAGAAGCCCTGACCATGAGCGACAAAATCGTGGTGATGAACGCGGGCGAGATCGAGCAGATCGGCACGCCGCTGGAGATCTACAACGAGCCGGTCAACGCCTACGTGGCCCGCTTCATCGGCGAGAGCAACATCATGGACGGCATCATGAAGGCGGATTACAGGGTGCGCTTCGACGACAAGGATTTCGAGTGCGCGGACTTCGGCTTCAAACAGAACGAGCAGGTGGACGTGCTGATCCGGCCGGAGGATATCCGTATCGTGAAGCCGAAGGAAGGGGTCATGCGGGGGGAAGTGAAGAGCGTGATCTTCAAGGGCGTCCACTATGAGCTGATGGTGGAGACCCGGACCGGTACCAAGAAGACCGTGAAGATGCACGTGGTGACCCAGCACGACCTGAGCAATCCCCAGACCGGGGAGAAAATCAGCGCCAACGACTTCTACGTGGACCTGGAGGATCTGGAAAACAACCAGATCGCCGACCACGACTTCGTGTCCATCGCCAACGCCCAGGCCTGGGACGAGGAGGACCGGGACATCTCGCTGACGCATATTACCCACAATATCGAGAAGGCCCCCGGGGAATACAGCATTACCTTCGGCACCGACAAGGGCACCGAGGTGACGGTGAAGGTGTACGTGATCCATCCTGAATACGTGGAGGACGCGCGGCACAATATCGGTATCAGCGCGCTGGACTTCTTTATCACGGCGGACGAGATCCGGGACTCCATGGCGATTTCCACGGACCTGAAGACCTGGGCCAGCGCGGAAGCCTGGAACCTGCAGGACGATTCCTCCGTAGAGATCACTGACGTGCGGTTCGATTTCGATCCGGCGGAGGTGAAGGAGGGCACCTACGACATCACCTTCGCCACCCGCGGCCGGGAATACAAGATCGAGACCACCGCGCATCACGAGGTGGGGGACAAGGTGGGCCTGGATTTCGGCCCGGAGGATATCCATGTCATGCATAAGGAAGTGGCGGACGTATGAAATCATTCTTTCGGATGACCTATCCGTACATCCTCTGGATCGGGATTTTCATCGTGGCGCCGATGCTGATGATCCTGCTGTACGCCGTGACCCGCTCCGGAAACAGCACCCTGACCTTCCAGTTCACGCTGGATAACTTCGCCAAGTTTTTCTCCGATCCGGACTTCATGAAGGTGCTGTGGACCTCCCTGCGGATCGCGTTTATCACCACGGTGTTCTGCATCCTGATCGGCTATCCCGCGGCGCTGTTTATCGCCAACCTTTCGGAGCGGACGCAGACGCTGATGGTGCTGCTGCTGACCCTGCCCATGTGGATCAACATGCTGCTGAAGACCTATGCCTGGCGCGGCATCCTGATGAACTTCGACATGGAGAGCGAAGTCAAGGTGTTCATCGGCATGGTATACGATTTCCTGCCCTATATGATCATTCAGATTCACACGGCCATCGCCAAGCTGGACCGGGAGCTGCTGACCGCCAGCTATGACCTGGGAGCCAACAAATGGCAGTCCTTCCTGAAGGTGACCCTGCCGCTGAGCGTGCCTGGAATCATCTCCGGCATCACCCTGGTATTCCTGCCGGCGGTGTCCAGCTTCGTGATTCCGAAGCTCCTGGGCGGCGGAAACTATGTGCTGATCGGCAACCTGATCGAGAAATACTTCCTGGTGGCGGGGGACTGGAATTTCGGCAGCGCGATCTCCCTGATCATGGCGCTGATCATTATCGGATCCATGTGGCTGACGAAGAAGATCGACCGGAACGCGGAGGAGGAATAGAAGATGGAAAAGAAAAAATCCTTCTGGAACTTCTTCACCTCCGGCTATCTGATTCTGGTACTCCTGTTCATTTATCTTCCGATCCTGTATGTGATGGTGTTCTCCTTCAACGACAGCAAGTCCATGACCTCCTTCGAGGGCTTCTCCCTGCAGTGGTATGAGAACATGTTCAACAACCGGGAGATGCTGGAGAGCATCAAAACCACGGTGCTGGTGGCGGTGATCGCCACCGTGGTGTCCACGGTGATGGGCACCGTCGCGGCCATCGGCCTGTCCAAGGCCAAACGCATCGTGCGGAGCATCGTCCTGGAGATCAACAATTTGCCGGTGCTGAACCCGGATATCGTGACGGCCATCAGCCTGATGCTGCTGTTCCTGTCCCTGAAGATCCGCCGGAGCCTGGTGACGCTGACGCTGTCGCACATCACCTTCTGCATTCCCTACGTGATTCTGACCGTACTGCCGAAGCTGCGGCAGCTGGACGACAACGTGGCGGAGGCCGCGCTGGACCTGGGGGCCACCCCCTGGAAGGCGCTGACCAAGGTGATTATTCCGCAGATTTACCCGGCCATCTTCTCCGGCGCGCTGATCGCCTTCAGCATGTCTTTCGACGACTTCGTGATCTCCTTCTTTACTTCCGGTGTGGACGTGCAGAATATTTCCATGTACGTGTACTCCATGAAACGGTTCAATCCCAGCGTGAATGCCCTGTCTACCCTGATCGTGATCGTGGTGACCGTGATTCTGATCATGGCGAACCTGATCCCGTATCTGAAGGATAAGAAAACAAACAAGGGGGAACAAGAAACATGAAAAAGATCCTGTCCGTGCTGCTGATCCTGGCGCTGGCCGCCGGCCTGCTGCTGACCTCCGCCCTGGGCGAGGAGACCGAAGACTTCGGGGGCGTAACCCTGAACGTGTTCAACTGGGGCGAGTATATCGACTCCGATATGTCCGTGATCCGCAATTTCGAGAAGAAATACAACTGCCGGGTGAACTACAAGACCTATGAGTCCAACGAAATTCTCTATACCCAGATCATCGCCGGCGATTCCTGGGACATCCTGGTGCCCAGCGATTACATGATCGAGCGCCTGATCCGGGAAAAGAAGCTGCAGCCCATCGACAAATCCATCGTGACCAACCTGGATCTGCTGGCGGACGGCGTGAAGAACCTGGACTTCGATCCGGACAACACCTACATGGTGCCCTACCTCTGGCAGACCGTCGGCATCGTGTACGATACGACGAAGATCGATCCGGAAAAGGTGGAGGAGAAGGGCTGGCGCATCTTCCAGGATCCGGAATACGCGGGCCATACCTATATGTACGACTCCGAGCGGGACGCTTTCATGATCGCCTTCAAATCCCTGGGCTATTCCGCCAACACGGAGAACGAGGACGAGATCATGGCGGCCTATGAATGGCTGCTGGAGATGAACAGCGCGGTTCATCCCTCCTACGTGACCGACGAAGTGATCGACGCCATGGCCGAGGGCTACAAGTGGCTGGCGCTGGTGTACAGCGGAGACGCGGCCTACATCCTCTCCGAGAACGAGGACATGGCTTACTGCACCCCGAAGGAAGGCACCAACGTGGCGGTGGACGCGATGGTTATTCCCGCCAACGCCACCAATCCGCGGCTGGCCAACCTGTTCATCAAGTACATCCTGGACTACGACGCGAGCCTGGAGATCTCTGAGGACGTGGGCTACGCCTCCGCGAACGCGGAAGTGCTGGCGGAACTGTCCGGCCCCGGCGGAACCTATGAAGGCAACGCTGCCTACGTGCCGCGGGGCGGATACGAGCTGGACGAGTTCTATCATGACAACGAAGTGCTGCGTACCCGGCTGTCCGACCTGTGGTTCAAGGTGATGTCGGCGAACTGAGCGGAAAGCAATATTTCCTGCCGGGCGGACGCCGAAACGCTGCGGAATATACGGAACAAAAGCGGTAAGATCAGAGAAGATTTTACCGCTTCTTCCATATTCGGCGGAATTTCTTCCGCCTGCAGACCGCAGGCCGTTTTTTTTCAACACCTGCTGATACAGCTTCGACATATGGAATTCGCTGAAGATCAGGAGCATGTTTTACCAGACGAAAAAGAGGACCGGTCTGGTTGGATCGGTCCTCCGGAGTACTGCCTGAGAATTATTCGAAGCAGTCGCCCACCTGGCTGCTGCCGGCATCGCGCTTCGGCTCCGGTGTCGGTTCAGGCTCAGGTTCGTCGGTGGGTTCCGGCACGGGGTACGGCCCGGGTCTTCTGGTGGGCGTCGGTGTCGGTTCCTGCGTAGGTGTAGAGGTCGGTTTCGGTGTAGGTGTCGGAGTCGGTTTCGACGTAGGCGTCGGAGTCGGAGTCGGCGTGACGGTGGGCTCCGGCGTGACAGTGGGTTCCGCCGTAACGGTGGGCTCCGGTGTGACAGTGGGCTCCGCTGTAACGGTAGGCTCCGGCGTGACGGTGGGTTCCAGCGTGACGGTCGGCTCCGGTGTGGGTGTCGGTGTCGGTTCCGATGTAGGTGTCAGAGTCGGTTCCGGTGTAGGCGTCGGTTTCGGTTTCGAAGTCGGCGTCGGCGTCGGTTCCGGTGTGGGTGTCGGCGTCGGCTCCTCAGTGGGTTCATCCGTCGGCTCATCCGTCGGCCCCGGTGTGGGCGTCGGTGTGTCGGTGGGCCCGCTCGGCTTATAGAGGTTGGTGATGGTGGTCGTGTTGCCGGTTGTGGTATTGCCGGTCTGACGGTATCCCAGCACGGTCTGCTCGCTCCAGGTGTAGGTGATTTCCTCGCCGTTTGCGCAAACCGGCAGGTTATCAACCGTGGCCTTCCAGCCGTTGGAAGCGTCCAGCGTAACCACTTTCGCCTCGACGCCGTCGGCCAACAGGGTTACCCGCAGGGTTGCGGGCCGGATGCCCGAGACGTCGTTCTGGTCGTCCCAGACCTTGACCACCGTCTGCTCCGTGGTTTCCGGTGTATGCGTGTTGGTCAGGGTCGTGATGACGGTACCGTCCTCTGCCGTCTCGACGGTCGTCCCGGTCAGTTCGTACCCTTCGGTCTCCGGCTCGCTCCAGGTATATTCAATTTCGCCGTTATTGTCATATTTCGGCACCCGCAGCGTAGCGCTCCAGCCGTTCTCCTCGTTCAGCTCCACGGTGCTGCCGTTGGAGAGGGTCACGGTCAGGCTCATCGGCCGAATGCCGTCCTGATTCTCATGATCGTCCCATACCTTCCGGATCTGCACGTCCTTCAGATATTCCCGTACGGTCATCCGTCCGAACACCACCAGCCGCCCGTTGGTCGTGGCGTCAGCGCAGGTACTCAGCGCTACTACTTTCACCGCCTCCGCGGCCACGGCTTCGTCAAAATAGGTGACCGTGGTTCCCAGGCCCACGCCGCCTTCACCGCCGGACCGCAGGAAGTCGATCACGCTTTCCATCCGGTTACCGACGCTGTAAATCTGGCTTTCATAGGCGTCCGTGTTCGCCACCGCGAAGAACTGCACGTCGTAGATCGCGTTCTTCGTGATGATAATGCCGCTCTCGCTTCCGCTCATATGGTCCAGATAGCCGAACATGGCTCCGTTGTCCATATGGTGGCCGTAGATCACGTTGTAGGAGTCCGAGAAATCCGGACTGTTGGCCCCGGCCAGATAGATGGCTCCTGTCAGGCTCACGCGGTCGTAGATATCGTGGGAAGCATAGTACAGGTCATCCGGCCCCTGCATCACGGGGTAGTCGATCGGCGTGTCATATACTGTCAGCCATGCCCGGTAGTTCTCGTTGAGGCTCTCCAGGTCCGCGTCGCTCAGCAGGGTTTCATAGTCGTCAAAGATCTCCGGCTTAAATTGCAGCAGATCCCACGCGCTGGAGGAAGCGGCCTGCTCTGTCGCAAACGTGTCATACAGCACAAAACCGGAATAAAGAATCAGTACGGCCGCAAGCAGCCCGGACAGCAGGGTCACCGTTCCGCCGCCGGCGCTGAGCGCCAGCTCGATAACCTTATCCATGAGCGTCTTCGACGGAGCCGTATGTTTTGCCGGATCCTTCATCAGATCACGCGGATCTGCCATGCCGTACCCTCCCTTCCGGTTTGCTTCAAACCTCTGTCCCACCCGCAGCTGACCGCCGCGGATGCTTTTTCCCGGGTCTTACAGATTGTTTCGCCTCATAATCGTGATCACCGTTCCCAGGATCTCCTCCCGGTTGACGGGGCCGAAAAACCGGCTGTCCACCCCGCCGTTCCGGGAATCCGCCAGCACAAAGTACTGGCCCTCTCCCAGCTGCAGCGGATATTCAATAAATCCGGTGTATTCCGGGGTACTGTAAAAGATATTCGGCTCAATTACGGCGTTCCCGTTCACAATCAGCCGTTCGCTTTCCGCGATTTCCACCTTGTCCCCCGGTCCGGCCACGACCCGGCACACGAACGTCGTCATGGGCGGATCCGCCGGATCGATCAGCCCCAGCCAGTCCAGCGCCTTCCGGAACCACGTTTTTTCCGCCCGGGCCGCGCTGCTCCCGGCCGCCGCGGATTCTCCCGTCTCTTCCCGGTCGTCGTAGGATTGCTCCAGCGAGGCGGTCGGTTTCCGGAAAACAATCACGCTCTGGGCCGGAATGTCCTTTTCAAGCCGGTAGTAGAGCACCAGGTCCCCCGCGTCGATCCTCGGAAACATGTCCGCGCTGGGCATCTTCATCACGCCCACCAGATGGAAGAACAGGATATACAGCACCAGGGCGAGACCAAGCGTCCGGAGTATCAGATCCCTCAGGGCCCGCATGTGCCTTCTGTGGTTCCTTTTCCGGTTTTCCGCCCTGCGTTCCTGCTCCTGCGCGGGCAGCATCTGCTCCGCCTGCGTCTCCCGCGGGTTTTCCGCCGCACCACTCGGCTGTGCTTTCCCTTCGCTCATAACCGTTCCTTTCACTTCATCCCGGGGGAACCCTCTCCGCCGGGCTGACCTGACTGACTGCAACAAACCAAATATTATTGTAGCGCAAAGCGCAGCCATATTTCAAGTGATATATGCACAGCTGCATGCGCTACGCCATTCCGTCCCGGTGGCTTTTCACAATGCTATCCCTGCAGGCTTTCCACCCACGTACCTTTCTCCCATGCTCTGTCTCATGCCGGTTTCATCAGCGATTAACCGGCCCGCCACAATCTCTGTTTCCGGCCGCTTATCCTTATGATCCTTACGATTCACCATGCTTATATTGAAAAAAACAGCATTTTGTGATATAAATGAAGGTGGAATTTCAGGTTTTCTATCTTTCACGTCCGCAGGTATGCGTGGCATGGAGAAAGGACGTAAGGGACTTAATCAATGAAGAAACTACTTGCGATTCTCTGCTGTCTGACAATGCTGATCGGTATACTGCCGATGAGCGTTTTTGCCGAGGATCCGGGTCAGGATAAAGAAGAAGTTATAGTTGAAGTGAGTCCGACGCCTACGCCGGAACCGACGGAAGAACCCACGCCGGAACCGACGGAGGAACCTACGCAGGAACCGACGGAAGAACCCACACCGGAACCGACGGAAGAACCCACGCCGGAACCGACGGAAGAACCCACGCCGGAACCGACGCCGACGCCCACGCCGGAACCTACACCGACACCTACGCCGGAACCGACGCCGACGCCTACGCCGGAACCTACACCGACACCTACGCCGGAACCGACGCCGACGCCCACGCCGGAACCGACCCCGACGCCTACCCCGGAACCCACTCCAACCCCCACGCCGGAACCCACCCCGACGCCAACGCCGGAACCTACACCGACACCCACGCCGGAACCTACACC
>CAMKJS010000046.1 GCA_946413245.1 uncultured Clostridia bacterium
TCGGAGAACCAGGCGCCGCCATTGGACAGGGCCCATACTTCCATCTGCCAGGTCCAGTTGTTCACAAACGCACCGTACTGTACAATTTTGTCAGGATTGAAGCCTTCTTCACCGGGATGCTTGCCGGCTTCATCGAAGGTCAGGCGCTTGGCTACTTCAACAAATTCATCCCAGGTATAGGGCTTATCGGCAGAAGGATAGGGTTCATTTGCCGCGTCAAACATATCCTTGTTGTAGTAGAGGATCAGGATTTCATTGCTGCTGGAATAACCGACGGGAACACCGTTATCCTTGAAAGTAATGCAGTCCATCGGCTGCAGCTTTTCACCGGCATACATATCGGAAACGTCGGCCATGACGCCGTTGCGGGCGAAATACAGCACGGAGTTTTCGTTCACCATGCCGCAGTCCGGCAGCTGATCGGCGATGGCGTAATTGACCAGTGTTTCGGTGTACTGTTCATTGGGAATCTGCATGGGCTCCACAAATACTTTGTCCTGCATTGCGTTGTATGCATCCAAAGCCTGCTGAACGCTTTCAGCTTCCGTCTGATTGCCCCAGAAGGAATAGGTGATGTGTACACGGCCGTCGTCTTCCGCCAGTGCCAGCACCGGCAGCATCAGAGCCAGACACAACACGATAGCCAACATTTTCTTCATTTTTCTTCCTCCTTATCATGTCGTATGGGTTTTTGAGGTTATACGATTAACCTCCTGTGTGCTGATAACATAACATCCTTATTACCCAATTGTCAAGTATATATTTAACAATTTCAACGGTTAATTTGTTAACCATGTCTTGACGGATTTCGAATGGGCGATTATAATTACATTAATCGATTAACCTACTGAAAAGACGGTGCTGAATATGGCAACGATGCGCGATGTAGCTCTCCTGGCAGGTGTTTCCACGGCTACTGTGTCCCACGTGATCAATGGCTCAAAGAATATTTCCGCCGAGACGACAGAACGGGTTCTGCAAGCCATTTCTCAGGTAAACTACAAGCCCAATACGCTGGCAAAGTCTCTGCGTATAGGGCAGACGCATACGATCGGCGTGCTGGTGGAGGATATCCGGGGCCTGCCTGTGGCATCTATCGTCAGCGGCATCAGCGAAACCCTTGCAAAGGGAGGATACAAGACGATCCTGCATGATCTGCACCTGCTGGAAAAACTGTACAACCAGTATGAACAGATCGGTTCCTACCGGCAACGCATAAACGACGGCCTGTCGCTGCTGCAGTCAGCCAATGTGGACGGAATTATATATGTAGCCATGCATGACCGGCATCTGGATTACCTTTTTGATGAAATGGAAACACCGCTGGTTTTTGCCTATTCCCATGGTACGGAGAAGGATACCTATGTGACCTATTCCAACAGGGATTCCGCCGCGGACATGATACGTCTCCTGGTCAGTAAAGGTCATAAGCATATTGCTGTTATTGCGGGTCATCCCCATTCCTACCCCACGGCACAGCGTCTGCTGGGGATCCAGGTGGCTATGCAGCAGGCGGGTTTGTCTCTTCCACAGGAGTATATCCGTTATGGTGACTGGGAGTATGAATCCGGAATGCTGCGGACCGGGGAACTGCTCAGGTTGCAGGTACAGCCTACAGCTATCTTTGCCATGAATGATCTGATGGCAGTCGGCTGTATAGCGGTGCTGACGTCTGAAGGATTCCGCGTACCGCAGGATATCGCGGTGGCAGGCTTTGACAACCGGGAAATCGCGGCATATCTTCAGCCGCCGCTTACTACTGTTGCTCTGCCGACTACCGAAATCGGAATTCAGGCTGCCTTGCACATTATTGATATGATCAACAATCCGCGCATTCATCCCGCCAGGGAAATCATCAAATGCTCCATTGTTGAGAGAGCGTCTGTATAGACTGATTAACTGAAAATGTCCGGTACGGTGAGAGTATTGAGCGGAGCCGGCCGGCGCTGCAGTTGCCGCGGGCTTCTTTCTGTGGTATGCTGTATACAGGCCGGCGGGCGTTTTTTTGCTGCTCCGGAAGGCGCGGAAAGGAGTGCCGGCGGGCTTTCTTTTTTTGCCCGGAAAAATATACGATACAGGGGATGATTGGTATGCATTGCGCAATTTACGGCGCGGGATCGCTGGGTACGGTCCTGGGCGCCTATCTGGCGAAGAACGGGGTTGAGATCGAGCTGGTGAACCGGAACCGGGAGCACGTACAGGCGCTGCGGGAAAAGGGCGCCCGGGTATCGGGCACAGCGGCGTTCACGGTGCCGGTCACAGCGCTGCTGCCGGAGGAGATGGAAGGCCCCTATGACGTGGTGTTCCTGATGACCAAGCAGCTTAACAACCCGGAGGTGTGCGCGTTTCTGAAGCCTTTGCTGGCGGCGGACGGGGTGGTCGTCACGATGCAGAACGGCATCCCGGAGCCGGGAATCGCGGAGATCGTGGGCCGGGAGCATGTGATGGGGTGCGTGGTGGAATGGGGAGCCACGCTGACCGGGCCCGGGGAAGTAACCCTGACCAGCGATCCCGGCAGCCTGAGCTTTCACATGGGCCGGATGCCGGGGATCACCGACGCGCAGTTCAGCCTGGTGAAGAGCCTGCTGGAAAAGATGTGCCCGGTGCACATCGAGGAAAACCTCGCCGGCGCGAGATGGAGCAAGCTGCTGATCAACGCCACGTTTTCCGGTATCGGAACCGCCCTGGGCGGAGTGTTCGGAGACGTGTCCGAGGGGAAGCAGGCCAAAGGGCTGGCGCTGCGCTGCATGAAGGAATGCATCGACGTGGGCCGTGCCGCCGGCGTCACCTTTGCTCCCGTGCAGGGCAAGGATATCACGAAGCTGTTTTATTACAGGACGCCTGTCAAAAAAGCCTTCGGGAAGCTGCTTCTGCCCGTCGCCATGAAAAAGCACCGCCTGATCGAGCCCTCCATGCTGCAGGACCTGAAGAAAGGGAAGCCCTGCGAGATCGACGCCATCAACGGCGTGGTCTGTGCGGAGGGCAGAAAACACAGCGTGCCCACGCCGGTGAACGACCGGATCGCGGACACGGTGAAAAAGATCCAGTCCGGAGAGCTGCGGGCGGAGCCGAAGAACATCGGGCTGTTCCGGGACCTTCTCTGAGCGGGGCCGGGGGCCGCCCCGCTCCGGGAACGGCCTGCAGCATGTCGGCGCACAGCCAGAGCATGCGGCAGGCCGCCGCCGGGCCGGTACCGGAGAATCCGGAAAAGAAAAAGGAGGAACCCGCGGGTTCCTCCGGATAAGGCAATTGTCAGAAGCAGATGTCCTCGCGCCTGGCCGGCAGCGGAGCTTCGTCTCCCAGGTAGAAAGAGGCAAAACCTACCTGATTGTAGCAGATGTTCTGGTTGGCCGCGGAATTCCGGTACCAGGGGTCGTGCATCAGGCAGCGGATCCCGTACGCCGTAGGCGCGAGGGTACGCACGATCACGATGTGATTGCTCTCGTCCGTCAGCACCAGTTCCTCCCGCCAGTCGCCGAACAGGTCCGCCTTCAGCGTAGGCGTCCGCTTGCTTCCGGTGGAGATCAGCCCGGTTGTGAGCCAGGGCTCGAACTGCAGCGTATCCTGGTTCGGAATATGGACTTCGCTCCCGTTGCACGCGTAGTGGGTCAGTCCCGGGCCGAACCAGACCGCGTTTTCTCCCTGGGGAATGCCCCGCGGGCTGTCCGTCTCCGTCAGGATCCGCCCGTCCACCAGACTCCGGACCCGGTGGCCGCACTCGGAACCTCCCGCCATGGCTCCCGGCCAGCGGTTGGAGAAATTGCCGGCCACGGAGCCCTCGTCGTCGTCCCCGGAGAATTCGCCGAAGATCATGGAGCTTTCGTGGATCAGTTCTCCGTCTTTCCGTCGGAGCCCCCGGTTGGGATCATGGGCTTCCGGCCCCGGCAGCCAGCCGAACTGGCGCCCGGTATACCGGTCGTCCAGGGTATATTCCTCGGTCCCGGAATAGATGCGGACGTCTCCCTCCGCGTTGACGGGCAGCAGGGCGCTGCGGTCGCCGTGCTGCAGCCCTGCCCAGAAGTTCCCTTTGGTTTCCCGGATTTCAGCGGTGGCGATGTTCTCCCCAAAGGCCGGCTGACGCCCTGTGCCGTTCAGCATGGGCATGATATCCCCGCACAGGACTCTGGGCAGCAGGCGCTTTCCGTCCGCGGACAGGCTGAGATTCATGCCCTTCAGCACGACCTCGTCCCGGCCGTCGCCGTCGATATCCGCCATATCCGCAAAGTGATTTCCCCGTGCCCGGTAAAGGTCCGGCCCGTCTCCGAGTGTCCAGCAGCCGGGATCCTCCGAGTCAAAGGTGGCCGGAGCCATCAGCCTGGTTCCCCGCATGGTGTAGGCGGCGAAGGTGGTCCGCTGATAGTATCCGCGCTGAATGACAGCATAATAGTTTTCTCCGTCCAGGCATGCGACGCCGCCCGCGTAACGGTTGGCCCGGTTGCCCTGGCCGTCTCCCCACACCGGGTATTTCCAGCGGTGAGCCAGGAAATATCCGTCTTTTTTCTGCATGATCTGCACCTTGTAGCTGTCCATCTGATCCGCTCCGGGCAGCGGATCGGTGATCGTGCAGAAGTTTCCGCGCTGGGTCATGGGATCCAGGGCGAAATTGTCCCCGTCCGAGGATACGGCAGTCCAGGGGAAAGCGTAATCCACGGTGTCCAGAATCACGCCCTGCCGGCCGTCGTATCCGATCGCGGTCACATATTCCCGGTGCCCCGGCCCCATGGGACCGATGTGATAGGATTTGATCCACGCCTTCTTCCCGGGATCGTTGGGGCCGTCGTTGTCCGGGGATGCGACGGGAGAGCGGTAGCAGATGTCGAAATTGTTGAGCAGGGACCACTTGCGGTTCAGCTCTTCGGCGTTCCCTTCGCTGAAATCCCGGATAAACCGGTCTGTGGTGCACTGGAGACCTTCCTCTCCGCCCACCACGTGGCGCTCGTCGTCGGGATAAACCACGCGGCCTTTTTCCCCGTCCCAATAACCGACCCGGGTGCCCGGAGCGGTTTTCAGAATGATCTCCGCCCGGCCGTCCCGGTTGAAATCCTGCACGTGCAGCATGGTTTCATGATCGTTGGAGGACTTCACGTTATAGCCCATGTCGATGCGCATGAGCAGCTTTCCGTTCAGCTTGCAGACGTCGATGTATTCCGGCGCGCTGAGATTGAAATCGGACCGGTAAATCGGGTCGGAGAACATGGGATCCGGGCTTTCCGCCCGCCATTTCACCACGATTTCGTATTCGCCGTCGCCGTCAAAATCGCCTACGCTCATGTCCTGCGTATGGTACTCCGAGGACAGGGACGTCTCGATCGCTCCGGAGGGCGTGCGCGCGAAAGGCAGCGATTCGCCGCTGTCCAGCGCCCGGACGTAGCGGATGAAGGCAGCCTCGAGTTCCTTGTACAGTTCGTCCGTGATCCGCCCGTTTTCCAGCCGGGACTGCAGTGTGAGCGGTTCGCCGAGATACCCGGAAAGCCTGGCGCAGACGTCACGGATCAGATCCGGGCTCACAGCGTCCCCGTTTTCATACGGCTCCCGGAAGGAATGCAGCAGATCCATATCCACCCGATACCAGTGCTCGCCGTTTTCCAGCCGGAATACACTGCGATCCGGCGCGCACCCGGGTCCCACAGAGACGCCCCGGTAGGAAAAATGCGCCAGCGGGACTCTTTCCGGCGGAGGGCACAGGGGGATGCGGTGCACCGCGGCCCGGAATGCCTGGCCTTCCGCGCCTGAAAGAGGCTCCAGCACAGGCAGCGACGGCTCCTCGCGTACGCCTTCCGCACCGTTGATCACGGGGGAAACGGCGTAAGCGTCCCCCGGCTTGCCGTCGGGATCCACATAGCAGCAGGGCGTGGTATTCTTCTTTACGATCCCCGGGTTTTCTTCGTAGTGGCTTTCGGGCTCCACATCCCGGGGCAGGATTTCCGTCAGCCGCTCCCAGGGACCTTCGTTCCGCCTGCGGTAAACCCGCCAGACGATTCCGTCCGGCTCGTCTCCCAGATACCGCCAGCTCAGATACATTCCTTTTTCCGCCCGGGCGACGATCAGCCCCCGGTTCAGGCGTTCCATTTTACGCATCCGAAATTCTCCTTTTCATGCACGCGTGATGATCCCTCGTGAAGTGCCCCATCCATGAAACCGTCTTTGGCGCCATGATATAGTTCCATGCCGGGGGGATCAGTTCCTTCCCGGGGGATCGCGTTATCTTTTGATGACATCCGGTCAATGGGAAACTTGTCCGGGTGGCGAAGAGAGCATGAATCATTCGCTTTGCGGTGTTGAAATACCTGCTCTCCGATCGGTTCGTTGCGCAGGCTTCCTTTCCGGAACGGCACGATCCATAGGATTCCAGCCTTTCCAATAATGAAGTTCCATGCTATATTTTATGTGGCTGTCAGGCTGAAATAAGCTGATGACGGTTCAGGAGGTGAACTGAGTTGATCTGTATTATTGCCAAACTGCCTCCGGACGCTGTTGAGCGATTGAACATGCTGAGGGAAGCCGCCGTATCAAAGGAGCAGCTTCTGAAACCTCTTTACGGACACATTACCGTTGCCACCTGTCTTCCTGATGACGACGCGGAGTTCATGCGGGTATGTACCGAAACAATCCTTGAAATGCATTCTTTCTCTGTACGCTATGAGAAACTGGAGGTGCTTTCTGAAACCTCAATCATTGTTGCTGTACCGTCAAAGACGCCTGAACTGCTGGCTCTGCATGACAGAATTGCTGAAAAATACGGCAAATCGATGGATCGTTGGACATGCGGAGCTGATTGGTACCCGCATACGACTTTACTTTATAACCCGGATGCAGACCTGAATGATCTCTGCCGGAACATGCAGCAGCATTTCAGTCCTTTTGAAGCCCGAATCAGCCGGATAGAATTTTCCAGGGTTGAAGAAGCAGGATATACTATACTGAAATCAATTGATCTGAAGAAACAGCTTTGAATTCCATGGGAGTGATCGGACATGAGAGTATACGTCATCAACGGCCCCATGGGGGTCGGGAAAACGGTTACAGGAAAAGCCGTTGCTGAAAGGAATCCCGGAACAGCCTTCATTGACGGCGACTGGTGTATGGACATCCATCCTTTTGTCGGGAATCGTGAAACAAAAGCGATGGCGATTGACAATATTCTGCATATGATCGGCAACTATCAGAAATGCAGCGAATGCAAAATGGTCGTGCTGGTATGGCTGATGGACGATCAGTGGGTGCTTCGGAAGATCAGGGACGGCCTTGCTGCTTTACAGGCGGAAGTAAAAAGCGTCACGCTGATCTGTGACAGAGAAATACTGATCAGGCGCTGGAAGAATGATCACAACTGCGAATGGAGAACGGATCAGTGGCTCGAGGTCAGCCTGGCTTCACTGCCGCATTTTGCGTCCATGAAAGATGCTGTCGATACCGGCAATCTGACGGTTGATCAGATCGCTGACATGATTGTGGGAGAATAATCAGGGGCCAGGCTAACACTGACTGGAATGAACGGGCTTTCCGTTCCGAAGCATCTTACCCGCAGAAAATGCATTTCACCTGCCGATTTCTTGTATTCCGCCGTTTCGCGATAGTATCCTTTGCCTGAGCAAGCGAATGGAGGGATGCACCATGAAGAAACTGTATGAAAAGAATGAACTGACTTTTTCCCTGGTATGGATTGCGATCTATGTCGTCGGCACAAGCCTGGCGGAAGCCCTGAGCGAAACAATCGGCGCATATAAACTGGTTTCCGCCGTGTTTCATATTGCCCTGACCGCGGGCCTGTTCCTGTGGGTCAGGCGTAACGGTCTTGCGGAAAAGTACGGCCTGTTCCTGCCGCGTTACCGGCTCCTGCAGGCCTGGTTTTTCATTCCGCTGATGCTGGTATGCCTGTATAAACTGGTCTTCAGCCCGGCATTCCGCTTTTCCGCGACGGAAAGTATACTCTTTGTAGTCAGCATGCTGTGCGTCGGATTCCTGGAAGAGCTCATTTTCCGCGGATTCCTGTTCAGAGCGATTGAGAAGGAAAACCTGACCCGGGCGATCATCATCTCGTCGGTTACCTTCGGCATCGGGCATATCGTGAATCTGCTGAACGGCCAGGATCTCCTGGAAACCGTCGGCCAGATTATCTTTGCCGTGTTCGTCGGCTTTGCACTGGTCATCCTTTTCCACAAAGGGAAAAGCCTGGTGCCGTGCATCGTTTTTCACGGCGTGTTCAACGCCCTCTCCGTTGTTGCGAATGACGAAGCGCTGAACAGTGCTCTCGGCGGTCCGGTTCTCACCACGGTCATCCTGATTGCGGTCAGCGCGGTCGTGCTGGGAGGTTACTCTGTCTGGAACTGGAAACACCTGGAAGGATAACAGGCACATTGCGGTTTACTGCCTGCTCTGATATACTGACTGCGTTCCGGCTGAAAGCAGCCGGTATAAAGGAGCAGGCAAATGAAACTGGAAACCAGAAAGATTCCGGAAAGCGAACCGGAAATGGTGGAGATCCGATACCACTGGGTTACGGAAGAGATACAGGAAATCATATCCTTTGTCAAATCCCGCCAGGGACAGCTCAGTGCCGTCCGGGAAGGAAAGCGGTATGAGGTCCCCGTTGTGGATCTGTTCTACGCCGAATCGGTGGATGACCGGCTCTTTCTGTATACCGCTGCTGACAGTTATGAGATCCGGATGAAACTGTACGAACTGGAAGACCTGCTGCAGAATAAAAGCTTCTTTCGTGTTTCCAAAAGCATGATTGTTAATCTGATGAAAATATCTTCCGTTCGTCCTGCTCTGAACGGCCGGTTCTCAGCCGTCCTGAAAAACGGGGAGGAAATCATCATTTCGCGGAAATATGTACCGGCCCTGAAGCAGATTCTGAAAGGCGGTGAATCCTGATGGCCAGGCAAAAATGGAAAGAACTGCTCATCCGGACGCTCCGCCTGTATACACTGCTGGTTACGCTGATTACCGTGCTGATGATCGTCCTGGGAAATCTGCTGGACCGGAACCGCGTTTTCGGTTATGACGCATTCTTTTCCCCGCTGATCTATGCGCTGATCGGTACTGTGGCAACCGTGATAACCCGGTCGGAAAAGGAACTCAGCGTCCGCAGCCTGATTGTCCGGAAAACTGTCAGCCTGCTGCTGATTGAAGGAGCGATCATCCTGATCGCCCTGAACGCGGATACGATTCCCACAGAAAAAAGCCAGGCGGTTGTCAGTCTCGCGTTGGGCGTTTTTGCGGTCTTTATCCTGACACATATCATTTTGTATCTGATCGACAAAAAGGAAGCGGAGAAACTGAACGCGGATCTGTCCCGGTATCAGGAAAAGCAGATGAATGGTTCACCCATTCATGAATAGGCGGATATTGTTGCAGGAGGATTGTACCGATGAAGACAGGAAAGAAATACCTGGCACCTGTTCTGTTTTTTGTGATCTTTGAGTCAGTTGCAGTTACACTGTGGCTGACAAAGAATAACCTGTTTTACCTTTTCAATTTCACGTATATCGGTCTTTCCATCTCCCTTGGCCTTTTTTTGTTCATCAGAAAAAACGAACACGCCAGAAGGATCACCCAGCTGCTCGTCGGATTATATATGCTTGTATACCTTGGCCTGATTTGCGGCGAAAATATGCAGATAGAGGGTTTCTGGTATTATTTGTTTACCGGTGTTTTTGAGGCGGCGACGATCCATTATGCCGTCGCCAAAATCTTCGGCCCTCTGCTTTTCGGCCGGGGATGGTGCGGCTATGCCTGCTGGACAGCCATGGTTCTGGATTTTCTTCCTTATAAGGTTCCTGCACAGCCGGGAAAGAAAATCGGGTGGATCAGATACGTCACGTTTGCCGTGTCGCTCATTTTCGTTTCAGCGCTTTTTCTTGCGAAAGCCGGCAATATGGAACGCATCATGTTTTGGGCGTTTGTTGTCGGGAATATCGTGTATTACGGAACCGGTATCGCGCTGGCATTTGCTTTTAAGGACAACCGGGCATTCTGTAAATATATCTGTCCGATCACCGTATTCATGAAACCGATGAGTTACTTTTCACTGATCCGGATAAAGTGCGACGAAGAAAAATGTATATCCTGCGGCAAATGTAAGCGGATTTGCCCGATGAATGTGGATGTGACGGATAATTCAAGAAAACGCAGGAACGGAACAGAGTGTATTCTGTGCATGGAATGTGTGAAAAACTGCCCGAAGAACGCGCTTTGAATTTCTGCTCAGTGAACTGTCGGCAAAGCGGAATCTGAAGGAATCGGACAGAAAAAGAGTTGAAACCGTGCGGATTGTGGTATACAATCCATGCGTCCGCCTGAATTCAGACGACGACGGGAGGAGATTCTTTTATGATAGCTGTCCCGCTTGCAAAAAAGATCGCGGAATTGTTCCTGATTCTGTTTGCTGCAGCCGCCCTGGTGAAGACAGGCGTGCTGAAGACGGAGAACAGCAGGGTGCTGTCCAAACTGTCGCTTTACTTCATTACTCCATGCGTGATCTTCAATTCTTTTCAGAAAGAGCTTACGGCTGAAGTCGGGCAGGGCCTGCTGACGGCCGTTGCGCTGGCGGTCGGCTTTGAAGTGCTCTTTTTCCTGATCGCGGCCGTGCTTCGCCGCGTCTGGAAGGCGACGGAAGTGGAGCGCGCCTCCATCGTCTTCGCCAACGTCGGCAATCTGGTGATTCCGCTGGTTTCCTTCGTCCTGGGGCCGGAGTGGATCATCTATGTCAGCGCGTACATCTTCGTGTTCAATCTGCTGTTCTGGACCATGGGCATCCGGATGTTCGACCGTGAAAGCAAGCCGAGCCTGCGGAAGATCCTGCTGAATCCGAATCTGGTGGCCACCTGGGCCGGCCTGCTGACCCTGTTCACCCGGCTGAAGCTGCCGGAGCCCGTGGCGCTTACCTTCAGCGACGTGGCGTCCATGATCGGGCCGCTGACCATGATGATCACCGGCATGGTGATCGGCGGGATGACGCCGCGCGGGATGTTTGCCAACCGCCGTGTGTTCGGCGTCATCTTCTTCCGGATGATTCTCGCGTCCGGCCTGGCGGTGCTGGCTGCCGTGCTGGTGGCCCGGTTTCTGCCGGTGGACCGGAACATCGTGATGATCGTGCTGCTCGGAGCGATCGCGCCGTCGGCGTCCAACATCAACCAGGTGGCGATCCTGTACAACAGGGACGCCGGATACGCCTCGGCGATCAACGTGCTGACCACCCTGTCCTGTATCGTGACGATACCGTTATGGATCATGCTTTACGAGGCGATGATCGGGTAACCGTCCGGCTGCGGGGGACAGGGCTGAAGAAAGCGGGGTGATCGATGGTATGGCGCGAATTGAGAAGACGTTCGTTTTATCGAAATATTTTTCCATGCTGTGCAGCGGTACCGTGCTGATGGTGCTGACAGCTTTGATGGGAATCGCGGATACCCTGATCGCCGGGATGCTGCTGGGGTCGGACGCGGTGGCCGGGATCTGCCTCGTGCTGCCTGTTTATTCCCTGGCCAGTTTCTTTGCCGTCAGCTTTTCCTATGGCGTGCCGATTCTGTACGCCGAAAAGACCGGGGCTTTCCGCAAGGAGGAAGCGGACCGGTGCTTCGGGGTCGGGCTGGCGGTGGCTTCCCTGATCGGCGGGCTGATGTTCCTGGCGATTCTGGCGGGCGGGGACGCTTTCCTGAGATCCTACGATACTTCCGGTCAGGTGTATGCCGGCGCGAAAGAATACCTCCATTGGATGAAGTACGCGGTACTCCTGCTGCCGCTCAACGAGCTGCTGGACGGCATGATCTTTGCGGACGGGGACGAACGGATCAGCCTGTCGGCGAATCTGACCAAGGGCGCGCTGAAGCTGGTGCTGTCCGTGATCCTGTGCCGGGAGCTGGGGGTGAAGGGTCTGGCGATGGCGTCGTTTATCAGCTTCGCGGTCTCCATCCTGATTTCATGCATTCACTTTTTCCGTCCGGGCAATACGCTGCGGCTGAATCTGGCGTTTTCACCGGCGATGCTCCGGGATATTATGAAATTCAGCATCGTCGACGCGAGCACCTGGCTGTTCGCTTCGCTGTTCACGGTTGCCCTCAACTTCTTCGTGATGAGGCAGTTCGGCTCGGAATTGCTGATCCTCGTGTCGGTGATCATGCTGGTGAAGGAAGCGCAGATTCTGTTCGAGGGAATCGGGGAGGCGATCACGCCGATTATCGGAATCTATCTCGGCGAGGAGGTCTGTCCCGGCGTCCGGGAAGTGTGGAAATACGCCCAGTGGAGCCTCTGGAAGGAAAGCCTTATTTCCACGGCTTTCCTGCTGGTGTTCGCGCCGCTGATCGTCCGTATGCTCGGCGTGGAGGATCCTCTCACGGCGGAATACGCGGTCTGGGGGCTGCGTATCCTGTCAATCACGCAGATCTTTACCTGCAGGCTGTTCCTCGACTCCTCCTATTTTATCCTGGTGAAGAGGATTTCGCTGGGCGTCTTCGACTCTTTCCTGCGGGACCTGTTTCCCGCCCTTCCGCTGGCGGTGCTGGGCGGCCTGATCGGCGGCGTCCGCGGTATGTTTATCGGGCTGGCGGCTGCTCCTCCGCTGGGGTATCTGTTCTCGGTGCTGTATATCCGGCGTCGGTACGGCCGGGAGAATTACGCGCTGTTTCTGGCGGACATGGAGCACAGGAAACGGGTGAAGCTGTTTGAGTTCCGTGTGCTGCCGGAGACGGTGACGAAGGTCCGGGACGAGCTGGGCGCGGTGCTGAAGGAAAACGCCTGTCCCGACAGGCAGATCAACCGGGCGATGCTGTTGTTTGAGGAGCTGTTCATGCTTATTTATGACTGCAATCCCGGAAAGAGCGTTCTGGCCGAGTGCGCGGTGGAGATCGGAGACACGATCCGCCTGGTGACGAAGGACAACGGACGGATCGTGGATCTGACGGATATCGACCGGGACGTGAGCTCTCTGCGTTCCTATACCTTCTCCAATCTGCTGGAGGCGCATACGACCCGCCGGATTCATTTTCTGGCGCTGAGCTATAACCACAACACGCTGGAGATCCGGTGAACGAAGGCGAACGGGACTTATCCTCCGACAACTCTGCGGTAACCGTCGGGGTCGGTATCTCCCTCTGTGCTGATCAGCAGAATCACGGACTCCCGGTTGATCCGGAACAGCGACCGGAGGGCTTCGGAGCTCAGGATGGACAGCAGAAGACCGTAGGTAACGGCGCCGGATTCACCGGAGACGACGGCTGGATCGTTCCCGGCCGGACTGGCGTACGCGCGCATTCCCTGCTCCGTTACGGTATCCCTGCACGCGCAGAAATAAGAGGAACAGTCTCGGAGCACCGGCCACACGATGCTGCATGGAGTTCCGCAGTTCAGGCCGGCCATGATCGTCACGGGGTTTCCCGTCACCGGATGCGCCAGGCCGTCTCCCGCGAGGGCTGACCGATAAACGCAGGCCGCTTCCTCCGGCTCGACGATGGATACCAGAGGCGGATGTTCGCGGCAGCGGTTCACGAAAAACGCTTCGATACCGCCGGCCATGGAGCCGACGCCGGCCTGCAGAAAGAGATGGGTCGGCGTCAGGCCGTTCATCTGTCCGAGGGCTTCAAGCGCCAGCGTCAGATAACCCTGAATGATCCATGCCGGAACCTTCTCATACCCCTCCCAGGCCGTATCCTGAATCAGAATCCATCCGTTCCGCTCAGCAACCGACGCGGCGTGCTGAACCGTCCGGTCATAATTCCATTGGGTAATTTCCGCGGTGGCGGAGCCGGCTTCCTCGATCGCCCTGCGCCTGACCTCCACGGTCCCTTTCGGCATAAAAACACGGGCCCGGCAGCCAAACTGTTTGGCAGCCCAGGAAACCCCTTTGCCGTGATTCCCGTCCGTAGCGGTGACAAAGGTAATGCCGCCGCATGCCTGCCGTATGTCTTCGCGAAGGAATGTGCGATAGTCCGATTCGGCGGGATCCAGGCCCAGCCGCTCGCAGAGAATGCGGAACATGCAGTAGCTGCCCCCGAGTCCCTTGAAAGCCTTGAGGCCGAAACGGGCGGATTCGTCCTTGACGAAGACGGCTTTGACCTGAGCCTGAGCGGAAAGGCAGCCCAGGGAGACCAGCGGCGTCTCCGCATAGTCGGGGAGACTTTGGTGGAACCGCAGCGCCTCAGCCGCGGCCTGTCCGGAAAAACCGCTCAGGTCCGGTCCGGGGACCGGCTCCTGACACAGAACGCTGAATTGATCGAAGTGCAGCTCTTTCATGGCGTTGATGACCTCGCAAAACCGGAAATTATTTTCGGTGACGGCTGTCCGTCATGCCATATAAATACGGCGGCGGACAGGATGTTTCCTGCCCGTCGCCGGGAAGCTGACGGCGTTGCTTTCAGCGCGTCTGACCAGCCGGAACAGTATTTCACGCCGTTGGCCGTCTTATAGGCCCGGACGCGGACGTAGTAGGTCTTGCCCTTCTTCAGCCCCTTGATAATTGTTTTCACGGTTCCGGCCTTCTTCACGGTGACGGTTTCCGCACCCTTGAAATTCTTCTTCAGGCTGTATTCGATTGTTTCAGGAAACGAGGTGGTAAAGAATGCCTGAAAAATGGGAAACGCTGAAATACACGTTCACAGTCGAAGGAGAAACAGAACAGTGGTATCTTCTCTGGCTGCGGGACCAGATCAATGCTTGTCCTGATCGGGGAAATAATATTGCAATTGTTCCAAAGGTTCAGCAAAGCCCTGCCAAGTTTTATAAAAGCACATCAAGGAAAGTGACCCCTGTTGTGACGCACATTTGCGATGTGGAAAGCAATGATATATGATCGTGAATAATACAGGATTATAGTCCAAATCTGATGAAAAGCAAGTCGTGTATAAAAATGTTCCATATTGCTTTTGCTACAGACGCCTGCTATAATTATGGCAAATATGGGAAACAATCCCAGAATTGCCGCAAGGAGGGCTCCGCTATGGAGTATATCCAAAGAGCGATTGAAGATATCGTTCTTCATTCAGACAAAACCTTCAAAAGTGTTCTGATTACCGGCGCACGCCAAACCGGAAAATCCAGAATGATCAAGGAACTTTTCCCTGATAAAAAATATGTGGCGATTGATGATCCCTTTATTGAGGATCAGGCGATCAATAATCCGAATATGTTCATGATGCTGAATCAACCACCTGTCATTTATGATGAAGTGCAGCGTGCTCCAGAGCTTTTCCGGTTTATCAAAATTGCCTGTGATGAGCGTACAGATAAAGGCCTGTTCTGCCTCTCCGGTTCCCAGCCCCTTGAACTGATGGAAAAAGCCTCTGAATCACTTTCCGGCCGCGTTGGTATTATTGAATTACTGCCGCTGTCGCAAAGGGAGATAGATAGGGTTGCTTTTACACAGCCTTTTTTACCAACGATGGCATATATCAGCGAACGCAATCAATCGGTCAAAAAACCCGGAAATCTTTGGGAAAGAATCCATCGCGGCGGATACCCGGAACTGCAGGACCCGGATGTTGATTGGGGGATTTTCTTTTCCAGCTATGTCAAGACCTATCTGGAACGGGACGTTCGTAAACTGACAGCAGTACAGGATCTGAATGATTTCCGCCGGTTCATGGTCGCCGTTGCCGCGCGGACAGGACAGATGGTCAATTATGCCAATATTGCGGATGAGATCAGCAAAGACCAGACAACTGTAAAGGCATGGATGTCCATTCTGGAAGCTTCCGGGATCATTTATCTCCTGGAAGCATATACTCCAAGCGTACTGAAGCGGGCAATCAAAACACCGAAGGTATATTTCCGCGATACAGGGCTGGCAGCATATCTGACCAGGTGGCTGACGCCGGAAACCCTGGCAAACGGGGCGATGAGCGGACCGTTTTTTGAAACGTATGTCATTTCTGAAATCCTCAAGTCCTACGCGAACCGGGGAATCGATTATCGCTACTGCGTTTCATATTACAGAGGCAGAGACAAACTGAAAAAGAAGAAAAACGGCGATACAGTAGAGGTTGAAAGTGAAATTGATCTGATCATTGAGGAAAACGGCATTCTGTATCCCATAGAGATCAAAGAAAGCACAGCTGTTTCCGCTGACGAAACAGCGGCATTCACCGTGCTTGATAAGGTCAATGATAAAAAGCGTGGAACAGGAGCAATTATATGTGCCTGCCCCCAGCCTGGCATGCTCCGGGAAAACATTCTTCAGATACCGGCTTGGTATATCTGAAGCCAGTTCTGAATTACACAGCCGCCTGACTACTGCCTATAAGTTGACCTTCCAGAAAAGCGGGCCGGCTACTGTCAAAAAGTGTACCTTTCAGTGCGCCTTATGGGACTCGAACCCATGGTCCCCTGATTAAAGGTCAGGTGCTTTACCAACTGAGCTAAAGACGCATGATGGTTTCACCGGACAGCGGAGAAGCAGCCGCGTCAGTCAGCAGACTGCTTGCTCCGCTGCCGGCAATGGATTGGATCGTTATGCGCAGATCGGCGCATACCGTTCGCTGACGTAGTGCAGGTTCTTACGGACAGACTCCGCCTGTGCGTCCGTCAGATACTTCAGGATCGTCCGGAATACCAAGACCGCTGCGGATGTCACGGCTGTAGAACAGCATTTTCATCGCCAGGTCACGGTCTTCGGCATACGCGCGGGAAAAGCGGACGACGATCTCCTGATCTTCGGCATTCCGAAGCGCACCGATGGCCGCAAACAGGTCCAGACAATCCGAGCCGGTGATCCTCTCTGCAGCATGAAGGATATCAGGTTTTTTGCAGATGATCATGGAAAAAACGTTGCGAGCTCTGTTTCGGGCAAAATCGGAATGGAGCGGGATGACGGGCTGACAAATGGATGTGAGATAAAACAGAGGCAGGGAACGGTTTTCCGTCTCCCTGCCTCCGGTATGCGGTTCAGCCCTTCACGGTTCAGATCCGGGGCAGCCTTGCGCGGAACTGCTCCAGTTCGTCGTCAGTGGGAATGTAATCGTCCATCTGACCGTTATGGAATTTCTCATAGGCTACCAGGTCGAAATAGCCGGTGCCGGTAAGACCGAACAGGATCGTTTTTTCCTCGCCGGTCTCCTTGCACTTCATGGCTTCGTCGATGGCCGCACAGATGGCGTGGCTGCTTTCCGGCGCGGGCAGAATGCCCTCCGTCCTGGCGAAGGCTTCGGCCGCCTCGAAGACCCGGGTCTGAGGCACGGAGATCGCCCGCATCATCCCGTCGTCGTACAGCTGGGACAGGATCGGGCTCATGCCGTGATACCGCAGGCCTCCTGCGTGGTTCGGGGCCGGGATGAAGTCGGAACCCAGCGTGTACATCTTTGCCAGCGGACAGACCATCCCTGTGTCACAGAAGTCGTAGGCGTATACCCCGCGGGTCAGGCTCGGGCAGGAGGCCGGCTCCACGGCGACGATGTCGTAATCCGCCTCGCCCCGCAGTTTTTCACCCATAAAGGGAGCGATCAGGCCGCCCAGGTTGCTGCCGCCTCCGGCGCACCCGATGATGACGTCCGGCTTGATGTCGTATTTATCCATGGCGATTTTCGTTTCCATGCCGATGACGCTCTGGTGCAGCAGCACCTGGTTCAGCACGCTGCCCAGCACATAGCGGTAGCCCGGATTGCCCACGGCTGTTTCCACGGCTTCGGAGATCGCGCAGCCCAGGGAACCGGTGGTTCCCGGATGCTCCGCCAGAATCTTCTGCCCGACCTGGGTGGTCATGGACGGCGAAGGGGTCACGGAAGCGCCGTAGACCCGCATGACTTCGCGGCGGAAGGGCTTCTGCTCATAGGAGACCTTGACCATGTAGACCTTGCAGTCCAGTTCGAAGTAGGCGCAGGCCATGGACAGGGCTGTACCCCACTGGCCGGCGCCGGTCTCGGTGGTCACGCCCTTCAGGCCCTGCATCTTCGCGTAATAGGCCTGCGCGATGGCGGAGTTCAGCTTGTGGCTGCCGCTGGTGTTGTTGCCCTCGAATTTGTAGTAGATCTTTGCGGGAGTGTTCAGCTTCTTTTCCAGGCAGTAGGCGCGGACCAGGGGAGAAGGCCTGTACATTTTATAGAAGTCCAGAATCTCCTGCGGAACAGGATATTCCCGGGTGTCGTTGTCCAGCTCCTGCCGCACGAGCTCGTCGCAGAATACACCGTTCAGCTCTTCCGCTGTCATAGGCTGATGGGTGCCGGGATTCAGCAGAGGCGCGGGCTTGTTCTTCATATCGGCCCGCAGGTTGTACCAATATTTGGGCATTTCGGATTCGGTGAGGTAGATTTTGTAGGGGATGTCGTTGCGTGCCATATGCGGCTCCTTTCTGCGGCTGATCTGCCGCGTCGCGGGACGGCATATAAAAAACCCGTCCCAGAATCATTTCGCTGGGACAGGTGTGATTCACCTGCGGTGCCACCCGGCTTGGCGCTCAAACGCCCACTCACTGCGTACATCCATACGCGGACCTTTGGTTACGAAGGGTCAGCTCCGTCTCGCATACTGAGGATCGCTCCCGTTCCGCTCGCCCTCAGAAGTCCATTCCTTTCCTGCTTTCCTGCCGCTTTTCCACCGCCGGCGGCTCTCTGTGAGGATCGTGGGGGGAAAGTACTCACTCTTCTTCAACGGTTTAGCAGAGCATAGCACATGTTTTTCCGAAAAGCAATACGAAAGAAAAAAAGATACAGTGACAATACAATTTGCTGAAGATGGCACGATCCCGGGCGTGGGAGGGAAGGGAACAGGCGCTATATTTCCCTTCTGCGCCAATTCAGAATAATTACGGCGGAAAGGATCAGGAGAATTCCCAGGCCGGAGAGGAAAGTCAGGGGCTCGGAAAAAACCAGGATGGCAAGCCAGTAAAACAGCCTTAATTGGATAAGCCGGAATATAAGCTGTCTAAGGCATCACGGTTGATGTGAACAGGTTGTCTGTAAGGGCACGCAGTTTTCTGACGATTTGCGTACCCTTTTTTGCGCGCGCAAAAAAATCCGGCAGGCGTTGAACTTGAACGCCTGCCGGGTGTGTGGTACGCCTTATGGGATTTGAACCCATAGCCCCCTGATTAAGGGTCAGGTGCTCTGCCGGTTGAGCCAAAGGCGTATATTGGTACGTCGGTTCACCGGACAGCGGAGAAGCAGCTGTTTCAGATAACAGACTGCTTGCTCCGCTGCCCGCAATGGGTAGGGTAGGATCGTTACGCGCAAATCGGGGCATACCGTTCGCCGAGCAGGACTTCCTTCATCAGCAGAACCGGATCGAATTTTCCGTTGGCTACCATGGAGAAGATCCTGGGCGTGCAGCCGCTGATCAGGATCACACCCTGTTCGTTCATATGGACAGGCTGCTGCTGATTCCGGCTCTGGACGTTCCAGAAAACGACCTTCGGCAGCTTGTAGCCATGCGCTTCAAACAGCTTTTTTGCGTATTCGAAGTTGGTCAGGCCCGCGCCGTTCGCGCAGGAATCAAATTCCATGTCGGAGATGAAGTACAGCGTTTCCGGCAGTTCCTTCTGCGGCAGCCTGTTTTTGACGGCCGTGGAAAGAATCAGCTCGAATACCTTCTGGATGTTGGTGTTCGCGCACTCATTGAAGGTTTCGCAGTACCGCACCTTTTCCACCAGATCCTTACCCTTGATCTCCACCAGTTTCGGGTTATGGGAGAAGGTAATGAAATGGTTGTGGAATTCACCCTTGCAGTGCTCCGCGAAATACATGCCCAGGGACAGGGCGACGGTGGCCGGAATCGGGGTACCGCCGCAATACATGGAGCCGGAACCGTCGATCACGCACAGCGCGTTCCCCTGCGACGCGTAGTCTTCCAGCGCGTTCCAGGTCACGTCCAGCGCTTTCCGTTCTGTCTCGTCCCCGCGGAACCGCAGCGCCTTTCCCACGATGTCATACGGATACAGGGTGCCGGTATGGATCGTCTTTTCGCCTTTTTCGACCTTGCCCAGGAATGCGGTATACCGCTCTTCGTCGTTCCGGCGGAACGCTTTGCGGTACTTCAGCATGGCGCGGGCCGGCTGCGCGGCGTACTCGAAGGTATAATCCCTTTGCCGCAGGTTGTTTTCGATGATGCGGATCTTTGCGCGCAGCTTCACCAGCGTTTTACGGTACTGCGCTTCCGTCATGCCGAGAGCTTTCGCGATGCGCTTTGCGTCTTTCACGGCAGCGGTATTGGACGTGTTGACGGACGGCAGCCACTTGGCCATCAGGGAAACGTTTTCCCCGGCGTCCAGCGCGGCCAGATCCAGCTTCATCTGTTCCCGGATCAGATCCAGAGCGTTCTTCTCGCACCGGGTTCCGAACAGAACGGTCAGGTCGTCCCAGCGTCCGTATTCGCTGACGTAGTGCAGGTTCTTACGGACAGACTCCGCCTGCGCGTCCGCCAGATACTTCAGGATCGTCCGGAATACCCGGCGCTCACCGAGACCGCCGCGGATGTCACGGCTGTAGAACAGCATTTTCATCGCCAGGTCACGGTCTTCGGCATACGCGCGGGAAAAGCGGACGACGATTTCCTGATCTTCGGCGTTCCGAAGCGCACCGATGGTCGCAAACAGGTCCAGACAATCCGAGCCGGTGGTCCGCAGCGTGGCGGCGCCGTTTTCGGTCAGGGTACGGTTGGCTTCGATTTTCAGTTCCTTCAGCATGTTCATCGCCCTCCTTTGCGTGAATCATTCAGAGACAAGGCGCTTTTTAGCTCTTTTGATTAGAAGTCAAATGCTTTCATTGCTGTGAGCGCCTTTGGATCACCCGGTGATCCTCTCTGCAGCATGAAGAATATCAGGTTTTTTGCAGATCATCATGGAAAAAAAGCTGCGAACTCTTTTTGCTGTCAGTTGATCTCTGCCCGATCTGTCCAGACTGAACGACCTGGATCGGGGGTGGCCGGATGAATTGATCTGATACGAGTTTATTGATGCGTTTGGTTCCCGGTTTTCCTTTCCATTGGCACTTCAATAAGCAGAATTCACGGAGATGCTTTGTCCTTACAGATGTGCAGGGAGTACGTTTCCTTATTTCTTTCCGATAAGTTCTGCTTCGGGAACCGGGGCAAAGCCGGAAAGCGCAGGATGGTTCGTCAGAGTTCTGACAATTCGCCATCCTTTTTCATTTCGTTCTGCGTTCCCGGGGATCGGCAGGAAACCGAGATCAAGGTACACCTTACACGCCAGCCACGTGGTTGTTTGCGTCGGAACGACAGCCCGGGTATAACCAAGCTTTTTCATGTGCTGAAGCACATGGGTAATGAGCGGCTTTGACAAGCCCTGTCCCTGTGCGTCCCGTCGGACGGCTACCCAGTGGAGCCAGCCGGTCTTTCCGTCGTCGCCGGTCCGGATGTCGTAAAACGCCGTTGCTGTGGCGAGCATTTGCCCATCGTCATCCGCTGCAAAAAACATTCTGTCTTCGAGTTCGTTCTCACGGCCGGCATAATATCTTTCCCAGGCGGCCTCTCCCTCTTCGCGGGTACTGAATTCTTTTGCGGTTTTTTCAATGGTGATCCATATATCCTTGTCGCCCGGTGCATAATTCTGATAATGATATCCTGCCGGCAGCGGGACTTCGGATATGTCGTCCAGGTTTTGCTCAAGCATCAGCTCATAATATGGAATTCGGGAATCGTGATTGTCAAAGCTCATCAGGCTGTTCTGCACCGTCCACTGTTCTCTGGTCAGCAGACTGACGTGGCCTGTCCGCGTTTCGTTCATTTGCGGAACAGGGAGATTTTCCGTAGTCCATTGATGCCGGAAGCCGAGCTTCTCCTGTACTCGTCTGGATTTTTCGTTTCCATCGTAATAACCGCACCAGACGCGCAGTAAACCCAGATCTTCGAAAGCATGCCGAAGCATTTCGCGTGCTGCCTCGGGAACGATCCCCCGGCCCCAGTATGGTACGCCCAGCCAGTATCCCAGTTCAGCCTCGTCGTCTTTTTCGGCCAGGTCGTTATGATGCAGCCCGATGCTTCCGATCGGCAGCCCTGTTTCTTTCAGTACGATCGCATATGTTTCAGGAGAAGAGAGAACGTCCCGTATAATGCGGCGGCTGTCCCCGACGCTCGTGTGTGCCGGCCATCCTGCGGCAGGACCGACCCGGGGATCCTGAGCATACCGATAACACTCCGCTGCATCCTCTTCCTTCCAGGGACGCAAGATCAGCCTTTCCGTCCCGAGCGTCGGAGGATATACTGTGGCGGCCTTCCGTGCCTGCTCTTCCTGCCTGCATTCGAACTCAAAAACGGTTTCTTCTTCGTTCAGGTGATGGACAACAGGATGATAGGGCGCTGTGACAGTCGTCCACAGTTTCTTTGCGCCGGCATTCTTTTCGTTATACTTGATCTCCCACCGCCCGGGATGGCTCGTCAGGAGCAGGTTCGCTGCTTCCAGTGCACAGTGCTTCCGTCGGTAGGTCGGAAAGATGGTGAACTCTGCCATAATATAGTCAGGATTCTTACCGATGTTCGAATACGGGCAGAGCATCGCGAAGCCGACCATGGTATGATCGTCGAAGATCAGGAAGGCTTCTCTTCTCGGATCAGTGAAGTATTCCTCAAAATGACCGTAATGGTAGTTTCCGTTTTCGTCCATCGGGTCCGGATAATACATGGTCATCTCGTACAGATACTTCTGGTTGATGTTCCACAGAAGATCCCGGTCCTCTTTCCGGACAACCTGCAACCTGATCATGGCATGATCTCCTCCTTCGTTCATCGGGCACACTCAATCCAATCATCCGCGTGAAACAATGCTTTTCCGGAATATCAATAACTGTCATCAGCAGGCGGACCAGCTGCATGGCAAGACAGATATTTCACATAGGCAGGGCCATTTTCGCACAGCTTGAAGTTGTCCGTTGGTTCCTCCGTAAAGAACAAGAGCAGGTTTACACCTGCCCCTCTTACGATCGCACTCAGAGCAGCGAAACGCTCACTGATAACTGTGTTGCCTGGAGCCAAGAGCAGCCCGCAAGCCAGGATTCTCATTCGAGGCTGAGATACACCCGCTGTTAAGCAATTTGAATATAAATGAAAGAATACTTTTAGTCAAGAATCATTTTTGTAAATACCGTGTCAAAAACGAAAACGAAGTGCTGATAACTGTCTGTGGCAGGGTTTTTGTCAGGAAACAAGATGCCGTTTTCTCGTGAGGGATTCGAACCCCCGAAGGCCAGATCCCGGATCTGGTGTCTGCCAATAGACTGACGGATGGTTTGCTGCCGGCATCTTTCAGAAGCAAGACGCAGTGTCGATCGTTCCCCAAATCGCATCATTGCTGGCTGCGTCTTAAAGCGCTCCGGGAAGGAATCGAACCTTCATCAGGCGATTAACAGTCGCCCGTTCTGCCGTTGGACTACCGGAGCATTCAGGGCAGAGAGGAGATACAAGGCGTTTTTAGCTCTTTTGATTAACAGTCAAATGCTTCAATTGCTGTAAGCGCCTTTGGATCACCCGGTGATCCTCTCTGCGGCATGAAGAATATCAGGTTTTTTGCCGATCATCACGGAAAAAAAGCTGCGAGCCCGATTTTCGCTGTCAGCAGATCTGCGGTTTCCTGTATACCGGATCTGTGGTTTCCATGCATCGGAATAATCGGAAAACCGGAAGCGCAAAGTGTCTGTTCGCATCTCTTTTTGTCAGATAAGTATCCCGTCACAGTGATCAATCTCATGCTGAATAATCTGGGCAGTGAACCCTTCAAACGTTCCTGTCCGCTGCCGGAACATCTGATCCTGATACTTCACGGTGATCTTCTGCCAGCGCTTCGTCTTCCGGACACCCGCCAGAGAAAGGCAACCTTCCTCCGCTTCATACTCACCGGATTTGGCAGTGATCTGCGGATTAACCATGATCATCTGCATCGGCCCGTTGCAGAACACGATGATCCGCTTCTTCTCGCCGATCATATTGGCAGCCATGCCCACACAACGGTCGAGATTGGCGCGAAGGGTATCCAGCAGATCAGCAATAATCTGTCTGTCCGCTTCCGTAGCCGGTTCAGACTTCTGCGCCAGAAACAGGGGATCATGCATGATCGGACGGTTCATGGATTGCCTCCAATATCATTCTCTCAAAGCTTTCCGCAAAGCGTTTATCGTCTTCCCCGGTGCGTTTGGCGGGGCCTTTCAGGTGGTGTTTTCCGCTGCGCCGGGCTTTCCCGGCAAGGTGGCGCTCCATCAGCAGGCCGTCGATATTTTCATCTCTGCTTTCAGTCAACTGTTCCTTCCGGATCCGGATACATGCTTCGTTTGTTCCGGATCGTCTGGTGGCGCTCCCAGGTGGTCACCTGCAGGTAGGGCCTGTCGTTCACCTCGTACAGGAAAACCAGGTTCGCTTCTTCCAGGGCCCGCAGCGAATCGGAGATGGTTTCCTCCGGGATGTTCTTCAGGGGATAGAGCGAGGAGGAAAGCAGCTTTGGCCGGGCGTCCATCCGTCCGTAGTCGTCGACACATACCAGGAGCCGAAAGAAAAACGTCTCCTGAAACGGTGTCAGAAGGTCCAGATTATCGCTGGTGACGATGCTCTCTTTCAGAAACCTGTTTCCCATAGCTGATTCCTCCCTGTGGTTTTTACGGGGCTTTCCTGCCCTCACACACAGTATACCACCGCAAAAACGCAAAACCGGAAAAAAAGGGGGAACCCCTCGGAAATTTTGGAGGGGTCCCCTTTTGGAGAATGCCCGCAAAGCCTTACACACACTCGCGTACAGGATTTTCAAAAACATTGCAACAGCAGTACCCATACCGGCCAATCCGGCTCCGATTCCCTGTGCGGGATCACCGCAGGCGGTATCGTTCCAGTCATTCTTTGTGATTGTTCTTGTATATATTCTTGTTATATTCTTTTTATTGTATATGCTCATATCGTGGGCACGGATGCCCATATTATTGGCACCTGATGCCCATATTATGGGCACCTGATGCCCATATCGTGGGCATGGATGCGTGGGCATGGATGCACATATCATGGGCACTACTACGGATTGAGAGAGTGTGTGTTTTGGATACGGATTCTTCTTTGGATTAGGATACGGAACTGTTGCAAAATCTGCAATGGTCTAAACGTCAATGAATACGTATCAGTGCCGGACGATGCGAACGGATACGAACCGGTGCCGGACGATGCGAACGGA
>CAMKJS010000047.1 GCA_946413245.1 uncultured Clostridia bacterium
GAAAAAGAGCAACAAGCCGGAATCGAAGTATTACGCCCTGCTGATCGGGAACGGATCGGGATACTGGGGTCTGAGCAAGCTGACCGGGGTCGCGAACGACGTGAAGGGCATGAACAACGCCCTGAAGGGACAGAGCCGGAAGTGGCAGATCACCGTAAAGGAAAACCTGGGCGCGGAGCAGATGAAGCGCGCGATCAAGACTGCTTTCGTGGGCGCCACCGCCGACGACGTCTGCCTGTTCTACTATTCCGGCCACGGCAGCGAAGCGACGGACGGGACGGCCGGCGCGCTTTGCGGCATCGACGCGGACTTATTCTATGAACCCATCGGCATCGTGTACCCGACGGAGCTGCGGGACTGCCTGACGGAGGCGACGCCGGGCAAGGTCATCGTTCTGCTGGATTCCTGCGGCAGCGGCGCTGCCATTTATTCCGAGAACGGCGGAGGGAACCCGAAGAGCTTCACCAGCGCCATTGCCAGAGCCTTCAGCGGTCCCACGATCAAGGTGGAATCCAACACGGGCGAGCTGCTGGACGAAAGCAAATTCGCGGTTCTGGCGGCCTGCGCGTACGGGACGACTTCCATGGGCGGCTATGTGACCCAGAAGCTGCTGGACGATTATCTGGCAGGGTATCCGGAAGACGGCGAGCTGATGAAGGACGGGAGCGCCTTCACCTACGCGCTGGTGCGCGCCATGGGCTTCAGCTATCCGGGCACCGGACGGATCGAATCGTCGGCGGATACCAACAAGGATGGGAAGCTGACCCTGAAGGAAGCTTACGCAGGCGTGAAAAACAGCCTGAATTATATGGACAAGATCTGGCGCGAGTTCGTCGCGGCGTATGACAAGCTCAGCGGGGAGGACAACTCGGATGCCCTGGGCTTCTTCGCGCAGGCGACGCAGATGTCCGGCACACCGGGAACGGTGCTGTGTTTACTGGATAAGTAAGACGGAGATCGATAATCCCCTCCGGCCTGTCAAGGCCGGAGGGGATATAATCACTTCGTTTTCTTTGCTTTCACCGGAGACCAGGCGGAGAAGTATTTCTTTCCGCCCGCCTTCTGCCAGGCGCGGATCCGGACATAATACTTTTTGCCCGCTTCCAGTTTGCCGAGCACTTTCTCAGCGACGGAGGCCTTATTGATCTTAACCTTTTTCGAATCTGTGAAATCCTTTTTCAGGCTGTATTCGATCTCGTATCCGCCGGCCCGGGCGTTCGTTTCCCAGCGGAGGGTCAGCTGCTGTTTGCCCGCCTTCAGGGAAAGGATTTTCACTGCCTGCGGAACGATCTTGAAGGTGGTTTCAACCTTCCCCTTGTAGTCGCCGATGCCTTTGACGACGACCGTGGCGACGCCGACTTCCTTATTGTTCCTGCAGGCGACGGTATAATCCGTGCCTTCGGCCAGTTCGGTTCCCTTGTACGTCACCTTCACGGCGGGAACGATCTTCTTGCCGGTCCATGCCTGATTCCCGACGGCGGCAATCTTCGCCCCGGCGATACTGACCGCGGGACGGGTGGCGCCGTAATGCCATTTGGCATTCATCAGGGGATCGTTCTCGATACCGAGCACGACGACTTCATCCCAATATTCTTTGGTACCGGCATAATACACATTTTTGAGACCGGTGAGGCCCATGAAGGAATAATGGTAAACACTCGTGACGCTTTTCGGGATGGAAATCCAGGTCAGGCTGTCACAGCCCCGGAAAGCGCCGCTCTGAATGGCGGTGGGCCCTTCCAGAATCCGGACGTGCTTCAGGCTGGAACAGTTGCGGAAAAGGCTGTTGGAAACCGACTCCATCCCGGAGGGAATCGTGATTTCCTTCAGGCTGCTGCAGCCGTTGAACGCACTGGAACCGGTCTTTTTCAGACTGGCGGGGAAAACGACTCCGGTCAGATTTTCACATTCATAGAAGGCGTCGTTCTCAATTTCCTCCAGCCCGTTCGGGAAGGTGATTCCGGTCAGACCGGCGCACTTCAGGAACGCGTTCGACCCGATGATCTTCACGGAGGAAGGAACCGTATAGTTCGCAACTTTCCGGCCGAAAGGATACTGAATCAGCCGGGTCTGATCCTTGTTCATGAGAACCCCGTCCACGGAGCTGAACACCGGATTCCCGGCGTCGACAACGAGTGCCGTCAGCGCGATGCAGTCTGCGAAGACGTATTCGCCGATTTTGACGGTATTCCGGGGAATCGTGACGGACGTCAGCGCCTTGCAGGCACTGAAGCAAGACAGGTCCAGGGAGGTCAGGCTGTCCGGAAGGGACACGCTCTTCAGGGCGGGACTGTCCGCGAAGGCCTGCTGACTGATATTCGTAATTCCTTCTCCGATGACCGCCCGGGTGATCCGGTCCAGATGCTCCCGCCAGGCATAGGGGGCGGGGCCGATAAAATCCTCTTCATAGAGATAGGGAAACGGTTCCATGGCTCCGGAGCCGGTAACCGTGAGCACGCCGTCCTCCGACAGCGCCCAGCTCAGGTCCCCCCAGGTGCCGGATTCAGCCGACGCTCCCGTGGGGCTCAGCAGCGTCAGCATCAGCGCGAAAACAACCGCGCAGATCCCGAAGAAAAAGCCTTTTCTCATGTTCATAATGCTTCCTGATTCCTTTCCCGGCTGGCCTGCTCCGGCCGCGGTCCGATGAGCCTGATCCGTGCGTGCGCGGAGGGCTGCAGTTGTTAACCGATCAAATGCTGATACAGGCATTATACAGGGCCCGCTCTGCCTTTTCAAGAGCTTTTCATGCGCTTCTCCGCAGTTTCATCCCTGTTTTTCCCGGCCGGCGGCAATCTTTTCAGCGCGCTGTGCAGGCTTTTTCACTGATAACGGCGAATTGCTTAAGGTAAGACAAAGCATTCCCTTTTCGGAAAGGCGGTTCACTCCATGGAAGTGATGAAGAAAAGAAAGATCGTGGTTTACGTGCTCCTGTTTGTGCTTTTGACCGCGGCCGGCGTGATTCTGTATCATATGGATATAGCCAGACTGCAGACAAAGGAGCAGGCGCTGGACCAGACGAAGCTGGACGCGGTGGCCGAAATGGTGCGCTCCGTGCAGACGATGCGGAATTCTTCCAAAGCTTCCTTCGAGAATCACCTTCAGGCAAATATCCGCTTTATGACTACCGCGCTGGCCGGGGACGTGACCGGGGAAGGCTATACGGGCCCGCGCCTGTTTGAGGACGGGGCGGTGGCGGAGCTTCAGGGAGATCGGGTAATCTGGCCGGAAGGAATGCCGGAAAACTTCCCGGAGCTTACCGCCGAAGCAATCCGGGAAGGCAGGCGCGTGGAGGCGGAAATCCCAGCCGACGGGGCGGACGATCCGTCCGGCAGCGCAAACACGAGAAAACTGATCATCCTTTCCGGCCGGATCGCGGACAACTGGTACTATGTGGACTGGACGGACGAGATCGAAGTGCCGGATACGCATTATATCTTTCTTCGGGACGAAAGCTTTCTGGAAACGGCGAAGGAGACCTACGGCGGCTCCCTGGTGGTGGTGTCTGACGACGGGAGCGTATCGCAGCTGTTCGGCGAAACAGATATTGCGGAAGGCGTGAGCGACGCCGCGGCCCTGGGTTTAACGCCGGAAATCATCGCGGAACGGACCCGGAACGTGCAGATAAACGGAGAAGAATGCCTCTGCGCCTACGCGGAGGTGAGCCAAGGCACGGCGACGCTGATCTATATCAGGCCGCTGAAAGAGCTGACCACCCACAGCCTGATCCATGTGAGCACGGCGATCATCTCGGTGCTGATCATTCTCGTGACGATCATCGTCTATATTTTCGCCGTGCTGCAGTATGTGCAGACCCACAGGCTTCCGCTGCCGCTGGCAAACCGCTACACGCCCAAAAGCTTCCGAAGGGTCATCATCATGGCGGGGATCACCGGGGCGGTCGTCGTGTTTGTCATTACGTCGCTGTTCCAGACGATGGACGCGCTCTACAAGGAGAGCCTTGCAGGGGCGAAGTCCATGAACAGCTTCTTTACGCTCCTGAAGAATATGACGACGGAATGGTCGGACTACGACCGGGGACAGGAAGCGGACTGGTACGTTTACGAGGGAAAGCGGATGGCATCCCTGATCGCGCGGCGCCCTGAAGCGGGCAGCCGTGAAAAGCTGCGGGAATACTGCGACATTCTCGGGATCGACTATATCATGGTGTTTAATCCCGACGGCCGGGAGACCGTCTCCAATTCGGATTATTCCGGATTTACGATGGACGCGGGGCTGGGGGAGGATTCCGCCGATTTCCGCAGGCTGCTGAAAGGAATCCCCAGCATCGTGCACGGCGTATCCACCGATCCGGTGACCGGCCTGACCCGGCAGATGATCGGCGTGACTATGCCCTCGGCAACGGGCTCCGGCCAGACGAATCACGGCGCGCTGATCATGGCCGTTATTCCCGTGCAGGAACCGTCTGACAGCGCGGATCTCGGCGGACAGTTCGATTTCCTGAACGCGGGGGACCGGCTGTGCTTCTTCACGGATACGGAGACCGGGGAAATCCTGTATTCCAGCGACGCATCCCTGGTCGGGAAGCGGATTACGGAATGCGGCCTGCCGGAAAAGAGCCTTCAGGACGGATATACGGACTTTGCTACCGTGAACGGGGTGGACAGCTATACAACCACGGTCCGGCAGGCTGCCGTGACGTTCTTCTACATCATTACCAGCGCTTCCCTGTTCAGCAACACGCTGCCGGTTTCCTGCTCCGCGCTGATTGCCTATGCGCTGCTGTTCCTGCTCTTCTACCGGATCTGCCTGAAGGGATACGATTCGGACACCTTCCGGAAATGGATTCAGAAGAACGGACAGCGGGAGGACGAACCTGTTCCGGAGGACAGGGACGCAGGCGACAACCGGGCCGCCCGCAGCTATTCCGAGCTTCTGGTCAGCAACAGCAGAGGCGACGGCAGACTGAACGACAAAACGCCGGAAAAGCGGGCGGGATTCATCCTGAAAACGGACCTCCTGCTGCTGGTCCTCGTTCCGGCACTGTTATTCATGCTCAGCGGGGACAGCAGCGGAAGCAGCGTGAGCGCGCTGGTCAATATCATCCTGTACGGCGACTGGATCCGGGGCCTGAACCTGTTCTCCGTCTGCGGGATCATCATCGTGACCACGCTGGGGTTCATGCTCCTTGTCGTCTGCAACGGGCTGCTGTCGCTGATCGCGGGGTTTTCCGGCAGGGGCGGGGAAACGATCTGCCGGCTGTTGTACAGTCTCCTCCGCTACATTGTGGTTCTGTCCATCCTGTACTATGTGTTTGAATATATCGGCCTCTCCCTGAGTACGTACATCGCTTCCATGAGCATGATTTCCCTGGCCATTTCGCTGGGATCCCGGGATATGGTTTCGGATATGCTTTCCGGTCTGATGATCATCTTCGAACGCCAGTTCCAGGTCGGCGACATCGTCGAACTGGACGGAAGCCGGGGCAGGATTCTGGAGATCGGCGTGCGCTCGACGAAGCTGCTCACAGGAGCGAACGACATCAAATTCATCAGCAACAGCAATATCCGGAGCGTCGTCAACAAATCCAGGCGCATGTCCGCCTTTACGACGGAAATCATCATCGTGACGGACGCTTCCCTGGTGAAGATTGAGGAACTGTTCAACCGGGAGCTCCAGAAGATCGCCCGGAAAGAAAAGCGGATCGAGGGCGGGCTGAAGCTGGCCGGCGTCACCACACTGGCCGGCGGCGGAAAATCGGAGCGCGGCAAAAAAACCACTGTCCGGGTCACGTGCGAATGCAGGGAGCGCGATCTCGACGCGGTCAGGGACTATCTCAGCCGGGAGCTGTATCTGCTGTGTGAGCGGGAGAATATAGAAATCGGTGAAAAACTGATCTGATCCGGATGAAACTCAGTTCTCCTTTTCCAGGTAGGTGAAACCGAGCATCGTGATATCGTCGAACTGCTCCGCGGAGCCGGCGAAATTCCGGATATCCGTGAGGATATCCTTCAGGATGTATTCCTGGGAATTGTTCTTTACGCGGTTCAGCCGGGCCGTGAGCCGGGCGGTGCCGTAGGCCTCCTCCTTTTCGTTGATGGCTTCCGGCACGCCGTCGGAGTAGACGAAGATCCGGTCCCCGGGATTCAGCTGTATTTCATACTCGGGAATTCTGATTCCGTCCATGGCGGCCAGCACCAGGCCGTGCTTATCCTTCAGGAGTTCGTATTCCCCGCCGGCGCGCATGATCACCGGGTATTCGTGGCCCGCGTTGGCGCAGCGCATCTGACCGGTCTCCAGATCCAGAATACCGAGCCACACCGTGACAAACATGCCCGCGTCGTTGCCTTCGCACAGGGTGTGATTCACGTTCGCCAGCACTTCCGCGGGGCCGATCTGGTTCCGGGCATAGTTTTTGATGGCTGTTTTGGCCCGCATCATGAAAAGGGACGCGGGAACGCCCTTGCCGCTGACATCCGCGACGACCAGGCACAGCTGATTATGCATGATATAGAAAAAATCATAGAAATCGCCGCCCACCTGCTTCGCCGGGGTCATGAGGGCATAGAGCTCGGCGTTCGCGGTGGGAAGATGGAAGTTCTTCGGCAGGGCGGAATCCTGGATGGCCGCGGCCAGCTTCAGCTCCTCCCTGATGCGCTGCTCCGCCGCGCTGATGTAGCCCCGGAGGGCTGTTACCGTCTGATTGATATCTTCACTCAGGGCGGTGAATTCGGCGGAGGTATGCACCCAGACGGTCTCGTTCAGATCGCCGCCGGTGATCCTGTGCAGAGACTCATTGACCCGGTGGAGGTTCCGCACCACCAGCCGGTCCATCAGCATGGCGGTGAGCATATAAAACACGGCGAAGAGCAGAATGTCCGACAGCGTGTTTTCGTACACATGGGAATCCCGCTGGAAATACAGATCATAGGTGCTCCGCATAATCAGCAGATAGTGGTCTGAACCGATGGGAGAAACCCGGATCAGGAGATCCGTATTTTCGAAGTAATCCAGCTTTCCCTCAAAGACGTCTTTCCCCATATTTTCCATGATCATTGCCATGTCTTCCGGAGAAAGAGTCCCGGACTCTGTCACGGCCGAGGGGGTGTATACCACCTCGCCGGTATTCGTCACGAGGAGCAGGAAATCCGAAATATCTGAGTTTTCCTCCAGGTTTTTTTTCAGCGCCCCGATATCGCTGTTATTCCGCTGGTAGATTTCCGCTTTTTCATACGCGACATAATTCATCTCCAGGGAGACGTTCTCGTTGGCCAGCCGGGTCTGCAGATTGTAGGACACGACAAAGTTGAAAAAGAACAGCGCCATGGTGACGATCAGCAGGGAACGCTGAAAATGCACGGTGACCGGAACCTTCTCCGCCGGGATGTTCAGCCCCAGATCCGACGGCTCTTTGGAAATCCGCATGATCACCATCGAACAGAGGGACAGCCCGATCGCGTTGAAGAGGATCATCGGAACAGCGATCTCCCGGACGATATAATACGCCATGTTCATGGAATCCCGGTTGGTGAAGAAAATGGCGTACATATGGAATACTTCCATGACGGCGCCCAGAAAGAAGGCGTTCATCATCGGAGGACGCCTGTTCCTGTAAACCGTCCGGCTCAGAATCGCCGAGAGGATGCCGGCCAGACAGGTGCTGAGGCCGCAGGCGATCTCCGTGAACCGGCCGATGCCCCACAGTTCCCCGGCGACGATGCGCTCGATCCCGCCGATGAAGCCGGCAAGGAGACCGCTGAGGGGGCTGAAGAACAGGCCGGCGGCCAGGGGGCCGAGATCCCGCACGTTCAGGACCAGAATGTCCGATTTGACAATGCCGAAGTGCGTGGACGCGACGGAGCAGGCGCCGTAAATCAGGCCGACAAGAATCTTGCTTGCCGTACTGTGCTCCTCTTTTCTGAACCAGTAATGCCACAGCCCCATCGTAATCAGCGCATACATGATGGTGACCGCGGACATCTGCAGGATGATAATAACCGTCATGATTCCTCTCCCGCGGGATTCCCGCCGTCTTTAATATGCCTATCATACATCAAAAAGGAACGGAATACAATTTTTGATTCACGCTTTATTCAGCCGCTTCCCGGTAAAGGGCTTCCAGCAGCTCCGCGGTGACGGAACCGACCTGGTTGTAAACGACTTCGCCCCGCCGGTTCAGCACCACGGTCTGCGGGAGCGTGGCCGTGCCGCCGACGACGGTGTTCACGGCGTCGGCCGTATCTGTGGCGGCGGGGAAGGAATAGCCCTGGGCAGCCAGATATCCTTCCGGGTCGTCGAGCACCAGCGACGGATGAACGACAAGCATGGCGATTTCTTCCGACCGTTCCCGGTACAGCGCGTCAAAGAAGGGAAGCTCATTCTTGCAGGGGGTGCAGTAGGTGGCCCACAGATTGATGAAAACCACTTTCCCGCGCTGCTCCGTCAGGCGGAATTCCGAACCGTCGTAGCACCGGACCGTGAAGTCGGCCAGCTGACTGCCGGCTTCCCGGCCGACGGGCGCCTCGCTTTCCCAGGTTTCCGCGGACGGCGCCTCCGGGGCCTCCCGCCGGACCGCGGGATCCAGCACGTTGAACCACAGGAGCGCGAAACAGAGAACGGCAAGCGCCGCGCCCCACAGGATCCGGCCCCTCCGCCGGCGTTTTTGCGCGGCGCCGGGCCCGTCCCCCGCGCAGCCGACGTCCGGCGCCTTCAGGACGATGGCTCCCGCCTTCAGGGAGATGGCGCCCTGCCTGCAGGCATCCATGCATTTCGCGCAGTGGATGCACTCATGATCGCCCACCCGGCGTACGTCCATCCGGCAGGTGCGTACGCAGGCCCCGCACTGATTGCAGCGGTCCGGATCCACCCTGACGCCGATGGCGTTGAAGCGGCTGAACAGGCCGTAAATTGCCCCCAGGGGGCACAGGAAGCGGCAGAAGCCGCGGTAGCAGAACACGCAGGCCAGGCCGACGGCCAGCAGAATCACGAATTTCCGGGTGAAGAAAATGCCCAGCATGCTGAACATGGCGGAATTGGCGGGGTTGGCCAGATGGCCGACGGCTCCCTCCAGGGTGCCGGCCGGGCAGATGTACTTGCAGAACGCCGGCAGGGGCAGATCGTCCCGCAGGCCGTACAACAGCGGCACGGCAACCACGAACACGGCCAGAATCCCGTATTTCAGCCAGGTCAGGACCCGGGTGACCCGGGATTTCCGGATCTTCGGCACGGGGATTTTATGCAGCAGCTCCTGCGCCAGGCCCAGGGGACACAGCCAGCCGCAGACGGTGCGGCCGAGGATTACCCCGAAAAGCAGAAGGATGCCCAGCACGTACCACCCGGCCCGGTGACCGGCGGAAGCCAGGGCGTTCTGAAGCGCTCCGAGGGGGCAGGACGCCACCGCGCCGGGGCAGGAATAGCAGTTCAGGCCGGGCGCGCAGGCGTATTTGGCGTTCCCCCGGTAGATTTCCCCGTCGATGAACCCCTTCAGGTACGCGTTGTGCAGGAGCGCCGAATAGAGCTGCACCAGGCGCCGCGCCGCGGGACGCCGGACGCGCCGCGGGGAGGAATTCGCATTATCCAAGGCCAACACACTCCGTACAGATCGTAATTGCCTTCACCAGCACGTCCAGGGCGCTGCCGTTCAGGATCCCGGCGACGATGAGCGCGGCAGCCGCGGCGAGACAGACAAGCTGAAGCGTTCTTCTCCACGCGGGGTTTTCCGGCGGGGTTTTCACGGGCTGTGCCGCCGCGGGTCTGTCCGCGTTTTCATCCCGGATTCCAAGCGCCGCGCCCGCGGCCAGCAGCCCCAGGAGAAAGAAGAACAGCGGCGCGGCGAGCCCCAGCTTTTCCGCCGCGGCTTCCGGCGTATAGATGTTTTCCAGGGGATTTTCCGCCCTGCGGGCGCTCCCTTCCAGGTAAATCCCGACGGCCGAGACCGCCAGCAGCGCCGCCAGCAGGACGCAGCAAACGGCCGTCAGAACCAGATAGAACCTGTGTTTCGACAAGGTTATTCCTCCTGCCTGAAAACCGGATCCGTGCCGCTCTTCCGGCAAAGTGATAAAAGCCGGTCCGCCGGGGCGGATGTTCCCGACGGAAGGCTGTCTGTTCCGGTGCTGCGTTCAGTGTATATCCGGAGCCCCCTTTTGTCAATCAGCGGAAAAAGGCGGGAAAATCAGCGTTTTTCACTGGCAAAAGCAGGAGGTTTCATGTATAATGGGTGCAGAATCAGACGTACGGGCAGGCCGGCGTCATGAAGCTTCGCATCCGAACGGCCTGCGGAATGCTGTCGACAAAGAAAAATGAAAGGATGAACGAATGATGCTGAACCTGAATCTGAAGCCTGCCGACGAATGCCGGTACGACGCCGTATCCCTGGGAGAAATCATGCTCCGGCTGGACCCCGGCGAGGGGCGCATCCGCACCGCCCGTGAATTCAAGGCCTGGGAGGGCGGCGGCGAATACAACGTGGTACGCGGCCTGCACAAGTGCTTCGGCATGCATACGGGTGTGCTGACCGCTTTCGCGGACAACGAGGTGGGCAAGCTGCTGAAGGATCTGATTGAGCAGGGCGGCGTGGACACCAGCCTGATCTGTTGGAAAAAGACGGACGGCATCGGCCGCGTCTGCCGCAACGGCCTGAACTTCACCGAGCGGGGCTTCGGCATCCGCGGTGCCGTGGGCTGCTCCGACCGGGCCAACACCGCCATTTCCCAGGCGAAACCGGAGGATTTCGATTTCGAGTACGTGTTCGGCAAGCTGGGCGTGCGCTGGCTGCACACCGGCGGCATCTACGCGGCGCTGTCCGAGCAAAGCTGCGAAACCGTGATCGAGGCCTGCAAGGTGGCCAAGAAGTACGGCACCCTGATTTCCTACGACCTGAACTACCGCCCCTCCATGTGGTCGGCCATCGGCGGCCTGGAAAAGGCCCGGGAGGTCAACAAGGAAGTGGCGAAGTATGTGGACGTGATGATCGGCAACGAGGAGGATTTTACCGCGTGCCTGGGCCTGCAGGTGGAGGGTAACGACGCCAGCCTGAAGGAGCTGAACCTGGACGGGTACTACAAGATGATCGCCGAGGCGGCGAAGCAGTATCCGAACTTCAAGGCCATCGCCACGACCCTGCGCACCGTGAAGACCGCCACGGTGAACGACTGGAAAGCCATCTGCTGGGCGGACGGCCAGGTGCATATGTCCAAGGCGTACGACGGCCTGGAGATTCTGGACCGCGTAGGCGGCGGAGACTCCTTTGCCTCCGGCCTGATCTACGGCCTCATGACCACCGGCGATCCGGAGCTGGCGGTCAACTACGGCGCGGCCCACGGCGCGCTGGCGATGACCACCCCCGGCGATACCAGCATGGCCAGCAGGGAAGAAGTGGAATCCATCATGAAGAACGGAAGCGCCCGGGTCAAACGGTAATTGACAACCTCTGATTCCCATGATATACTCCCTCCCGAATTCCGTTTCCGGGTTCGGTCACCGGCAAGGAGAATCCGCCTGCACAAGCAGGCGAAGGCGCGCTCAAGCGGGCTTCCCGGCCGGACAGCAACTGTTTCAAATTCCGGTATCATCAAGGTGCCGACGGCTCTCCCAAGAGAGCTGCCGCACCTTTTATTGTATCCGGAGGCTGAAACACGCTCCGAAAACGAAAAACGAAGAGGAGGAGTTTCACGATGAAAGCTCTGAAAAATGTTCTGTGCACCGCGCTGATCCTGTGCCTGCTCTGCAGCCTGACCGCGGGCGCGTACGCCGTCACCTTTACAGACGCCCACGGCAACACGGTCGAGCTGGACGATTCGCTGGAAGCGTACACCGATTATGTCCTGCAGGGCGCGGACAACGCCGCCCGCAAGGGAGAAACCAACCTCGGCGATTTCTGGGCGGATGCCCTGCGCTGGTTCGCCGTATCCGGAAAGATCAACGAATACTTTGAGGAAGACGACGTGACCGCCGGCAACACGGAGATCGCCGTGGACGCGGACCACGTCGTCGCCCTGTGGAACGGCGGCAACCTGCGGGCGGACGTGGCGGAAGGCAAGTTCGGCGCGGAACAGCTGGCGGAAGTGCTGCCCTATCCGAACAAGGCGGCTGTGGTCTATATGACCGGCGCGCAGCTGCAGGAAGCGCTGGAGGCGGCTTCCCAGGGGCTGCCCTGCACGGAAGACACCGCCGCGGCCTGCGCGGCCTTCATGCAGGTGTCCGGCCTGAAGTATACCGTGGACACCTCCGTGGAATACGACAGGGGAGAACCCTACGGAGACAACTGGTTCCGGGCGGCTTCCCTGGGCCGGGTGACCGTGGAGGAAGTAAATGGCCAGGCTTTTGATCCGCAGGCGACCTACGCGGTGATCACCAGCAACGCCAATTTCAACGGAATGGATTCTTCCTATATCTTTACGGCCGCCGCGGAAGCGAACGAAAAAAGCACGATTACCACGGCAGTGGTGCGGGACGTGATCTGGATGTATATCGCCGAAGAGCTGAACAACGTGATCGGCGAAGCCTATGCGGAAGCGCAGGGCCGGATTGTCATCAAGTAAAAATTCATCAGGAAAAACAGACATACGGATATGCTGCAACCGGCATGTCTCTCTTCCGGGCGGATCAGTGGCAGCTGTCCGTCCGGAAGAACTGCGGAGAACAGCAGGCCGTACAGGACTTGCTGTTCCGTTTTTTTCGGGGAGGTTCAGTCATGCGTTCACAGCTTGAAGCGGTTCTTGCGGAAGCGGAAAAAGTCATTACCGGCAAGCGGGAAGCGATCGAAAAGATCCTGACGGCGCTGCTGGCGGAGGGGCATATCCTGCTGGACGACGTTCCGGGCGTGGGCAAAACCACGCTGGCCGTGGCCCTGAGCCGGGCGGTAGGGCTTTCCTTCCGGCGCGTTCAGTTTACGCCGGACGTGCTGCCCTCGGATCTCACGGGCTTTTCCGTGCCGGACAAGGCAAGCGGCATGTTCGTCTACCGTCCCGGCGCGCTGAACGGAATTCACCTGCTGCTGGGGGACGAAATCAACCGGGCCGCCAGCAAAACACAGTCCGCTTTGCTGGAAGCTATGGAAGAGCGGCAGGTGACGGTGGACGGGAACACCTATCCGCTGGAAACGCCTTTCTGTGTGATCGCCACCGAGAACAGCGTGGGCACGGCCGGAACGCAGCGCCTGCCCTACGCGCAGATGGACCGGTTTCTGGTCCGGCTGTCCCTGGGCTATCCGGACTATGAAGCCCAGATGGCGATGCTGCGGGACCGGCAGGGCGTGAACCCGATGGACACGGTGCAGTGCGTGCTGAGCCGGGAGGAACTGATCCGCATGCAGCGGGAGGTCCGGTTGGTCACCGCGAAGGACGCGGTGCTGGATTATATTACCCGGCTGTCCATGGCGTCCCGGGAGCACGGGGCGGTGGAGGTGGGCATCAGCCCCCGCGGCGCGCTGTTCATCGACAGGATGGCCAAAGCCAGGGCGTATCTGGAGGACAGGGATTACGTCACGGGGCGTGACGTGCAGGCTGTTTTCAGGGACGTATGCGCCCACCGGGTGCTGCTGAAGGACGGCGTCCGGGAAACGACGGTGGAAGAGGTGCTGGAGGAACTGCTGAAACAGGTCGGGAACCCTGACCGCGGCAGCGTCTTTCCGGGAATGAGAAAATGAGAAAACGCCGGATCGGGTACGCGGTCTGGCTGCTGCTGGCTGCCGGCCTGTACTTTTTTGAAAACAACACGGGCACACGGATCATCCTGCTTTGTTCCGTGCTTTTTCCGCTGCTCCCCGTGCTGCGGGAGGCCTTCTTCCGCCCGGACGAATCCGGAAAGGCGGAGGCGCCGGAAACGCTGACCGTGAAAACCTTTTCCCGGACGGAGGAAGAGGAACCGGGGGACGTGCGGGCGTACCGCCCGGGGGATCCGGTCCGCCGGATTCACTGGAAGCTGTCCGCCAAAAAGGACGAGCTGCTGATCCGGGAGGCGGCAGCGGTGCAGGAGACTGCCCGGGAGGAACGGCGGGAAGACGTTTCCGGAAAGGGGCGGAAAAAGGATCCGCGCGGGCGAATCGCGGCGGGAACCGCAGCAGGGCTGGCGGTCTGCCTGGCCCTTCTCCTGCTGATTCCGGAAGCGAGGCTCGGCGCGCAGAGCCTGTGCAACCGGCTGTTCGCCGCCAGCGAAGCGGTGAACGCCTATGCCTACGAATATTTCCCGGTGCCGGAGGAACAGGGCACCGCACTGGCCGCGGGGCTTGGAGCCGCTGCCCTGCTTGCGTTCGCCGCCCTCGTCGTGCTGCTGCGCAGCCGTCTGCTGACGCTGGGAGCCGCGGCGGCCTGCACGGTTTTCCAGGTGTACTTCGGCCTGGCTTTTCCGGCCTGGGTCAATATTCCTCTGTATGCGCTTTCCGCCCTGTGGATGACGAGGCGGCCCATGTCCCGGAAAGCCCTGACAGTCTGCTGCGCGGCCGTTCTGCTCGTTTCGGTGCTCGTGGCGGCCCTGCTGCCCGGAACGGACGCCGCGACCGAAGCGGCCTCCGAAAAGGTCCGGGACGCGCTGAGCCGCGCGGCGGCGCAGATCACGGGAACGGCACCGGAAGAGGCGGACGGGGAAGCGGAGACCCGCCATGTGCATACCCAGTCCCTGGAAACCGGAAACCGGGAAGCGCGGACGGAGCGGGAATACCGCCTGGTGACGGTGGAGGAGGAAGAGATCTCCATGCCGCATTGGGTGAACTGGCTGAAAATGATCCTGCTTCTGCTGCTGAGCGTCGCGGTGGTCGTTCTGCCCTTCCTGCCGTTCCTGCTGCTGAACGCGCGGAAGAAGAGAGCGCTGGAAGCCCGGAAGGCGTTTGCCTCCGAAAACGTGGCGGAGGCGGTCCGGGCGGTGTTTCAGCAGGTGATCGCCTGGCTGGAAGCCACCGGCAGCGGAGCGGGAAACCGGCTGTACCGGGAGTGGGAAGACCTGCTGCCGGACAGCCTGCCGGAAGGGTACGGGGCCCGTTTCGCCCGGTGCGCGGAGGATTACGAAGAGGCGGTATACAGCGACCACGCGATGCCGGAAGAAAAACGGCAGGACGCCCTGCGCCTGCTGAAGGAAACGGAGGAAGCGCTGTGGAAGAACGCCGGCCGGAGGCAGCGCTTCCGCCTGAAGTATTGGATGTGTTTATGCGAATGAAAAAGAGAAGAATCGCGCTGCTGCTTCTGCTGCCCGTCCTGTGCCTCGCGCTTTCCGGGTGCCGGACCCGCGTCACGGGCGGCGCGCGGACGGACGAAAGCCGGCAGGGGGAGCAGGCGGAGGATTTCCGGCCGGCCCTTTCCGGGTCCGCGGAAGACGCGGGGAACACGGAGGACGCGGACGAACAGAAAAAGAACGAAGAGCCCGGCGGGCGGACGAAGGAAAATCCCGACGCTTCCCGAAAGGAATATGATGAGGACGCTCCGGCCGAGATCGTTCCCGGAACGGAGCGCAAGGTTCACGGAGAAGGAGAAGGGAGCGGCGCTTCCGCGGAGGCGGAGGACACGGCGGAGGCTGTCGCCAGGCTGAACGGGGAAGCGGAAGAAACAGCCACGCAGAAGGTCGCGGCGGAACAGGCGGAGCAGATGGGCGTATCGGAGGACGCGAAGGAAGCGGACTCCGCCATGACCTATTACACCGTGCTGCTGCAGGAGCGGACGGGGTCGCTGTTCGAATGCCAGCGGCTGAACGTTTACTGGGAAACCGCGGAAGACCACGTGACCGTGTTCAAAACATCTCCGGAGCACACGCTGATTCTGAACGCCGGAGCCTATGACGTGTCATCCCGCCTGCTGGAGGAAAACCTGCGGGTGGACGACGGATGGATCGGGCGGAAAAACCCGGGCGCCGTCGTGAAGGCCGTCGGCAGCGGCGTGCTGGGGACGGGCGTTTTTTCCGACAGCGCGGCCGCGAAGGTTTACGACGGCCTGCTGGCCCGCGACGGCTGGGCCGCGATGGACGCGGTGCGGAACGGACGCGTACTGCTGCTCTCGGAGGAACTGCTGGAGGCGCCTTATCTGCAGACGGCCGCCATGCTGATGATCGCGAAGACGGCCAACCCGGAACTGTTCGAAGACACGGATATCGGGAAGGCGCTGGAAATGCTGGCGGAAGAGGCGGCGGGCGGAATCCCGTCCGGAACGTATTATTATACCCGTCAGGGCTGGTGACTGTACCGCGCTGACGAAGGGGGAGGAGAAACCGGATGATATCCCTGCGGACCCGTAAACTGACGTACGCGGCGCTTTATCTGGCGATCGCCCTGGTGCTGCCGTTCATCACCGGGCAGATTCCGGAAATCGGCGCCATGCTTTGTCCCATGCATATTCCCGCGCTGCTCTGCGGGTTTATGTGCGGGTGGCCCTGGGGCCTGGCGGTGGGCTTCATCGCGCCGCTGCTCCGCTCGGTGCTCTTCGGCATGCCGGCCATGTTTCCGACAGGAGTGGCGATGGCATTCGAGCTGGCTGTGTACGGCGGCACAGCCGGACTGCTGTATCATCTGCTGCCCAGGAAGAAAGGGATCACCTATGCCGTGCTGGTGATCTCCATGATCGCGGGACGGATCGTGTGGGGCGTCGTCCGCGTGATCCTGGCCGGTCTCAGCGGCAGCAGCTTTACCTGGACGCTGTTCCTGGCCGGAGCTGTGACCAACGCTGTTCCCGGAATCATTCTGCATCTGGCGCTGATCCCCATCCTGGTGATCGCCATGGACCGGGCGGGCCTGTCCCTGAACAAACCAAAAGATGCCGCGCCTTCGGAACGCTGAAGGCCGATACGCACTGAAAAGGAGGAGGAATCACCATGATCATGGATACGGTTGAAAGACTTCCGCTGTATGAGGAACTGCTTCCCTTTGCCCGGGAACTCGCGGAGCGTTTCAGGGAGCGTCAGGCGGAAGGTCTGCCCTTCGAAGTCCGTTTCAAGCAGTACGACACCAAACCGGATGAAAAGCGCAAGTTCGAAGTGCATCGCCATACCATTGACCTGATGATGTGCTTCGAAGGCGAAGAGATCATCCATATCTGTCCTGAAGACGAACTGCAGCCCGGTGAACCGCTGCCGGACGGCGGCGACGGGATGAAGCTGATCGGAGCTCCCCGCGGCAGCGCGGTGATTCTGCAGGCGGGATGCTTTGCGGCGATCCTTCCCGGAGAAGCGCATATGGTCGGCGGAAGAACGGCGGCGGATGGAACCGGCTCCGTCAGCAAATGGGTTGTTAAGCTGCCCAGTCCGGAACGCTTTTGCGTCTGATTCTCAGGATCTGTTCCGGGTTCACGGAAAAACATATCGGCTCTGAAAAATCAGAATGCAACCTGTGGTTGCGCGATTCTCTGAAACAGCGTCCGTGAGTTGGTGGGAAAGCTGTCTGATCTGTGTTAATCTGTCCTTGCGACGCGGAGCAAAGAACTGTCAGGAGAAACAAACACAGATTAAGAAGGAGAAGGGACATGAGCTTTGGGAAAAATCTTCAGTATTTAAGACAGCTGAGCGCAAACATGACCCAGGAAGCGCTGGCGGAGAAGCTGAACGTAAGCCGCCAGACAATCTCAAAGTGGGAAATGGACGCGGCGAATCCGGAAATGGACAAGGCGCTTGAAATCTGCAAGATCTTTAACTGCTCCCTGGACAATCTCTTCAGGGAAGAAATGGATAAGCGCAGCGACGCGTATTCCAATCTCCGCACGGAGAAAGTCGAAGGATTCCGTTATGTGGAATACACAGTGGTCAGCCGTGATCCGGAAACAGATGCCATTGGCAGGATGTACAAATGCGCCGAAGAGAACGGAATCGCGAATCCGAGAGTCATCGGATGGGATTTCCCGAGGCTGTCGCAGGAGCAGGTGAATGTGTTCAACATGCACGGGTATACCGCGGCATTGATATTGCCGGAGAATGTTACGCCTGAAGGGTACGAAATAAAGGAACAGTCCGCCCATCAATATGCCGCGATCCATATTGACAGGCCGTTTGACAATCCCTTTGTAACGATCCCGGGAGCCTATCATACCCTGCAGGATTATATGAGGACGAACGGACTGGTACAGGCGGGAAACGGCGTGATCCCCTGCTTTGAAACAGACGGCGAGGGCATGGATGTCTATCTCGCCTGCAGGTAAAGGGAGAGGGGGAGAAACCTGTGAATTTACAGTTCGTGAAAGCCGGGACTTCAGACGCACTGGTGCTGAACAGCATTTCCAAACAGGCTTTCGACAGTGACACGGAGGTGGGCGCTGCTTCCCCGGGCGGTCCGCCCGGATATCAGTCCGTTTCGTTCCATGTCAGAATGGCCAGGATGAACCATTTGTTCAAACTGGTTGATGAGAACGGCGTGATTCTTGGCGGCGCGATTCTGTTCCGGCAGGGAGACACGCTGAACATCGGAAGAATATTCATCGATCCGCAGCACTTTCGGAAAGGGTACGGCATCTTTATGATGCAGGAAATTGAAGCCATGTTTCCGGATGTAAAGGCTTTTATGCTTGATACGCCTGCCTGGAATACCCGGACGAATGCCTTCTACACCAGGCTGGGATATTCGGAAGTGAAGCGTAATCCTGATTTTGTTTACTATACAAAAGAATGCCGACGGTGATGCCTTTATGGGTCATCGCGGTATCAGCCGTGAACAGCGTGAAGCTGAGAAACAGGACCGGTTTGATCTCAGACAACAGAAACGAAAAGAGAAGCATCGGGGCAGATCATTGCCCCGGTGTTTTTTCGGAAAAGCAACTTCAACAGTAAAAAACAGTGTAAAAATCATGCCTTCAGACATCTTGACTTCAAGTAAACTATAAAGTATATAGTAAACAGGCAAAAGGGATATCAGAAAGTGGGGAGAAACGGAATGGAACCGAAAAAGCTTGGATTTGGACTCATGAGACTGCCCAGTCTGGATCCAAACAATTCTTCCAGGTTGAAGAATTGCGATTTCCGGGTTCACTCCTTATCAGATTGATTTTAATTTGCTTTCAGCAGTATAAGCGAGATATCGGAGAAAAGCCATGAGCACAAGAACAGAGATTGTCAGCAGTTTCTATAATCAGGTTGACGAGGACAGCAGACTTCAGAGAAGCAGGCACGGACAGCTGGAATATGCTGTCACCATGCATTATATTCACCGTTTCATCAAACCCGGAGATAAAGTATTGGAAGTTGGCGCGGGAACGGGCCGGTATTCCATCGCGCTGGCGAAGGAAGGCATGAACGTGACAGCGGTGGAACTGGTGAGCAGCAATCTTGCTGTTCTCCGGAAAAACAGTGAAGGGATTGATCATATCCGTTCATATCAGGGGGACGCCTCAGATCTGAGTCTGTTTGAAGATCAGGCTTTCGATATAACCCTTGTACTGGGACCGCTGTATCATCTTTATGAGGCAGACGATGTACAGAAAGCGATTGACGAAGCCATCCGCGTCACCAAGAAAAACGGCGCTATCCTGTTCGCGTTTCTCTCTGTCTTCGGAATTATGTATGCAAATTATTTCCAGTCCAACTGGGCGGCAGGCCAGGAAGAAAACTTTACGAAGGATTACCATGTGCGGCATTTTAAAGAGCAACTGTTTACCGGCTATGATATCAAAGAGTTTGAGCGGTTGTTTGAAGGGAAACCTGTCCGATGGATCACCACAACCGGGACAGACGGTATCGTGGAATCCATTGAGGACCGCTCCGATTTCAGGATCACGGATGAGGACTTTCCGGCTTTCGTAAACTGGTATCTGGCCTTCTCGGAAAAACGGGAACTGCTGGGAAATACCAACCATCTTTTATATATCTGCCAAAGACTGTAACGGTTTCAATCGTAACCGGGTATGCCGGGCAAGCCCGGAAGCAGGAAACCGGTGATAAAAATGGAGGACAGCATGCTGGATATTCTCAGGGATAAAAAAGTAATCTTTTTCGATGTGGGCTATACACTGGATAAGCCTGCTTCCGGGGACTGGATGTTTACCAACAGGTTTCTGGATATGGCCGGTGAAAAACTGAAACAGCGGACTGAAGCAGAGATTCATCGGGCACGGGACGCGGGCCTGCGCTATCTGGCTCAGGATCACCTGATTCAGACCGTCGAAGCGGAGATCCGGAACTTCTTTGATTATTACTCGATTGTCTCCGATCATCTGGATCTCGGCCTGTCTGAAAAGGAAAGGGATCAGATTGCCCGGGACCGTGCCTGCAACATGAAAAACTATATTCCGTATCCGGGAATCAGGGAGGTGCTGAGTACGCTCAGCAAGACGCATAAGCTCGGCATCATTTCCGATACCTGGCCGAGTATTGAGCCGCAGCTGGAGTATATCGGCGTTTCACAGTATCTGTCGTTCACTACGTTCAGCTGCTTTGTCGGCGTGTTCAAACCCGATAAACGCATCTACCTGGATGCTCTGAATAAATGCGGCGTTCCGGCTGAGGAGACCGTTTTTATCGACGATGGGGTACGCAACCTGGACGGCGCGGCGGCTTTAGGCATCACACCGATCCTGATCGCGGCCAATCCGGCGGCGGATGCGGAAACGAACTATACAAAGATACGGGATCTGAGGGAACTGATCCGGTGAAAACAGTGCAGAACGGGGGACAGATGGATGGAAATCTGGGATCTGTATGATGAGCAGGGAAATAAAACCGGGGAAACCTGGGAACGCTCAAGGGCAAAGGAAATTCCCGAAGGCAGATACCATATTGTCTGTGATATTCTGATCCGCCATCAGGACGGGGCGTTTCTCCTGACCTTACGGGATCCCCATAAGGATATTTATCCGGGCTGCTGGGAAGCCAGCGCAGGCGGATCCGCCCTGGCAGGGGAGACACCGGAAGAATGTGCCCGGAGAGAAATGCTGGAAGAAACAGGATTGAAAGCCGAAAAGCCTGAACTGATCAGCGTCAATTACAGGCCTCAGTCCCATTCTGTGATTTATGCCTGGCTGAGTGTCGTGAACTGTCAGAAAGATGCGGTCCGGCTTCAGGAGGGCGAGACCGTGGATTACCGGTGGATGGCTCCGGACGCATTCCTCAGCCTGATCAGTGAAGAACCGATCCTGAAAATACAATATCCGCGGTACAAGCCCTACCTTGACCGACTGAAGGAGAATTGCTGTATGGATAACGCGAAATACATGAAACGCTGCTACGAGCTGGCAATCCAGGCAGGAAAGAAAGGTTATGATACCTTCGGCGCACTGCTCGTCCATAACGGTGAGATTCTGGAGGAAGCTGAAAATACGGCGGACTGGAACAAAGGCCTTTTCGGTCATGCGGAATTCAATCTGGTTCACAAATGCGCGAACCGGTATTCTGACAGTGTTCTGAAGGAATCCGTACTGTATACCAGCTGCGCTCCCTGCGAGCGCTGCCTTTGCGCGATCGCGTCCCTCGGTGTCGAAAATGTTGTTTTCGGTGTTTCATATGAGGAATTTTCAAAGCTGACGCCAAACGATGCTGTTTCGGTTGACAGAGAAGGACTGCTTCAGAAACTCGGTGTCCGGATGAAACTGTCGGGACCTGTTCTGGAAGACGAAGGCATGCACGTATTTGAATGGTGGGGCGGTGAATACCGCCCGCTGAAGGAACTGATTGCAGAAATGGCTGAGGTCAGGGCGAAGGCCGGGAACTGATCGGATTGCATCCGGATATTCATCCGTATGGGAATACAGCATCACGCCGTGTCCGGCGTCAGGCCGGATTTTTTCTGTATATTATTTCTGCTGCTCTTTCAGTTTCCGCGCCGCTTCTTCCCTCTGCCGGCAGAGTTCTGCCCAGCTTGGCATTTTGTTTACTGTTTCCGCAAGCTCCGCCAGGGCAGCCGGGATATCGATGTTCTGCGGACACACCGCAGCGCAGGCGCCGCAAGCGATACAGGCGGAAGGCTTCTTATCCTCCGGCAGCGCGTCAAACTGCATCGCGACCGTCATGGAGTTGGCAAATTTAACATCATTGTAGGCATGGATCAGCATCGGGATATCCAGTCCCATGGGACAGCCGTCACAGCAATACCGGCAGCGTGTGCAGGGCAAAGCGTTTTTCATGCCCTCAGCGATCTCTTCAAGCAATGCGGCTTCCTCTGAACTTTGCGTCTCTCCGCCGGAAAAGGTCGCCACATTATCTGCCATCTGATCCATTGCCGACATTCCGGAAAGAACCATCTTCACATTGGACAGCCGCTGCAGCCAGCGGAAAGACCAGCTGGCAATGCTTTCATCAGGACGCAGGGATTTCAGTTTCGCCTCGTCTTCTTCAGACAGCGCGGCCAGCCTTCCTCCCCGGAGGGGTTCCATCACCCATACCGGGATGTTGCGCTTTGTCAGAAGTTCATACTTGGCTTCAGCGTCCTGCAGGCTCCAGTCCAGATAATTCATCTGGATCTGGCAGAACTCCATGCTGTTCCCGGCATAGTCCAGGAATTCTTCCAGCGTATCGGGCCGCGCATGAGTGGAGAAACCGAGATGGCGGATCCGCCCCAGGCGTTTCTGCTCTTTGAAATAGTTCAGGATATCCCATTTCGGGTCCATATATACACCGATGGAATTCTCGTATACGTTATGCAGCAGGTAGAAGTCGAAGTATTCCACTCCGCACTTTTTCAGCTGCTCCTCAAAAATCTCCGCTGGATTATAGCTGGAAGCGATCTGGTGCCCCGGATACTTGCTGGCCAGCAACCATTTTTCCCGCGGATGTTTTGCAAGGGCTTTCCCGATACAGATCTCACTCATTCCGCCATGATACGGCCAGGCTGTATCAAAATAGTTTACGCCGTGTTCAATCGCATAGTCCACCATCCGCTGCAGTTCAGCTTCGTCAATGCTCTTATCTTCCTGCAGCGGCAGGCGCATACAGCCAAATCCAAGGCGTGACAGTTTTTCTTCGCAGGCTTCATTGTACAGCATCCAATCGCTCCTCTCATTTCATCACCCCGGTTTTCCGTGCTTCTGAGAATAAATGCTCCGTCGGGATTCATTTGATCCAGGATCATGAGTACATTGTCGCGCGTCAGCAGCAGGTCCCCGGTAATCGGCTCGTCCGAACCTGTTTATATCTCCGCGGGCTGCGGCAGGCCCGGAATTTCGTTTTTCTGGTTCGCCGGAATCAGGATCAGCAGCAGAAAGATCAGAAAGGATAAGAATCTTTTCATTCAGGATACCCCTCCGGTATGCTGATTCGGCGTTCAGACGCTTTTATCCTGCAGAAGCATGCTTTGTCTGTTTTATCATTTTCGCTGTATGGGCTTTGCTGGGGGATTTTTGCTTTTGGGAAATGGCGGTAATGCTGATGCTCTCTTCTATATCAGAGAAACCATTGAAAACAACTGGTCCCGCGCAGTTTTCAGAATTGGCTGGATACAGACCTTTATGAACGTCAGGGCAAAGCGATCACCAATTTCGCTCTGACGCTGCCGTCACCGCAGAGCGATCTGGCGCAGGAAATGACCCGTGACTCTTACAATTTCGATTTCCTTACAAATGGCAGAATAGTTGGATCTTTCGAACAATTTTTTTCTCACCAGGCGGTAAAGCTTGCGGAAAGTGATGATCAGGGATGACGGGCAGAGTCCCCTGTACTGATTTTTTTATGTATTTACATTTTTATGCTTGTCTTCTGCGAAAAATAGAATATAATAAAGTTTGAGGTGGCTAACCAGCTCGCCTCAAATATTGAGAATCTATGATAAGAGGTGCCGTGGTGAAAGGTTATCAGTCCGTACAGGAAACTGCAAAGCGCTGGGGTATATCTGTGCGCTGGGTAAACCAGTACGCTTTGGAGGGAAGAATTCCTGGCGCGGGGCGACTGGGCAGATCCTGGGCGATTCCGGAAGACGCCGTCAAACCGGAGAAGCACAGATCCGGGCCTAAGCCGAAAGAAACATCTGAGAGAAGCGGCAGGAAGGAATAATCAGATAAACAATTGTCGCGCTTATTTTTTTTACAGATTAGTTAGCTGGTGCTAACAAATGAGGTGACACGAATGTTGATCAAGTATGAGTTGCTGAAAAAGTTGGTCGCAGCGGCTGTGCTCAAAAAGCGGTGAAAAGTATCTGAAACGCTGCAGAAAGTATTTCCGCGATCCGGAGATCCGGGAATTTGACATGCAGCATGAACAGTGGCTCTTTGGCGGGGAACGGTATACGGCTCCCGTGCTGAAAGCGATAGATGAGTTTATGGAGATGCCGGTATGAAGAACTATGTGAAGGAAGGGCAAAAACTGCCTATTTTCGGCGTTGGGCCTTACATCGTCTTTGGAATGGGGATCGTCGCCGCCGTTGGCGTCATTCTGTGCGTCTATATTCTGAAGATCGGTAATCTGGACGGATTCTGGGTTCCTGTGTTTCGGATCATCGGCGCGCTGCTGATCGCGCTTGGCCTGACTGTCTGGTTCATCGGAGCCGTGCGGTCTGACATGGACGCAAGCATCGCGGAAAACCGGCTCAAGACAGACGGTATCTACGCCTGGGTACGCAACCCTATGTACAGCGGCTGGTGGCTGGTATTCGCCGGAATCACCCTGATGTGGCACAATGCCTGGACGTTGCTCACGATTCCCGCCAACTGGGCGATCCTTACCGTGGCGCTGAAACGCACGGAAGAAAAATGGCTGCTTGAACTCTATGGACAGGCGTATTCTGATTATCTGAAACAGGTCAATCGCTGCATTCCCTGGTTACCCGGGAAATCCTGAGAGGAGACGACAAACATGATTTGGTGGGTCATCGCATTGGAGGCCATCGCTTTCGCAGCTCTGTTCACAGCCATCGTTTTAATCGGCTGCCGCAGAGACAGGAAATACACGCCTGCAGCCATCCACAACTACCCGCCGGATATCCAGGAAGAATACTTCAAGACGCATGCGCGGGTGGATGTGAGCTATCAATCCAAAAATGTGCTGCTGACGAAGTCCCTCGGCGTACTGATCTTTACGGGGATCCTGTTCGTGTGTGCATGGATTGCCGGTGTCGCCACCTTCTGGCAGGGATTCTGGCTGGCCTTCGGACTGATGGTCTGGATCGGC
>CAMKJS010000048.1 GCA_946413245.1 uncultured Clostridia bacterium
CTTCCTTTCCTTGGATTATGCAGATTATTCACTGCTTTTCCGAATGCTCATTTTTTCCTGTAAACTCAGTCTGTCAGGGTAATCCTGAACATTTCCCACAGCCTGAGCTGTTTTACGTTTACCGTCACAGCCGAGTTCTCTGCCAACCAAGTAAAATCTGCACTATGCAGCGGTCCTTCTACGCTCAAAGCCTGGCGTCCCATCGGCAGGGAGATTCTGAAACCGAATTCCGTCACAGACTGATTGTATGCCAGCGGGCGCTGTCCTACCATGTTTACCATGTGGATCATGACGTACCTGTCCGTTCGGAAGCCATTAGCCACGATTCCGGGAATGAAATTCATGCGTAATCTGCGTTTCTCGCCCAGCAGCATATCCGCCAGGTTCGTCCAGATTTGATAGAAATCCGCCAGTCGGTAGGTATCCGCCAGTTCGGAGATTCGTCCGGTAAACAGGACAACCCAGCCTTTGCCGCAGGAACGCATAGTACACAACGGAAGATCCGTATGCTTTACCAGAATGCTGGCACGTTCCGGCGGAGAACCGACAGAATTGAGGGGAGCAAATGGTGGGATCAGGGTCGCAAGAACCCTGGTTCCCTCGACAGCATGCGTGTAGGCCGTTACACCGCGGTAAGCCAGGATCGGTGAATCTTGCAACTCTCTGCGCAGCATGCCAGCTTCCGCTTCGAACTGCCAATAGCAGGCAGTCAGCGCTTCACTGGTGCGGATATTATCCGTAATGCCGATCATCTCCGCAAAAGGCAGCAGCTGTCCTGAGGTGGTGCCTTCTATCACCAGATTTCCGCCATCTTCAGCATATGTGCGAAGCATCGCTATGATTTCCGCGGTCAGTGGATAATCATCCGGCAGGATGACCATGGGATAGCGCGCAAGCCGTTCCGGCGTTAACTGATCTGGATTGCATATGTCGTAGAGCGTTTGCGTAGCAGTCAACAGATGAGCCCAGCCATGTGTAGCCTGATTGTTCCACAGCAGTAGCGCATCACTGTAATCCCATGCACCGTCCATAGCCTCCCCAATCATGGTAATTTCGGTATTCACATCACTGACAGCCTGAAGGATGCGTTTATCGGTCACCGTCCGATTAAAACCGGTAATACTGTGCCACAGTGTTCCCCCGGCTGCCGGAATCATGCGCAGCCAAGGCCTGTATTCGGCCTGAGGTAACCCTGTGTGACGCCAATCCATACCCGGACAGGAATGAATGATGCCAAACGGTTTGGGAGATCCTTCGGGTTGTGTGCGACCCATTTTGATCACGACAGAAGGATACCAGAGCGGCGGAATCCCATTCTTCCATCCTCTGGAGAGAACATCTTGCGCCTCCGTGCAAATCATATCTGCAGTCAGGAGACGATCCTGAATCCGCTCGTTGTATATGCCATAATACAGGATAAAAGGCAGGTCGGGTCGTTTGCGCTTCACAGCCTGATACAGGTTACTGATATTGTCCCTGTAACAGATACCAGGGAAGCTTTTTTCCACACTATCCGGCGTTTTCTGATGTCCGTAGGTCGCCTCTCCTCCGAGTCCAGCCTGTTCGATTGGAAGAGGTTTATGATAAATCTCAAAATACTTTTTCCGGCACAGATCACATGTGCAGTATTCATAGTTCGGCGCGTTCAGGAAAATTCCATCAATCTCATAACCATCTAGCACTTCCTCCAGCACTGGTACCGCCAGTTCATGATTGCGGTACCCCGCGTTGATACAGGTATTGTACAGAATAGACCAGTTTCCAGGCCGTTCCTGACCGTATGCTACCCGGCTGCCGTCCGGCCTGCGGATAAACCAGTCAGGCCGTTCCTGGCTTACATAATCGTCTGTTTTGGAAAAGTCGAACCGCGCAATCAGCTTGACGCCATACCGGTGGCATTCTTCAATCAGGCATGCCAGCAGGTCATAGTCGCTGGGGAGATATTCGTTGATATGGTGATACTTCACCTTGCTGGGATACCAGGCATAAATTCCCCCCACGTTGATTACCAGCGCATTGGCATTCATCTCCCGAGTTTCACAGGCAATAACCGCAGGATCCATCAGAGGCGTATCCTTCACCTGCAGGTTATCCTGAATCACCCGCAGCGGTCCATGCCACCAAAGCTTTTCAGCCATGTTCTGCTTTCCTTTCACTGATCGGAGTGCACATGTGTCTGTCCATTATTTCATAATTATTTATTCTATGATAATGAGCTCCTGATCATCAATCCGCGGCAACGTGAAAACAGCCCGGTCCCCATCGACTATAAAGGAAAGATCCGTACCGGCGTTCTGTGTGTGAATTACCTGAGGTTGCAGGCCGTTCAGCTTTACGCTGATCATCTCCGGTCCTACAGTGTAAAACTCTTCCGTAGCAGAAGGAAATTTACCGAGTCCTGAATAATTAACCATATGGACCACCAGGCGCTTGCCGTTCAACTGATTGTAAACCTTGCAGTCTAGTTCTCCCTTTCCCCGCACCGTAACAGGGAGATTCTCCTCCCCGAGTGCCCAGACAATGGCATTTTCCAGCAGGTTCCCATAATCTGGGAAGTTGGTAAGCGCAAACCGGCGGTCGTAATCCGCCGCAAAATACACCGCGCGTCCGCCGTAGCCAGTTTCGCCTGCGAGAATTCCCGGGATATTGCTGACCTGCTCGCCGTCGTTCATGTAGGAAACCTCCGGCGGATAGGTAGGAAACGGAGGCACGATATGCGCAATGGGCTTCAGCAGGTCTGAAGCCACATGGTAAAATTGGCCGTGTAGGCCGATGATCGCAGTTTTTTCAAAGCCTCGAAAGATTTCATGCCGTGGTTCGTCGATCCGGATATAATTATGTCTGGAATAGTCAGCCAACGACCAGAATGACTGCGTCCGGTTCACAGGATCTAACAGCTCTTTCTCCTGGCGACGGATTCCCAACAGTTCATCCAGGGGAAACCGCTTGCGCGGATACCCCAGCGCATCCAGCATGCCGGTGGCCCCGGTCATCAGAATGCTGCCACCCCGACGGATATAAGTTGCCACTTCTGCCAGTTCCTCATCGGTCATGACAGCAATTTCCGGCAGAATCAGCAGGCGGCTTTTCTCCGCTTTTGCCTTAATCTGGCGGGTTTCCAGCGGAAAATACGGAATACGTCCCTTGCGAAGGGCTGTAACCATACCGGACATAGGCGCCACTGTGCGTATATTGCATTCCCCCCGCCCGTAGTTGCAGGTGTTGGCCATACTGCGTACCAGGCCGATGTTCGCTGCGGAATGGCGGTTATAAAGATATTCTTCATTCTTTCTGTGCCAGGCAAGCATTTCAACACCGTTTTCCAGTATGCGCTGATCTTCCTGGACACCGCCGATGACATGAAGTGAAGGACTGATTCCACTGCTCATGCCCGCCCGCATCCAATACTGCGTTTCCTCATTCGGATACGCCGCCTTTCGCAGGAATTCAGGATAACTGTAGTAGGTAGCGACGCTTTCGATTACGAGGCAATCGTCCCCGAAGATTTCGTGCATGGTCATTCCCAGCTGTGCGTTGACATGATATCCTTCCGGCGTTACCCTCGCCTGCCCGTCAATCATCACCGCCTTATTGTATTCAGCATATTCCATACTGTCCATGACCAACTGCATGGCATGGGCAGCATAGTTCTCCGGATGCAGCATGCCCAGGTATATACAATCTTTTCCGCCATATTTTGTCGTCAGTTCGTTGAACCAGCTGTACAGTTTCTTTCTGCTCTTCCGGTTCCACTCCATCCAGAGACGGAAGGTTCGGTTTTCATAGTCGACACCATCCGGCAGCGCCAGCCCATCGGAATATGAGGCAAAGCTTTTTTTACAGTAAGGGCAGTAGCAGATAAACCCCTGACCGCCTGCCCAGGAATTGTCCGCAAAGGCATCAGGATGATACCTCTCAACGATTTCCCGGATCACCCCAGCCAACTGTTCGCTGAAATACGGCGTATTGATGCAGGTGTAGTAGCGGCCCCTGGTAAAGGGTATAGGATTCCCCTCCCGATCATGAGCAAACCATTCCGGATGATCGTGATACATGTCCTCGGTAGCCTGATTGCTGTCCATACGGGCTATTACCACTAATCCTGCTTCCCGAGCAGCCCGGCAAAAATCCCCGAAATAATCCCTGTTCCCCAGGAATTTTGCCAGGTACTGGTAGGGATTGCTGCTGGGGTAATAGCCCACAGTACCCGCTGCATTGATGATTGTGCCCTGGATATGATTGTCTCTCCAGTACTTTCGCCACAGATTCAGGTCGCAGTCGCGGGGATCATTCTCCACAGTGTTGACCTGATTCCAGCGATGGGCCCGGCGGTACCACGGTACTTCATTCTGCATGTTGCAATGCTCCTTTCCGAGAAAGGGTATGGCGATAAACATCCACTGTATAAACCGCCCTGTTTATCAGGGTTTGCCTGAAAAACAGGGTGGAAAAAAATATATTTCGATATGGCTACTGGCTCATTCCTTCGTTCCGCTGATGGCTATACTCTGGACAATATATTTCTGCAGGACAAGGAACAGAATTGTCAGCGGTATGGCGCTGACGACAGCGACAGCCATCCGGGGGCCATAATAGATAGCATCCTGTGTGGCGTTAAAATAGGACACACCGACGGAGATCAGCTGCTTGGAGTTACTGCGAATAATCACAAGCGGCCAGAGATAATTATTCCAGTTACTGAGAATCTGCAGGATGCTGAGGGTCGCAATCAACGGCATTGAGAGTGGGATGACGATCTGCAGGAAGATCCGCCACTCTCCCGCGCCGTCAATATAAGCCGACTCACGCAGACTGTCTGGGATAGCGTCTATATTCTGCCTGGCAAAAAAGATGCCGTAAACATATGCGAAGCCACCTATAATTAACGGCACATAGGTATCCAGCAGTCCCATGTTCTTATACTGCAAGTACAGAGGCACCATACGACTTTCAAAGGGGATCATCATGACTGCCAACATAAACACAAACCAGAAGTTTTTGCCTACGAACCTGCCTTTGGCAAAGGCATAACCGCACATCAGTGCGAAAAAAACCGCCAGAACCGTATGACACGCCGTGACAATGATAGTGTTAAGGTAATATGTCACCAGCGGGAAGGAGGTAAAGGCAACCTCATAGTTGAATAAGGTTGGTACATGCGGAATCAGCGAAAACGGCGGGAGGGTATTGAGAGCCTTGCGGTCAAAGCTGAGCGCGATCGCCCAGGCCAGCGGCATCAGCGTAATAATCAGCCAGATGAACAAAATGAATGTAATAACCCATCTTACGATTTTTTTACGCTTCACGGACTTTCCCTCCCTTCTTTTCCTTTTTGAAGAAACCGGTAATCTTCAGGTTGATCAGTGTAATGATGAATGTGAGAAGGAACAGGATTATGGCACCGGCCGAAGCAATACCGTATTGCGGTGCTTCAAAGCTGAACTGATAAATATACATCAGGATGGTTTGCAGAGTTCCCCCCGGCCTTCCAGCAGAGGTATTTCCGCCGATAATAAACAGATCAGTAAACCGGCTCAAGCCGCCGATCATCGAGGTGATGAACAGGAAAACAAAGCAGGAAGTCATCTGCGGAATTGTGATATGAAACCATTTCTGCAGTCCATTGGCTCCGTCCACCTCCGCCGCTTCATACAAGTTTTCGGGAATAGACTGGAGGTTGGCCAGATTAATGAGCATGGAGTAACCAATGCTTCCCCACAGATGAAGAATGGTCGCTCCCCAGCGGCTGTAGCTGGAATCGCTCAGCCAGCCGATTTTCACGTTCTGCCCCACCAGAAAACTAAGCGCATTATTCAACAGGCCGTTGTTTGCCTTCAGCACGATCTGGAAAATCAGAACGACACTGGCGCCCGTGATGATATTGGGAAAGTAGAAAGCTACCCTAAAGAAATTCTGTCTCTGGCCCCGGCCCAGGGAATTGATCAGCGTAGCCAGGATGAACCCGATGGGAATGGACAGAAGACCCATGACGGCCAGCAAGAAGGTGTTTTTGATGGAATTGAGGAAAGAGGAATTATTGATCAATTTTTGATAGTTCTGGAATCCGACAAATACGTCGTCACCGAAGCCAAGCACGGAGACATCGTAAAAACTGTATTTCACAGCTGTCAGCATGGGGATATAGGTCAGAAGAATCAGTGTAAGAATACTGGTAATCAGAAACGAATACCATATAAGCTGTTCCCTGACGCGGAAATTCCGTTTGGAACGCTGTTGCATCATCTGTCTCCTCCAATAAATGAAGCAGTGAGAGAAACTCTCACTGCTTCCAGATCAGGTAATTACTTTTGCAGGGTGGCCAGATACTGATCCAGGTTATTCTGTACATAATCCATGGCTGCATCGGCATCCATATTCCCCTGGAACATTTCGTTCAGCACGGTTGTCACGTCGTTTAGGAATGTTCCGAAATTGGAGCTGTCATAGCAGTTATTGGCGGAAGCGCTGAACTGGAGCGGCGCTGTGCGCACAATGAAGGAGATGGCGTCCGCGAAGTCTGCACTCATATACTGGTTCAGGCGTCCGCTGGCTTCCTTGTTGGAAGGAACGCTGGCGGTGGCAAGCAGCCATTCCTGCACGACGGGATCCGTCACCATGAACTTCATGAATTTCCAGGCCAGGTCCTTCTGCTCACTGGTCTTGCAGATCGCCATGTTCCAGTCGCCCATGTGGCTGGAGGTGATGCCGGCAAATTCGCCTTCCTGAATCAGGGGCAGGGAAACGAAGCAGAATTTATCCTCAACACCATTGGCCTTAATTTTGCTGTAACAGCCGTATGCGCCTTCCACAATACAAATGGCTACATTGTTATCGCTGCTGAAGGTAACAGCACGATCCAGGCCTTCAATATAATCCGGATTGGAGTATTTGGAGAAATTTGCAATGTAGTTCAGCACTTCAGCAGTCTTCTCGGTCTTAAAGTGAACCTTCGTCGTGGCAATGCTGTCGCCCCATTCATAGATCACATTGTTGAACGCACGGGAAGCCCAGATGTAATTCTTATTAATGGAAGCAGCCTCGATCAGGCTGATACCATAGGTCTGCTCACCGGTTACGGGATCAGTACCAGTCAGCTTTTCCGCCAAGGATGCCAGGTCAGCCAGCGTCCAGGTGGTGAAGTCCGGCAGTTCGACACCGTAATGTTCAAAGATTTCCTTATCCAGGCAAACTACGATGGGATCGCAGGTAACAGTCAGGCCAAAAGGTACATAGGTGTCCAGCGGCGCGATATCAACGCTCTTACGCATAGCCATCATACCGACAGCATCCGCCACTTCAGGTTCTGCCGCAAGATATTCGTTCAGCGGTTCGCAGATAGCGGTGATGGATGCACCATGCAGCACGATGTCTACTTCTCCGCTAAGAGCAGCTGTCTGCAGAGCAGCCTTCCAGTTGTCCCACGGAATGGTTTCGATCTGCAACGTCACATTTGGATACAATTCGTTCCAGCGGGCAATCACTTCGTTGTAGCCGGGTTTTGTAACCCCTGTAACAACGTCCGTCGTCCCATCGGGTCCCACACTCGCAAAGAGGCCGGGGCCATAGAGGCGGAGAACTCCGGATTCCTCAGCATTCGCTACGGATGCCAAAGAAAAGATCAGTGCGAATACAACCAGCAGAGCTATGAACTTTTTCATGGGGAGAACCTCCTTTTTTTTTGTAATATAACATGTACATTCAAAACCTAACAAGATGGAAATTTTGTCCACTATTTGTTCATACAAAAAGCGCGGACTTAATACAATCTGCGCTTTTTGTGATATTGTTCAGACAGATTCCGACCTTTTCAGGTCATAGTCAGCTGCACGGAAGCAAATTCTTCTAAACGGTCCACTGTGATCACGGCGGTGCCATCCTGGCAGGAAACTGCCGCCTCACCCCAAAGTATCCTGCAGCCAGCTAACCGATGTCCTTTCAGCGGTACGCAAACAGTCTGCGGGCCTACAGGAACAATTTCCTTGACAGGGCGTTGTTGCGTGCCGGTCAGATTGATCAGAGATACCACATACTCAGTCTGTCCTTCCGTTTCTGCATTTCGAATAAGATTGACGTGTACACTACGGTACGCATTCGTAAAAAGAGAATAGTCTCTGCCGGATGTATAGTCAATCGCGCAGGCAAGCACCTCCGTAAAATCTTCATGGCCGTTGATGTAGCACTGGGCATCCGTGGGACTGGCGAAATAAACCACACGGCCTTTGCCATATTCCCGGGCAATAATCCCGGCATAGGGGGAATCCATCTCCGGAATCCACGCATACTCAGGCGGCTGGTTCAGAATCACGGGCAGGAATCCCGCGATCTCTTCCTCCGGATTTTCCGCCTTGCAGAGAGCTGTGGCTCCTCCATTCATCATCACTTCACTGTTCTGAATGCATGCCAGTACGGGGGAATCTGGTTTCCTGATTTTCAGATAATGGTCATTGTCGAAGGAACAGGTTTCTCCGTCGTAATGTACGCCCAGGAGATCTGCCAGCGCGTAATCCTCCCGCCGGGTTCCATCCTCATTATACAGTGAAGTCTCGAAAGTAGCTACCAGGCCACCTCCATTCCGGACATAATCGCGGATCACCTGCTGCTCGTTTTCAGTCAGGATACCTGCATTAGGCAGAATCAGTGTCTTCACTCCCCGCAGGCTTTCCACCGAAAAAAACTCGCCTCCCAGCACGAAGCCGTAGGGAATATGATGCTCGTTCAGCACACGCTCCACACCTTCAAAATGGCGCCGGAAGCGATCCTTATTCATATCCGTGTCTCCAAAAGCCATCAGGTTGGGATAAGAATAGAACAGGCCGACATCCATTACAGGAATGCTATCTGAGAGTACGTCACTGTTTTCCGCCATGAAGGTATATGCATCTTTCTCGCTGAATGCGGCACGCCTGTCCAGGGTAGCCGCCGGATAGTGTCCGTTGAAATAACAATTCCAGACCCCACCGCCTATGCTCGCAATTTCCCACAACCACTCTCTGGTTTCTATCACCGGAGCACAGATATAGCGGAAGCGTGTCCCGTTGCCTCCAGTGCAGATTACCGGCTGTTTTTCATGCATCAGCGCCCGGGAGAAGCGAATGGTGCTGCCCGCATTGTTGATTGTGTGATAAGCATGGCCCTGTGGCATGGTTCCATGATAACACGCGTCGATGAAAACGCAGCTGATCAGATAATCGAAACTTTTTTGGGCGTTTCTGTGTCCGATGCTGCAGTACCGAATCATCGTACTGTTGTAAATCTCAAAGATCTCAGCACTATATGCCTTGTCTTCGCCGAATGCCTTAGTCACTTTCCGGATGCGCTCTAGATGCTCATCCGCGCAGACAGCCTTCCAATCCCTGTATTCATCATAATCATGCGCGAGGAAAGAGTTCCTGCTGGTGTTGTTTTCATCCAGAACAGGCAGCTCTTTCCCAATATCCCGGTGGTAACGGGCGCGACATCGGTCACAATAGCAAATACCGCCTCCGAAGGAAACCGAGTTTTCCCAGATCCCATCCAATGGCCATCGGTTCATCAGATAACGAACGAATTCCTCCCCGTGCTCATTGACATAAGGACTGAGATAGCATGGGGTATAGAAAGTCTCCGTAGCATATCGGCTCAGTTTCGGATGGCCGTGGATATCTTTCGCAAACCAGTCTGGATGCAGATTGTACCGCGTCTCCTCCACGCCCCGGAAATCCACCCGTACTATGACGTGCAAACCGTTCCGGTGGATCTCTTCACAGACGTCCTTCAGGATATCCTGACCGTTTTTCATGAAAGGATTTGGTTTGGCCATATCCAGCGGATTGTCAAAAAAATCCATCACACCGCCCGCATTAACGACAAGCACGTTGGCATTGGCCTTCTTCATATATTCCACTACGTCTTTTGCGTCATAATTGACAATATCAACAGCGCGAAGAACGGTCTGAAGAAAACGCAGATTTTGCTGGTACCAGTATTTCCTCATGATATCGCCTCCCCTTTTTTCGAAAATGTATCAAAAAGCCCCGAACCCGTCAACATGATTTATTATCCACATTTTCTCTTGAAAACCGCCCTGCCGGGTGGATTGACAGCCGCCCCGCGGGGGTATATATTCAGAATCGGGCGCCGGATGGGAATCCGGTACCGGTGTGATTGGAAACGCGGATCAGAAATTCAGGGGCGAATGGAAATGGAACAGTATCAGGTTACAGGCATGAGCTGCGCCGCCTGCTCGGCCAGGGTGAAGAAAGCCCTGGAAGCCGTTCCCGGTGTGGAAAGCGCCGTGGCGGACCACGCCGCCGGAACCGCGGTGGTAACCCTGGGTGCTCCCGTCGCCGACGAAGCGCTGCGCGCCGCGGTGGAAGCCCAGGATTACAAGGTTCTCGGTGTGGAATAAATGAACCGGCCGTGCCGGAATGAACGCGCAGAATTGTCCGGTTTCCCCATTCCGATTGGCAGGCGCCCAATCGTTCACCTGAACCGGTGAGCGAAGGGGCGCTTTTTGCGGGTTGATTTTTTACCGGCACGGCCGGGATTTCCGGGCGCCGGAAAAGGATACAGCCTTCTTTCGGCGAATATATTATGTTGTCTGCAATACTTTGCCGCAGAAAGTCTGATATCATCCGATTGTTTTCCGTTGATCCGCGGGGCCGTAAGCCGAGCCCGCGGGGATATGCGGAAGGCCAGATCCAGGAAGGAGGCTCCCGCCATGGATATGAAAGCAATGTATGCTGTTTCCTACGGCCTCTTTGTCGTAACGGCGCGCAGAGGGGATTTTGACAACGGCTGTATCACCAACACGGTCGCCCAGGTCACCTCTGCGCCGAACCGGATTTCCGTTGCCGTAAATAAATCCAACTATACCTGCGGCATGATTCAGGACTCCGGGATATTCACCGCGTCGGTAATTGCACAGAATGCGGATTTTTCCCTCTTTCAGCGCTTCGGTTTCCAAAGCGGAAGGGATCCCGGTGTGTACAAGTTTGACGGATTCGGTGCGGTCAAACGCGCTCCGAACGGAACGCTGATCGTGGCCCGGGGCTGCAACGCCTGGATCAGCGCGAAGGTGGAGCAGGTGATCGACCTGGGCAGTCACATGCTGTTCATCGCGGCTGTGACGGATATGGACGTTCTCAGCGCTGAGCCCTCCGCCACCTATGCGTATTATCAGCAGAACATCAAGCCGAAGCCCGCGCCCCGGCCTGAAAAGGCGGAGGAAAACGCCGGCAAAACGGTCTGGCGCTGCACAGTCTGCGGCTATGAATATGTCGGGGAGGAACTCCCGGCAGATTTCGTCTGCCCCCTCTGCAAGCATCCCGCCTCGGATTTTGAAAAGGTCGGGTAAAACCGGCTTTCAGCGGGTCCCCGGGAGAAAGCTTCATTCCCTGATTCCCTGATCCAGCACGCCGAGCAGCTCCCCTTCCCTGTCGCAGCTGTACTCCCAGAAGAAGATGCCCCCATAGCCTTCCCGGAGGACATACGCGCACTTTTCCCGCAGGCTGCGTGGATCGTCGAATGAGAGGAAGGTGCTTCCGTCAAAAAGGTACGGGGCCTTCGCTTCGTCGTCCCAGTAGTACGCGAACCCGTTCCGGTTCATGCAGTCCTCCTTCAGGTCTGTCCAGCCGGGGCCGTAACCCGCGCCTGTTTTGGACAGCTGCAGGAAGCCGTGGTTCCTGTCCGGGATATCCGTCCATTTCCGGGAATAAAACGCCGCACCCATCAGCAGCTTTTCCTTCGGCACCCCATGTTGCGCAAAGAGCCGGAGCGCCTGGTCGCAGCTGTTCTGGAAATAGTCTCCGGTCGAATTGTACAGCGCGGTATGGTGCCCCGTCAGCGCATGGAAACCGCACTTCAGATCGTAGGTCATGAGGTTGATAAAGTCCAGATACCGTATCACCTCAGGCAGGTTTACGCAGGTGGCGTAATATACGTCCGCGCCGGCGGCGATCGTCAGCAGCGGGTGCCGGCCCGGGATCCGGTCCATGGCTTCCCGTACAATCCGGATGGTTTCCGTAAAGTTGTCCCGGTCCTGCGGGCCGGCGTCCAGGCCGTTGCTCGGCACACACGGATATTCCCAGTCCAGGTCCACGCCGTCGTACCCTTTGCGGACGATCAGGTCCACGCAGGAACGGGCAAAGGCTTCCCGCAGGGCCGGATCCGCGAACACCTTCGGAAAGGCGTCCGGCTCGCCGCCCCGGTTCACCAGGGAGAGGCTGATCCGGATATCCGGGTTCCAGCGGCGGAGCTGTTCCATCTGGGCCTCGATGGAATGGTCCGCGGTAATCGATCCGTCCCGGCCCAGCTTTCCGAAGGCCGCGCAGATGTGGGTCAGCTTCCGGGCGTCCGCCTCCGTAACTGGTTTTCTTTCCGTCACATATCCGAGCACCATTTTACGCATCGCAGTTTTCCTTCTTTCCTTTTTCGTATTCTCCGGCTTTCTCTTCCGGATTCCGCCCTTTGCCTGTAAGTATAATATGCCGGCGCGGACAAATCAACAGGCTTTTCACCGCGCCCGTGCGGCCGTGGACACGATGAACCGCAAAAGGAGAAGACAATCATGCGCGATCTGACTGTATTTGTGGATCCAAGGCAGGGTGTCGACAATAACGGGAACACCGTCATCGGCCCGGCGCGGCCGAACGCTTCCGTAAATCCCGGCCCCGACACTGCCCGCGGCGGGCATTCCGGATATTTCTCCGGGCAGGAGATCAGAGGCTTTTCACAGATTCACGCCAGCGGCACCGGCTGGGGCAAATACGGCGAGTTCCTGATCTCCCCGCAGATCGGGCTGAACTGTACGTTTACCGGCCACGATTCCCCTCCCGCGGATGAAACCGCAACCTGCTTCGAATACGCTGTTACGCTGACGCGCTACGGGATCCGCTGCTCGGTCACGCCGGCGGAGCACAGCGCCGTCTACCGCTTTGTCTATCCGGAATCCGACGATGCGAGCCTGCTGTTTGACATGGCCCACAGCATCCCGCTGCTCTGCGGGATTATGAACAACGCGGACAAAATCTCCGCGTCCGGGCTGGAGCTCCATATCGGCGCCGACGGGGAGAATACCGTCTTCAGCGGATCGGGAACATACGACGGCGGTTTCGGCCCGGCTCACAGGCTGCATTTCTATGCGGTGGTGGGCAAAAAGGCCGAAAGCTTCGGCGTATATGACGCGGACGGCTGCAAAGACGGCAGCCGGGAGCTGGCCGTCCCCAAACCCCGCCGGCCGGAGGAAAGCGTCGGCGGATATATGCGTTTCTCCGCGAAACGGGATGAGGAGATTTACGTCAAAATCGCGGTTTCCTTTACCGGCACGGAGAAAGCGAAGACCTGGCTGGATCAGGAGATCCCCGGATGGGACTATGAGGGAGTGAAGCGGGAAACCCGGGAGCAGTGGAACCGGGAGCTGAACAAAATCATCATCGAACGCGAAGATCTCAGCGAGGACGAGCTGAAAATCTTCTATACTTCCTTCTATCACACCATGTGCATGCCAAGGGACCGTACCGGTGATATTCCGGGGTATCCCGACAGCGTTCCCGTGATCGACGACCATTATGCCGACTGGGATTCGTGGAGGACGCTGTATTCGTTCTATACACTTGTGAAGCCGGAGCTGGTAACGAAAACCATCAACAGCTTCATCGCGCGGCACGCCAAAAACGGTTTTGTCCGGGACGCGTTCATCGGCGGAAAGGATATGATGTGCCAGCAGGGCGGCGACAACGCGGACAATATCATTGCCGAGGCATATCTGAAGCGTGTCCCGGGGATCGACTGGAAAAAAGCCTATGAAGTCGTAAAGTGCCACGCGGAGGGCTACCGGCAGGGATGGTACTGCGAAGAGGAGCCGAAAGCCGATCCCGGAGCCCCGTACTATCAGTACGGCTATATCCCGGACGACTATGCAATTCCCGGAACCGAATTCGGCCCGATGTCCGCTTCCTACACCCTGGAGCTTGCGTACAACGACTGGTGCGCCGCCTCCATGGCCAGGGATCTCGGCACGCCTGAAGAATATGAAACCTTCCTCCGCCGAAGCGGAAACTGGGAAAACCTGTGGAATCCGGACGCGGCGTACAGGGAGTTCCGCGGCTTCATCAACCCCCGGAACGCGGACGGAAGCTGGGTGAATTATGATCCCGGAAAGCTGTGCGGCTCGTGGCAGCCGTATTTCTATGAGGCTACGGGATACAACTATTCCCTGTTTGTTCCCCACAACGTACCGAAGCTCATCGAAAAATGCGGCGGAGACGACGCGTTCATCCGGCGCGTACGTTACGGCATCGACACGAACCTTGTGGATTATGACAACGAACCCGCCTTCCTCGCGGCCTACCTGCCTGCCTGGACGGGAAAGCCCTGGGTGCTTGCGGACACGGTCGAAAGCGTACGCAGAAAGTTTACCCCGGAAGGTCCTCCCGGCAACGACGACTCCGGAGCCATGGGATCCTGGTACATTTTCTCCTCCGTGGGCTTTTTCCCCAACGCCGGCCAGGATCTCTATCTCATCACAAGCCCTCATTACACGCATACGGTCATCCGGCTCGGGAACGGAAAAACCATCGATATCAGGGCAAACAATCTGTCCGCGGAGAACAGATATATTCAGAAGGTCAGCGTCAACGGCAAGCCGTATTGCAGCGCCATGTTCACCCACGATCTCATTGAGAACGGCGCGCAATTCGTGTTTGAGATGGGCAGCACCCCGGCCAACTTTGCGGCCCGGCAGGACGGGGCTCCCCCGCCGCCGGCTGCGGATGCGTGAAACAGACTGAATGGATCGTGGAGCCGGATATGGACTACATCTTTATTATCGGACCGAGCGCGGTCGGAAAAACCACCCTGGCGAAGGAACTGTATCTGCATTACGGCGGCGTGTATATTGAGCAGAACATGGTTCCCGAGTTTGCGATACCGGACACGGCTGAAGATATCGGCGTGTTTGAGGAACAGCTTTGCTGGGAAAACACGTTGGCGCAGATCCGGTTTTTTCACAATAGAGGATTCCAAAATATCGTCGCGCTGGATTTTGACGATGTCAGGGCAAGAGAGCTGCCGCTCCTCTTCAAAGGCAGTGACTTTATTACGCTGAAGCTTGTTTCGAGCGACCCGGAACAGATCAGGCGGCAGATGACGCACAGAAAGAACAACGAGGGCGGGCTGTTCGCGCCGGACCGCGTCGAAAGATCCAACGAAGTGATCAGGGGCCGGATGCTGCTGCCCAATGAAGTGCTGATTGATGTCGCGGGTAAAACGAAGGAAGAAGTACTGGCGGAAGCCGTTACGATCATCGACAGCTTTCACCCGGACAGGGATTACGATTATGTGCCGGACGACGAACGTCATTATCTGTCGTGGGTTCAAAGCCGGCAGCTGTTTTAGCCTGTATCGGTCTGTCGGTTATGAGAATACCGGCCTCTTTGAGAACGGAACGGAAAAACTGCGGCTGAAATGCCGAAAACGCGAAGGGAATAAAAACCGGCGGAGGGCCTATGAAAAAAACAGTTTTACCGAAGCCAACGGGAGAATACGCGGTCGGAACTTTTACCTATACCGTGCAGAATGACCGGGAAGAAGTGCTGCCCCGGGGCGGGATGCGAAGCGTCGCCGCCAGGGTATACTATCCGGTCCTGCAGGAAAGCGTAAGGGATCTTCCGAAGATCACGGCTCTTTCCGACAACATGCTGAAGGGATTCAGGCGCGCGTTTTGGGTCAGGCCGGATTTCCGGAAGTATCCCGGGGGCAATGTGTCCGAATGCTACGCCGACGCGCCGGCTATTCCGGAAAAAAAGTTCCCGCTCATCCTGTTCAACCACGGTTACAATTCCTACCGGGAGGGAAACTCATTCCTGTGTATCGATCTGGCGTCTCACGGCTATGTCGTGATTTCCGTCACACATTCCCTGGAGAGCATGTGCACGGAGCTGGATGACGGAACCGCGCTGTTCTACGACAAGGCGATTACCCGAAAGATGTACAGCCCGATGCTCGGCGGCGTGCTGGCCATGTATCGCCTTGTGAAGGCCAAAGGAAGCCATGAGGAACTGGCGCGGCGGTTCGACGCGGCCCAGCGGAAATACTGCCGGTATATGATGGACAGGCTTCCCGAGTGGGTGAAGGACACGGAGGCCGCGCTGAAATACGCGAAACAGCATTTTTCCGCCATGATCGATTTTGACAAAGGCATCGGCGCGTCCGGGCATTCCTTCGGAGGCGATACCGCCTACGCGCTCTGCGCGGGAAATCCGGAGTTTGTCTGCGGGGTCAACATGGACGGCGCGCTTTTCGGTGATTATACCGATGTCGTGCAGACAAAGCCCTTCCTCCAGATCAGCTGCGCGGACAATGCGAATGTGGTGACCAGGGTGTACCTCCGCCATACAAAGCCTGTTTATCAGGCGTTCTTTCAGCATATGAAGCATATGGGGTTTGCCGACGCGAAGTATCTGATTCCGATGAAATCCGCAGTGGGCAAACTGGACCCGGATATACTCCACGAAGGCCTGTGCGGGTGTCATCTCGCGTTCTTCGACGCCTGTCTGAAAGGCCTGAGGGAATCGCCGGAATTCAGAACCGGCGACGCGGTGACGGTATCCGTATTCCCGCCGGATATCTGATCCTGTACCGTTTTCAGCGGCTTCAGCGAAAGAAGCCGGGGACAATTATGAAGGAGTGTTGATAGCCATGGAAGGAAAAGAACTGTTCATCCGGGAAGTATTGCCCGGTATTTTTCTGATGGATGAAGCCCATGAGGCAACAGGGTATCTGGTGATCGGCAGGGATCGGGCCTGTGTGATCGATACCATGAACGGGTATAATGATCTGTATCAGGCAGTCAGAAAACTCACGGACAAGCCGCTGACGGTCGTGAACACCCACGGTCATCCGGATCATATCTTTGGCAACATGTATTTTCAGGAAGCGTTTCTGCATCCGGCGGACCGGGAATTGGCCGGATCGTTCGCGGAGGATCCCGGTTTTCTGGCCATGCTGAAGGATCATCACGCATCCTTCCCGCCTTTCCGGGATATTCTTCCCGGCGATATCATCGACCTTGGCGGCCGGACGCTGGAGGTATTCCCGCTGCCCGGGCATACCGCCGGCAGCATCCTTCTCCTGCTCCGGGAAGACCGGGTTCTGTTTACCGGCGACAGCATAAACCATCATCTGTGGATGCAGCTGGACGGCTGCCTGACGATGAAACAGTTCCTGAATGAACTGGATAAAGTCATGTTCCTGCAGGATCAGGCGGACATCATTCTGCACGGCCATGCCCACGGCACGGACGATATCTCTCTGCTGCGCTGTATGAGGGACGGCGTGCAGGAGATCTGCGAAGGGAAAACCGGCCTGGATACGCCGTATCAGTGGTTTGGCGGAACCGACCTGCAGCATCCTTTCCGCTGCGATCCTGAAAAGCACTATCAGCAGGACGACCACGTGATTTGCTACCGCGCATGCAATGTCGGGCCGTAAAGAAACTTTAAACAGGAAATGTCTTTGAATATTCCATATTCGGAGTGCAGATGATACCGCTCCGTCAGACAGGAAGAGATGATCATCGCCGTTATCCTGTTATCCGTAGCCGGCGTTTTTCTGATCTGCAGGCTGGTCTCTCACACCCGTCGGATTGACTCTCCTGATTCGAAAAATGATGATGCAGATCCCACGACGACCTGACCGAAAGATGAAAAAAGCAAATGCAGACATATGAATTCGGAAATCCCGACGCACATATCGTATTGATCGAACCAATCCATACCGTGGAAGGCATGGAACACGAAGCAGACATCATCAAAGAGCTTGCAGGACCGGATTTCTTCCTGCAGGCCGTCCGGGTTGACTGGTTTAATGACCTCTCCCCCTGGAAAGCCCCGGCAGTTTTCAGAAATATACCATTTGGCGACGGAGCACAGAAAACGCTGGATGAAATCCTGAAGCTGACCGGAAACCCTGATAAAGAATATATCATCGGCGGATACTCCATGGGCGGGCTTTTCGCTCTGTGGGCATGCTGTCAGACAGACAGATTCCTCGGCGCGGCGGCAGTTTCCCCTTCCGTCTGGTTCCCCGGATTTGCGGAGTATACCGCATCCCACCGTATGATGGCCGAACAGGTTTACCTGAGCCTTGGAGACCGGGAGGAAAAAACACGAAACCCGGTCATGGCCACCGTCGGCGACAGGATCCGGGAACTGCATGAACAGTTTTGCTCTCAGAGCATCTCCTGCTGCCTCGAATGGAACAAAGGAAATCATTTCACCGATCCGGACCGGAGAACAGCCAGGGGCTTTGCCTGGATCCTGAAAGAACTGCAGTCATACACATAGCATTCACGAGGGCAGGAGAATGAAGCAGAAAAAGCACGCGAAAGATACCCGTGAAGAACTGGCAAAGCAAAGGAAGGGCCAGTGGGCGCAGGGAAAAGCTGACAGCAGAACTGCTGACGGTTCTGTTCGCGTGCTTTCCGGCATTCCGGAGCGGAAGCCTGCTCCGGTTGCGACAGTTTTTCCTGCAAAAACGCCGGAGGAAGAGGTGCGGGAATTCCTCGATTATCTCGAGAAAGAACCCTTCCGGGTTCCCAAGGATGACGGCGGCGAACCTGCCGTCAGAAAAAAGGCCAGGAAGCAGGTTGTTGCTGTCGTAAACCTGGAGAACGGTATGCCCACGGTGGAGGAAGCCCTGTCTGAAATGCGTCTCAGCCTGCAAAGCATACGGTACAGCGGAGTCCGGTTCGTAAAGCTTGTCCATGGATACGGCAGTACCGGCCGGGGCGGAAAAATCTGCATCGGCGTCAGAAACGAACTGGCGGCGATGATCCGAAAGCGTCTGATCCGGGACTTCGTGACAGGTGAGGACTTTGGTCCGTACAGCGACGCTGCCCGGAGAATGGCGGACCAGGATCGGGAAATTACCCGGGACCCCGACTATGGCAAGTGCAATCATGGGATTACAATCGTCGCGCTGTAGTGTTCCTCATGATCCGGCTTATTCTTACAGTTTACGGATCGGATAATTCAAAATTGACAAGCATTATGCCTCATCTCGTATTTGCTTTTCAAGCAAAACAAGATTGACCCCCGCAATACCGTTAAACGTTGTCGGAACGATATCAATCTCCTGATAGCCGTATTTGCCGTACATAGCCCTTGCAGCCTGATTTCGTTCATTGGTATCAATTCTTAATTCAGTACAGCCCTGCTGAAGAGCATACGCTTCATAAAAACGAATAAATTCCCGGCCGTATCCTTTTCCCTGTACAGCCGGAGATATAACCAGAGTATGCAGAACGCAAACCTGTTCATCCGGCATCTGATGCTTCCAGGGGGCACCTTTATAAACATCCACCTGCAGCTGATTGATAATCCCGCTGCCGAGAATACGTCCGTCTTCTTCCAGCACGAACAGATCACCCCTTTCAAGGGCGGCCTCCGCAGTTGCCATTACCGGATAGATCTCCCTGATCCATCCGGTTGTGATCAGACCGGCTGATTCCGCATCGTGGATCTCTCGATACAGACAGTCAACAGCCTCCAGATCTTTTATTTCTGCTTTCCTGATCATGACCCCGGTCCCTCCTGATCGATCGTGAAAAGAACGCACGGTATTTGGTAAAACCCTGGCAGGCTTTCCGGCTCCAATGATAGCACATCCTCAGGGATTTTTCAGCTATATTTCGTCGCTGGCATGCGGTAGGAACATCAAACGCGTGCTGGCGTGGCTCAGTCGGTAGAACTAACTGTTCGAAAGATCCAACTATGAACAGTTCGGATGATCCGAATTGTTCACATCGACGATCAGATCAGTTGCCGGAACAAGAAAAAAGAGCAGCACCTCAGCACTGCCCTGAATACGATCCTTTGGAGGTGCCTTCAAGCGGCAGTGTTTCGGGAATCAGTAATTCATCAGAAGATCCTTCATGATATTTTCCGCATGCGATGGATTGCGGACAGTGGGATTCAGGATAATCAGATACAGATTACCGTATTTCTTTGTCTGGCAGTACAGGTTATGCGATATATAGGATGGTGTTCCCCCACTGTGCAGATAAGCAGGTTCACGTCGCCCGACACTCACCCATCCGCATCCATACCCGCTTTCCGTGTTGAACATTTCATCCAGTGATTCCGGGCTTAACAACGTTCCGCCTGTCAGTGCCCTGTCAAAGGCAAGCAGGTCGGCCGCGCAGGAATGAATATCACCGGCCCCTCGTGCGGTCCGGAAATCGGACATGTATCCGGTCGGAAACACTTCGTCAAAGTCAAAGGGATACGTCCCTTCCGGAACCGGTTCAGGAACGCTGGTCAGTCCGCCAGGTTCCATACTGTATGAATGATCCATTCCACAAACTGAAAAGATATGCTCCCTGATATACTCTCCGTAGCTTTTGCCTGTGATTTTCTCAATGATCATGGCAAGCAGTGTATAGTTGACATTACTGTATTCATATTTTGCTCCCGGGGCAAATCCAGGTTCTTCATCATACAGGGCTGTGAGCAGTTCCTCGTCGGAAAACCCATCTGTATAGTATTTCTTCATGAGTTCAGGATCGTTCTCCAATGCTTCGTCCGGAAAGAATTCCCGCCTGAGTCCGGACTGCATGTGCAGCAGCTGGCGAATTGTTATCACTGCGCCTTTTTTATATTCCGGGAAATACTTGCCAAGCGGTTCGTCAAGATTCAGTTTCTCCTGTTCCCAAAGCTGCAGGACTGCTGCAGCCGTAAACGTCTTCGTGACCGATCCGATCTCAAAGACAGTATATGCGTTTACTCGGGTTTCTCCGTCCGTTTCAACGGAATTGACACCACGCAGAAAAACCACACGATCATCCGTTGCAAGCAGGTATACTCCGCTTGCTGTATCAGGAAATGCACATTCGTGCCGCATGATTCTGACCAGTTTTTGGAAGGCCTCCTCGTTCGTTGTCCAGGTATGATCCGTCTCGTCATATGCAAGGCCTTCCATGAATAGCATGTTGCTTTCTCCGGCTGCACATCCGGCCAGCATTACCGCAGCAACAACCAAAATCAGAAGGAATTGGACTCTGTATCGCATAGTCTGTCCTTTCACAAATACAGTTTCCGTTTTTCCGGGACAACAATCTGTTATTATGACGCACTGGGCAATTTGATACTGATCTGGAGATTGCCGCCGAGCGCCTTGGCAATACGTTCCAATGTTAATACAGACGGATTGGAAACTCCTCTTTCAATTTTGGACAGATCAGACTGATCAATACCAGTCAGTGCAGCCAGCTGGGTCTGAGATAAACCACTTTGAGCTCTGGCAGCAGCAACTGCCTGCGCAACCAGCAGACTGGCAGCCGGTTTTTCTGTCCGGACTGTTTTTCCTTCTTCATAGATCGTTTCAGTCTCCAGATCAAGATCATCGTTCCAGATAATGCCGTATGCGCTCAGCTTTCCCTGCAAGAATATTTTGCGGTCCTCAAGTGCCTTGAGTTGAGGATATTTTGAAAAAAGGACAGAAATGTCATATTGTTTGACCATGCCGTCCTGGAACAGCACCTCCAGCGCTGTTCCATCCAGGTATTTCAATTCAACAGCCCTGTGAAACATTGAAATCCCTCCCGAATAATCAGTCAAGCGGCGGAAGCTTTTTATACTCTTCCGTTTCCCACATCTCATTGAGTTCTTTCTGATACTTCAGAACAAACTCCTTCACCATAGCCTTTGCCTTTGGAGGAAACACTCCGTCCATAATCTCGCCGGTGGCAATCAGGAAAGGAGCATCAAAATCCTGCGTGATCGCATGAATATGCGGTGGATTATGTTCTTTATACCGTAAATACATAACAATCGTAATCCCGTAAAAATGGCTGATTGTAGGCATTTGCATCGTCCTCCTTCGATCCATATTTTAGGGGATAAATCCCCTTTTGTCAAGAGAAAGTCCGATTGAAACTGAAAATGAACCCGTGCCCCAAAGGTGAACAGTTCAAAAGCTCCTCCTGAGCTTTTGGTGCACCTCCCCATTAAGCAGTGGCACCGTTCGTATTGTTACCAATTCGCTGGATGCTGTATTTATAAGTATAGCACAATAGCCTTTGTTTTCAACGTTCTCAGTGTGGTGCACCCCTAAACAGGTGCACCCTTGGCGAAAAAGTGCACGGTGCACCAGCGAGAAGGGTGCACCTCCGAAGCGGAGCACCAAACGGACGTCTGGCTCCGAAAGCAAAAATGTCAGAAGCCAAATTATCGTAAGCGCTTCATCCAGACACGCCCCCACACATAAATGCGCAGTAAAATGCTCACATCACTCATCGATGTGAGCATTCTCTGTCAAGTTGTCATATGCAAGCAATTTGCTGTGCATATCCGCAATAAGCTCGGGCCTCGTCGCTCCATGGAGTCAGTTTCTCCAGATCTGCATCAGGCATCCCCTCATGAGGCCGTTTCTCCAGGAGGAACGTCAGATATTTTTCAATGTTCAGGCCATGGGCTTTTGCCATCTCAACCATGGTGTATACCATAGCACTGGCTTTTGCGCCACCAGGTGTATCGCAGAACAGCCAGTTCTTTCTGCCGACGGTCACTGGGCGGATGCTGTTCTCGACCTGTTATCCGAATATTCGCATAACCCAGCTTATCCGAACAAATCACTTATCCGCAGCTTTTCTCCGGTTTTATTGAAAAC
>CAMKJS010000049.1 GCA_946413245.1 uncultured Clostridia bacterium
TGGGAAACGAGCTGAAGCAGTGGGAGCTGAAGGAGCAGCAGGAGATCGCCCGGATTCTGGCGGCCCTGTCCGCGGAGGTGGCGCCCCACGCGCCGGCGCTGCGGGACACCGTGGAGCTGCTGGCGGAGCTGGACTTCCTCTTCGCCAAGGGGCTGCTGAGCCGCCGTCTGAACGGCGTGAGCCCGAAAATGAACCGGGACGGCTATCTGAACATCATCCGGGGACGGCATCCCCTGATCGATCCGGAAACCGTGGTGCCCGGCAACATCTGGCTGGGGAAGGAATTCACCACGCTGGTGATCACCGGCCCCAACACCGGCGGCAAGACCGTGACCCTGAAAACCGTGGGCCTGCTGACCCTGATGGCCCAGGCCGGGCTGCAGGTGCCGGCGGACCTGGGCACGGAGCTGGCTGTGTTCGAACAGGTGTTCGCGGATATCGGGGACGAGCAGAGCATCGAGCAGAGTCTGTCCACCTTCTCCGGGCATATGACGAACATCGTGTCCATCCTCCGGGAGGTGACGCCCCGGGATCTGGTGCTCTTCGACGAGCTCGGCGCGGGTACGGACCCGACGGAGGGCGCGGCGCTGGCCCAGAGCATTCTGACGCGGCTGCTGCATATCGGGGTGCGGACCATGGCCACCACCCACTACAGCGAGCTCAAGGTGTTCGCCCTGACCACGAAGGGCGTGGAGAACGCTTCCGTGGAGTTCGACGTGGAGAGCCTGCGGCCCACCTACCGGCTGTCCATCGGCGTGCCGGGCAAGAGCAACGCCTTCGAGATCAGCCGGCGGCTGGGCCTGCCGGAAAACCTGATCGACGCGGCGAAAAAGCTGCTGAGCTCGGACACCGTCCGCTTCGAGGACGTGATCGCCAACGCGGAGTACCACCGGCAGGTGGCGGAGCGGGAGCGGGAGATCGCGCAGCAGGCCAGCCGGGAAACCATCCGCCTGCGGGACGAGGCGGAGCGCCTGCGGAAGGAAATGGAGGAGAAGCGGGAGCAGAGCCTGCGGAAGGCCAGGGAGGACGCCCGGCGGATTCTGGAGCAGGCCCGGCGGGAAAGCGAGAGCATTCTCTCCGATCTGAAGCGTCTGCGCAAAAACGCCCAGGCGGGGGACGGCTCCGCGGCGGAGCTGCGGCGCCGGCTGGAAAAGGAGATCGACGGCCTCAGCGAGGGCCTGCGGACGGAAGCGCCGGTGAACACCGAGGCGCCGGAAACCGTGAAGCCCGGGGACCGGGTGGAGATTCTGACCCTGGGGGCGGAGGGCGTGGTGCTCGCCGCGCCGGACGAAAAGGGCGAGGTGCAGCTGCAGGCCGGCGCCATGAAGTTCAAGGCGCCGCTGAGCCAGCTGCGGCTGAAGCAGGCGAAGCAGGAGAAAACCGTGGTGCGGGCGAAAACCGGCGCCCTGACCCGCACGGTGGCCCCGGAATGCGACGTGCGGGGTATGAACCTGGAGGAAGCCCTGAGCGCGGTGAGCCTGTATCTGGACGAGGCGGTGCTGGCCGGGCTGAACGAGGTGTACATCATTCACGGCAAGGGCACCGGGGTGCTGCGGGCCGGGATTCAGCAGGACCTGCGCAAGCACCGGCACGTGAAAAGCTTCCGCCGGGGCGTGTACGGCGAGGGAGAGGACGGCGTGACCGTGGTCACCCTGAAATAAGCGGGGGAGGCGAGGAAGATGAAGGACAAACCCAGTATTCTGGTTGTGGACGACGATCCGAGCATCAGCCGCCTCGTGCGCCTTTATCTGGAGAAGGAAGGCTTCGAGGTGCGGACCTCGGAGCGCGGCGACGAGGCGCTGGAGGAGTTCCGCCGCCTGCCGCCGGACCTGATCCTGCTGGACGTGATGCTGCCCGGAATGGACGGCTACGAAGTGCTGAAAACGGTGCGGAAATCCGGGAACATTCCGGTGGTCATGCTGACCGCCCGGGGCGAGACCTTCGACAAGGTGCTCTGCCTGGAGCTGGGGGCGGACGACTATATTACCAAGCCCTTTGACGGCAAGGAAATGACGGCCCGGGTCCGGGCCGTGCTGCGGCGAACCCAGGGCCGGGAGGACGATCAGCCCACGGACCTGAGCTATCCGGGGCTGACCGTGAGCATCCGGGAATACGACGCGCGCTATCAGGGCGTCCGGGTGGAAATGCCTCCCAAGGAGCTGGAGGTGCTCTATTTCCTGGCGTCCCATCCGAATCAGGTGTTCACCCGGGAGCAGCTGCTGGATCAGGTCTGGGGCTACGATTTCTTCGGCGACAGCCGCACGGTGGACGTGCATATCAAGCGGCTGCGGGAGAAGCTGCCGGACAGCGAGAAGTACGGCTGGTCGATCTATACGGTCCGGGGCGTGGGCTATAAGTTCGCCACGGGCCTCGGAAGCTGAGGACGAACCCGGCTGCCGGATTCCGGCAAGGAGCAAAACATGTTTACGCGTATTATGGCGGTGGTGCTGGCGGTGATCCTGCTGACCACGGTGAGCCTGTCCGCCGTGTGGTGGTTTACCCTGCGGGATCAGCAGGTGAACGCCCGGCTGGACGCGCTGACCGCGCAGGCGGAGGACATCGCCTGGCTGGCGGGAAACCAGAGCGGCAGCATATGGGCAAGCTTTTACGGGGACGCGTCCTCCCGGCTGCTGAGCCGGAAAATCCAGGACGTCAACGCCGAATACGGCGCCTATATCGCCGTGGTGGACCGGCTGGGCAACGTGATGGACAACCTGCAGACCGCCTGGAGCGAGGACCCGGAATTTGTGGAAAGCCTTTCCGGGGAGGAGCTGACGGAGGCGCTGCGGAAGGTGCTGGCCGGAGAAACCATCCGGGTGCAGACCCGGGTGGGGGAGGATTCCGCCTTCACGGTAGGCGTGCCCTTCACCCAGAACGGGTACGTGACCGGCGCCGTACTGATCCAGACCAAGGCGCAGCGGATCGAGTCCGGCCTGCGGGAAACCCTGGCGAAGATCGCCGCCCTGGCGGCGGCGGTGGCGCTGATTTCCGGCGTGGCGGTGTTCTGGTTCGTACGGTCCGTGATGAAGCCGCTTCGGGGCCTGTCGGCGGCGGCCACCCGCATGGCGGAGGGAGATTTCTCCGCCCGGGCGCCGGAGAACGCCGGAGGCCGGGAACTGCGGGAGGTGAACCGGACCTTCAACGAAATGTCCGGGAAGCTGGAGAACGTGGAAACGAACCGGCGGGAATTCGTGGCCAACGTGAGCCACGAGCTGCGCAGCCCCATCACCAGCATCCGCGGCTTCGCGGAGGCTATGGCGGACGGGGTGATTCCGCCGGAGGAACAGCCGGATACCATGCGGCTGGTGGCGGCGGAGAGCCGGCGCCTGTCCGACCTGATCGACGATCTGCTGGAGCTGTCCCGGCTGGAGCGGGAGGACGCGAAGCCGGACTGGTCGGTGTTCGACATCAACGAGATGCTCCGCCGGGCCATCATCCGGCGCATGAGCGACCTGGAGAAAAAGGATATCGACGTGTCCTGCGAGTTTGAGACGGATCTCTGTCTCGTGCGGGCCGACAGCGGCCGGATCGAGGAAGTGGTCATCAACCTGCTGGACAACGCGCTGAAGTTCACGCCGGAGAAGGGGACCATCACCCTGTCCAGCGCGGTGGTCGGGAACCTGGTGGGGGTCACCGTGCGGGACAGCGGCCCCGGGGTTCCCCCGGAGGACCGGGAAAAGATCTTCGACCGCTTCTTTACGGCGGACCGGGCGCACACCTCCGGCAAGGGAACCGGTCTGGGCCTGAGTATCTGCCGGCGGATTATGGACATGCACGGGCAGAGCATCCGCCTGCTGGACACCAAGGAAGGCGCGGCCTTCCGCTTTACCCTGGAAAAAGCAGAGGAAACGAGGGAAGAAAGCCATGAATGACAGATTCGAACTGGTGGGCAAGATCGGCTCCATGGCCCTGATCCGGCCGGAGGACCGGGATATGGACTACAACATCATCTCCCGGCTGGGCGCGGAGCTGAAACCGGGTATGATCTGGGTCACCAGCGGCGCGACGGAGATCGGCCGGCTGGATTACATGAAGCGCACGGGCTGCGAGCTGTGCGGGGATCCGGAGCAGGACAAGGCGGATTATTCCGCCCAGGGCCAGGCGGTGCTCATGCAGACCTACCGGCAGTTCGTTCCCCCGGAATACGGCATCCGCCAGATCCTGGTGGAGCATACGCATTTCAACGATCCCGAGAAGTGCGAGCACATCCGGCAGCTGCTGATCCGGGCCGCCCGGCAGAAGACGATTCCCATCGTGAACTATAACGATCCGGTGTCCGACGAGGAAAACCGGAAGATGGAGCTTGCGGTGCGCCGGCAGCAGGGCGGCGAGGTCCACGAGTGCGTGGACAACGACGAGACGGCCGCGGTCATCGCCGGGCTGGTGCGGGCGAAGAAGCTGGTGATCATGACCAGCACCGAAGGCATTTATCAGGTGCCGGGCGACGCCTCCACCCTGGTGCGGGACGTGACGGCGAAAACCGTGGAGGAACTGGAGCAGAAGGTCCGGAAGCTGCAGGAAAGCTGCGTCGGCGCCAGCCGTGCCGGGGCCAACGGCGCCCGGGCCAAGCTGGAATACGCGCTGAGCTGCGCGCGCAGGGGCACCACGGTGATAATCGGCCACGCGCGCCATCGGCTGTCGGATCTGTCGGAATGCCGGGTGCCGTGCACCCGGATCGGCCTCGATGGATAAGCCGATGAACCCGGAACTCCTGCGGGGGATCCGCTTTTTTACCCGGGAGACGGAGATCATGAGCGGGCTGACCGTCGCCTGCGGAGCCGGTTCCCGTACGGAATGGGCGGAGGACGGGGAGGATATCCGGGAAACAACAGTATATGACCTGGCCAGCGTAACCAAGCTGTTCACGGGTCTGGCTTCCATGCGCCTGCGGGAACTGGGAAAGCTGGATTTCAGCAGGCCGGCGAACGCCTACGATCCCCGCTTTGAAAAGCTGGGGGACGTGAGCGTATGGCAGCTGCTGACCTTCGCGGCGAACCTGCAGACGCCGGGCCGGATCGACGCCTGCCCGGACCGGGAAAGCGCGCTGCGCTGCCTGTTCGGCGCGGAAAACGCCGGCTCTCCCGGACGCCGGGCGTATTCGGATATCCCGGCCATGGTCATGAAATATGTGATCGAGGCCGCCTCGGGTCTGCCATTTTTCGAGACGGTGAAACGGCTGATTCTGGAGCCGGCGGGCATGACGGAAACCTGGGCGGCGGTGCCGGAGGAACGGCTGGCGGACTGCCAGAGTTATGCCGGAGAATACCGGATCGAGAAAGAGAAGCATATTCTGCGGACGGGGCCGGAACGGGGAATCCCCCACGACCCGAAAGCGGGAATCCTGCAGGGCCGGAGCGGAGACCTGTGCGGCCACGCCGGGCTGTTTTCCACCCGGCCGGATCTGATCCGCTTCTGTCGGGCCGTGCTGGAGGAACGGATCGTTTCCGGCGCCTCCCTGCGGGAGATGGCCGTGAACCGGACCGGCCGGAAGATGCCGGACGGGACCTGGTCCCAGTTTCTGGGGATCCTGTGCTATGTGCGCCACCCGGACCAGTATTTCTCCGAAATTCCGGAATACATGGGCGCGCGGGCTTTCGGCATCGGAGGCTTCACGGGCAACCATCTCTCCCTGGATCCGGAAACGGACCGCTTTACGATCTTCCTGGGCAATCGGGTGCTGAACCGGCTGACCGTGCTGCTGCCGGAGGAGGGAAAGACCCTGACCGACTACGGCCTCCGGGAGGACGGCGTCGGCCGGATCCTCCGGGACGACGGGGTATGGGTGCCGTCCTCCGTGCAGTACGTGCACCAGAAGGACGCGCATTTGCACAGCGTGATAGCGAAGATTCTGTAAGGAAACAGGGGAAGAAAGGAGCGGCGGGCCTGCGCCTGCCGCTCTGAGGGAGGGATCTATGTAAACGGAATCCCTGCCGGGGTTCCTCTGTGACGCGAGTATAGAACGCGAACCTGAAATGAACCTAAAACGGAAAAAGAAAAATACGGAAGAAAAAGAACCGGATCGGACAGGTTTTGTATAGCTTTCCGCGGAAAGGAATGGTATAATGGAAAAAAACCATTCCGACAGATCCCGAGGAGGCATTGCCATGAGAAAAACGAAGATTATCTGTACCATCGGCCCTGCCAGTGAATCAGAGGAAGTTTTGACCGCCATGTGCGAGGCGGGCATGAACATCGCCCGCATCAATTTTTCCCACGGCTCCCATCCGGAGCACCGGAAGAAGATGGAAACGGTCCGCCGCGTGCGGGAAAAGCTGGGCGTGCCCATCGCCATCATGCTGGATACCAAGGGCCCGGAATACCGCATCAAAACCTTCCGGGACGGGCCGGTTACGCTCCGGCAGGGAGAGCCCTTCTCCCTGTACGTGGACGACCGCCCCGGCGACGTTCACGGCGTCTCGGTCAACTACGAGGGCCTGGCCCAGGATCTGCAGCCCGGGGATCGGGTGCTTCTCGCCAACGGCCTGCTGGCGCTGGACGTGACCAGCATCGAGGGGTGTGAAATCCGGTGCGTGGTGGTCACGGGCGGGGAACTGTCGGACCGGAAGAGCATGAGCTTCCCCGGCAAGGTGCTGAACCAGGTGTATCTGTCCGACGCGGACAAGGCGGACCTGCTGTTCGGCATCGAGCAGGAGGTGGACTATGTCGCCTGCTCCTTCGTCTCCCGGAAGCAGGACCTGCTGGACGTGCGGGAGTTCCTGGACGCTCACGGCGGGAAGGCCATCAGCCTGATCGCCAAGCTGGAAAACCAGTCCGGTATCGACAACGTGGAGGAAATCTGCGAAGCCTGCGAGGGCATCATGATCGGCCGCGGCGACATGGGCGTGGAGATTCCCTATGAGGAGCTGCCCGCCGTCCAGAAGACGCTGATCACCAAGTGCCGCATGATCGGCAAGCGGGTCATCACCGCCACCGAAATGCTGGAGTCGATGATCAACAACATCCGGCCCACCCGCGCGGAGATTTCCGACGTGGCCAACGCCGTGTACGACGGCACCAGCGCCATCATGCTTTCCGGCGAAACCGCCGCGGGCAGGCACCCGGTGGAGGCGGTGCAGGTGATGGCGAAGATCGCCGAAGCCACCGAGAAAAAGATCGATTACGCGCAGCGCTTTCACGACGCGTCCTTCCATATTCACAGCACCGTGGACGCCATTTCCCACGCGGTCTGCGCCATGGCCATCGACGTCGGCGCGAAGGCCATCGTGGTCTGTTCGCTCTCCGGCAGCACCGTACGGATGATTTCCCGCTTCCGCGCGCCGGTGGACATCCTGGGCGTTACCACCAGCGAGGCCGCCATGCGCAAGCTGGCGCTGTCCTGGGGCGTGGTGCCGGCGCTGTCCGAGGAGTATACCTCCACCGACGTGCTCTTCTATGTGGCCACCTCGCTGGCGAAGGAAAAACTGGGTCTGCAGCCGGGGGACAAGATCGTCATCACCGGCGGCGTCATCAACGGCAAATCCGGCAACACCAACCTGATCAAGGTGGAAGTGATCTGATCTGCCGGTATGGAAACAGGGAAGGAAAAATGGATCTTCCTGGATACGGAAGCTGAACCGGATTCCGGCCGCGTGCTGGATTTCGGCGCGGTCCGCGGAGACGGAAAAATGCTGCACACCGCTTCTCCGCGGGCCTTTTCGGCGTTCCTGAAAGATGCCGGATATCTTGCGGGTCACAACATTCTGGAATTCGATCTGCGCTATATTCAGGATCTGGTGCACGAAGCCTGCCCGGAAGCCCGGGTTATCGATACCCTGTGCCTGTCTCCGCTGCTGTTTCCGGCGAGACCGTATCACCGCCTGCTGAAGGACGACAAGCTGCAGTCGGACGAGCTGAACAATCCGCTGAACGACGCGCTCAAATGCCGGGAATTGTTTGATGACGAGGCGGAAGCCTTCCGGAGCCTGCCGGGGGCGGTACAGAAGATTTATCAGACCCTGCTGGAGCGGGAACCGGCCTTCTCCGGCTTTTTCGCGTGGATGAAGGAAAACGGTACGCCGGAAGACGCGGAACCGGGAGAAGATCCGGAAACGGAAAAGCAGCGTTGTATACAGCGGATACGGAACGCTTTCAGCGGGAAGATCTGCGGGCACGCGGATCTGGAAAGCCTGATCCGGCATGCGCCGGCGGAGCTGGCCTATACGCTGGCTCTGGTCGGCGCGGGCGACCGGTATTCCATTACACCGCCCTGGCTTGCGCGGCGGTATCCCGGGATGGGCCCCGTGATGCGGCGGCTGCGGGGAACACCCTGCGGACAGAAGGACTGCCTGTACTGCGGCGCCCGGATGGATCCGGCCGGACGGCTGAAGGACTATTTCGGGTATGATTCCTTCCGGACCTATGAAGGCGAGCCGCTGCAGGAGCAGGCGGTCCGGGCGGCGATCGCCGGAGAATCCCTGCTGGCGGTGTTTCCGACCGGCGGCGGAAAATCCGTCACCTTTCAGCTGCCGGCGCTGATCGCGGGCGAAACGGTCCGGGGCCTTACCGTGGTGATTTCACCGCTGCAGTCCCTGATGAAGGACCAGGTGGATCATCTGGAGGAACGGGGAATCGCGGACGCGGTGACAATCAACGGCCTGCTGAATCCGCTGGAGCGGAAGGCGGCGATCGACCGGATTGCGAACGGTTTCGCGTCCATCCTGTATATTTCTCCGGAGTCGCTGCGTTCTGCCACGGTGGAAAATCTGCTGATTTCGAGAAACGTCGTCCGGTTCGTGATCGACGAAGCACACTGCTTCTCCGCCTGGGGGCAGGATTTCCGGGTGGACTATCTGTACATCGGCGATTTTATCCGGAAACTGCAGGAAAACAAGAGGCTTCGGAGCCGGATTCCGGTTTCCTGCTTTACCGCGACGGCCAAAAAACAGGTAATCGGCGATATTCAGGATTATTTCCGGCGGAAACTGGGCCTGGAGCTGAAGCTCTTTACGACTGCTGCTGAACGGCAGAACCTGCGTTACGCGGTTCTGCCGGAGAACAACGACGAGGAGAAATATACGGCGCTCCGGAACCTCATCAGCGGCCGGAGCTGCCCCGCGATCGTGTACGTTTCCCGGGTGCGAAGGACCCGTGAGCTTGCGGAGAGGCTTCGCGCGGACGGATTTACGGCTGAAGCGTACAACGGAAAAATGGACAGCCAGGAGAAAATCCGGGTGCAGAACGCGTTTCTGCGGGACGAAATCCAGGTCATCGTGGCGACGTCGGCGTTCGGCATGGGTGTGGACAAGAAGGACGTCGGACTGGTGGTTCATTATGAAATATCGGATTCACTGGAGAGCTATACCCAGGAGGCGGGCAGAGCCGGCCGGGATGAAAACATGCAGGCGGAATGCTATGTGCTGTTCAACGAGGAGGATCTGGACAAGCACTTCGTGCTGCTGAACCAGACCAGGCTGAGCCTCAGCGAAATTCAGCAGGTGTGGCGGGCGGTCAAGGAACAGACCGGCCGGCGGATGCGGATGAACCGGTCCGCGCTGGAGATCGCCCGTCAGGCGGGATGGGACGATTCGGTATCGGACATTGAAACCCGCGTGACCACGGCCGTCGCGGCGCTGGAGAACGCCGGGTATGTGGAGAGAGGAAGAAACGTTCCCCATATCTATGCGAACAGTATACAGGTTCCCAGCGTGATGGCGGCCGCGGAGCGGCTGGCGGCTTCCGGACGGATGACAGAGGAAGAAAAGCAGATTGCCCGCAGGGTGCTGGGATTCCTGATTTCCCGGAAAACCACCTGGCGAAGCACGTCGGAGACGGCGGAATCCCGGGTGGATTATCTGGCGGACCGGCTCGGACTGCCCGGCGAGACCGTGGTTCGCTCGATTCTGCAGATGCGGGAAGAGGGCCTCCTGGCGGACCAGCAGGATCTGATCGCTGTTCTGCGGCGCACGGACACGGAAAACCGGTCTCTTCAGACGCTGCGGCAGTTTCTGGACGCGGAACGGTTTTTGCTGGAGCATTTTGAGGATCACGAGCCGGTGGATTACCGGGGGCTGAACGACCTGGCGCTGCGGTCCGGCGTGGCGGGATGCACCGTCAAAAACCTGAAGACGCTGGTTCTCTGCTGGCAGATCAGCGGAATGCTGCAGAAAGAAATCCCGGCTGCGGGAGAAAACACGGTGTATTTCCGAAAGCTGAGCGTGACGGAACAGCGGGTCCGGCTGGACCGCCGGTCCGCCGTCTGTGACTTCGCTCTCCGGTATCTCTTTTCCCGCAGGGAGAATCTGCTGAAACAGGAGGGGGAGGATCTGGCGGTATCCTTCTCCGTCATGGAACTGGAAAAAGCGTTCAACACGAACAGGGACGGGGACTTCTCCAGGTTTGCGACAGACGGTGAGGAAGTGCAGCAGGCGCTGCTGTATCTGCACCGGATCGGTGCGCTCCGGCTGGAGGGAGGCTTCCTCGTTTCCTATAACACCATGCAGATCCTGCGCAAAGAGACAAACAATCATATCCAGTATAAGAATGAAGACTACCGGCAGCTGAAGGAATACTATCAGCAGCGGATGCAGCAGATCCATATCGTAGGGGAATACGCGCATCTGATGGCGCGGGAGGACGAAGCCGCGGAGTCGTTCGTGCGCGATTATTTCCAGATGGACAGCCGGAAGTTTCTGGACAAATATTTTCCGGAGGAGGAAAGAAAGCTGGAAATCAGCCGGAACATGACTCCGGAGCGATTTGAACGGCTTTTCGGGAATCTTTCCGATATGCAGCGGGCGATTATTCAGGACCGGGACAGCGAACGCATTCTGGTGCTGGCGGGCCCCGGCAGCGGGAAAACCAGAATCCTGGTGCACAAACTGGCTTCCCTGCTGATGATGGAAGAAGTAAAACACGAGCAGCTGCTGATGCTGACGTTCTCCAGGGCAGCCGCGACCGAATTCAAGGCACGGCTGCTGCAGCTCGTGGGGAACGCGGCGCATTTTGTCGAGATCAAGACGTTCCATTCCTATTGCTTTGATCTGGTCGGGAGAATCGGGAACCTGCGTGATACGGATCATGTGGTGGAAGACGCTGTCCGCATGATTCTGCAGGGGCAGACGGAAACGGCAAAAATCACAAAAACCGTACTCGTGATCGACGAAGCACAGGATATGGACGAAAAGGAATATGCACTGGTTCAGGCCCTTGCAAGGACGAACGAGCACATGCGGATCATCGCCGTCGGGGACGACGATCAGAATATTTATGAGTTCCGGGGTTCCAGTTCTGTGTATATGAAAAAGCTGCTGAACGGGGAATCCGTCAGGCAGTATGAAATGACGGAAAATTACCGCAGCGACCGGCGGATCGTGGATTTCTGCAACGCGTTTTCGGAAACGATCGGCGGCCGGATGAAAACCGTGCCGATTCGTTCTGTGAGCGGCGGGGAAGGCGTCGTCCGGCTGATCCGGTACGCCGGCTCACATCTGGAAACGCCGCTTGCGGAGGCGGTGCGGGAGAAAAGGGAAAAAGAGGGAAGCCTTTGTGTGCTGACAGCGACGAATGACGAAGCGGCGAGGGTGACAGGCCTTCTGAACCGGTGCGGGTGTCCCGCTTCGCTGATCCAGTCCGACGACGGCTTTGACCTGTATAATCTGGCGGAGATCCGTTTCTTCCTGCAGGCAGCGGGAACGAAGGGAACGGTGATCCGGGAGGAGGACTGGCAGGCCGCGCGGGAGAAGCTGGCTGCTGATTACGCGGACAGCGCCGCTCTGCCGTTCAGCCTGAACATGATCGATACGTTCGCCGGCCTGAACAGAATCCGATACCGCTCTGATCTGGAAACCTTTCTGCACGAATCCAAACCGGAAGATTTCGCGGAATCAGGGAAGACGTCCGTCGTCGTATCGACGATGCACAAAGCAAAGGGAAAAGAATACGACAGCGTTTATCTGATGCTGGACGGATACGATCTGTCCCCGAACGCGGCCCGGAGGGCTGTCTATGTGGCGATGACGCGGGCCAGGCATGAGCTGCAGATTCATACGAACGGCGGGTTCTTCGACAGGTTCCGGGCGGCGGCGTCGGAATATATACGGAACCGGGCGCGGTTCAGCGAACCGGAAGAGCTCCTGCTGCCGCTGACGCACCGGGACGTGTATCTGGATTTCTATCTGGGGCGCGGCAGGGAAATCGGAAAACTGCGGAGCGGAGAACGGCTGATCTGGCGGGAAGGCAGTCTGTACCCCGAAAAGAACCCGGCGCGGGCGGCAGTCCGCCTTTCCGCGGCATGCATGGAAAAGCTGAAGCAGCTGGAACAGAAGGGGTATCAGGTCTGTGAATCCCGGATCCGTTATGTTGTCGCCTGGCAGCCGGCGGGAGACAAACCGGAGACCATGATCGTGCTTCCGGATCTTCTGCTTCGCCGGCAGCAGGAGACAGGGAACGGTTCCCTGTCCATTGACGCCATGGGTCCGGAATGATATAATTTCTTGTCAGAAAATCATTGTCGATATGCCCGGAAAACCGTTTTGAAAGGGGATACAAATCATGAAATTATCTATAGCCCGGCGGCCCGCGGTATTCGCCCTGATCCTGCTGGCCGCGCTGTGCTTCTGCTTCTGCGCCTGCGCAGCCGGCAGCGGCGACTGCGGGGAGGACGTCCATTGGGAATTAAATGACGAAGGGCATCTGAGGATCTTCGGGACCGGCCCCATGGTGGATTATACCTACAGTTCAAAGAGTCCCTGGGGGAGCGAAGCGACCTCTGTCACCATCGAGTCCGGCGTGACCACGATCGGGAATTACGCGTTTTATTTTCGTTGGAACAGCAAACCCCTGGCATCGGTCACGATCGCACCGACAGTGAAGCGGATCGGTGAAAGAGCTTTTTACGACCGAAAAGAACTGGAAAGCCTGACGATCCCGGCGGATCTCGAATTCATCGGGACGGAAGCGTTCTACCGCTGCGACGCGAAGCTCTACGCTGAGATCGGGACGGCAGGCGCGGTCACGGTCAGCAAGGCGGGGCGTTCTTTTTTCCTGACCGAAAGTGACCTGGAACTGAAATATGACCTGGACGGGGATACCGTAAAAGGCCTCGCGTTCCTGTCCTGCAGCAGGGAAGCTGTTTCCGTTTCGGTTCCGGAAGGCGTTACACGAATCGGGGATTCCGCATTCGGGGACTGCGTAAAACTGAATCATGTCGAGCTTCCGGACACCCTGAAGGAGATCGGCGGATTTGCATTCAGCGGATGCGCCGCGCTGGCCGGCATCGATCTTCCGGCCGGCCTGACTTCGCTTAAGCATGAGGCCTTCTACGAAAGCGGGCTGATATCGGTCACAGTCCCCGGCGGGGTGGAAGAGCTGGATCAGGGCATTTTCGCGGGCTGTGCTTCGCTGGAAAAAGCCACGCTGGAAGAAGGGATCAAAAACCTTCCGCTTGCAATGTTCTATCACTGCAAAGCTTTGCAGGACCTCACTCTCCCTCCGACGGTGATGACGATCGGGCGCCTTGCCCTGGCGGACTGCGGGCTGAAACAGGTCACGCTTCCGAGCGGTGTGACAACCCTGGAGAACAGCGCGTTCTATTCTGACCCGAACCTGGTGAAGGTCGTGATCCCGGATAGCGTGGTTCACTTTGGGGACTACCTGTTCGAAAAATCAGACAAAGCCGTGATCTATTGTTCCAAGGGATCGCCGGCGGATCTGTACGCGCAGGACAACGGCATGAAGACCGTCTTCACGGGGCTTTATGTTCCTCCTGTATCCGGAGGGGATCTCAAGGCCGGAAAAACAGCCAGCATCTCCGGCTCTTTCGATCTGAACGCCGCCGGTACGTCCTGGGAAAATCCGTACGCGGTTTCCTCCGACGACACCATCGTTGAGGTAAAGGGATTTACCACGGAGATCGACAGCGCCGCCGGCCGGATCAATTTTAAGGCCGAACTGAAGGGCGTCTACCCGGGCGTCGCGTTTATCAGGATCTTTGTGAGAACCGCCGGCGGAGACGTGAAGGTATGGCAGAAGGCGGTTTTTGTCTCCGGCAAACTGCCCGTCTACAAGGTCACGGTGACGGTATCAGATGAAAAAGCGGGCACGGCGAAGGCAGACCCGGCTTCAGGCACGGAGGGGACCGAGGTGACCCTGAAGGCAGACGCCAAAAAGGGATACGCATTCAAGAAGTGGCGGGTTCTTAAAGGCGGCGTGGAGATCCGGAACAACCGGTTTGTCCTGGGGCGGAATCATGTGAGCGTGGAGGCGGTTTTTGAGCAGGTCAGCCTTTCCGGCGCGGAGATCGGCACCGTCAAGGATCAGGTATATACCGGCAAGGCTGTCAGGCCGAAGCTCTCCGTGAAACTGAACGGGACTGTGCTGAAAGCCGGCAGGGATTATACCGTCACATATAAGAACAACAAGAAGGTCGGCAAAGCGTCGGCGACGGTCACCGGCAAGGGAAAGTATACCGGCACGAAGAAAATATCCTTTGTCATCGTTCCGAAGGCGGTGGCAATTTCCTCCGTGAAGGCCGGAAAGGAAAAAGTGACTGTGCTGTGGAAGCGGGGGACCGGGATTACAGGCTATGAGATCCAGTACAGCCTGAAGAAGAGCTTCAAGGGCGCGGAGACCGTCCTTATCCGCAAGCCGAAGACCGTCAGCACGGTCATCGGAAACCTGAAGCCGGGAAAAACCTACTACGTCCGTGTCAGGACCTATAAGACCGTGAAAGGCACGGTATATTACTCCGCATGGTCCGATGCCCGGAGCGCCAGAGTAAAGTAAATCCGGCTTTGGCGAGGTACAGTAAAACCGTCGGCAATAACGCTTTCAAGAGTGTTTTCAGGAAACCTGCGGTCACCCGTCCGAAGGGATCGGCCCAGGCCTGTAAAAAACTGCTTCTGAAGAGGGCATGCCGAAGAAAGCAATATTCAGAGAGACAGGGGACCGGCCCCTGTCTCCTTTATTTATCTGTGTTTCAGTTCGTAGCTGACGAAGGCGACGTGCCGGCTGTCCTTCGCCCAGGAGTTCACGTTGACGCTGCCCTGTCCGCCGAAAAGGCTCAGCAGTTTACGCGGATTGCTTCCGTCGGAATTCATCAGCCACAGCTCCACCTGCATGTTCGGCAGGTGTTCCCGGGCTTCCAGATCGTCCTTTCCGTAGGAGAGCCAGAGCACCTTCTTTCCGTCCGGGGAAACGTGGCCGAACCAGTTGTTGCGGTCCGAGAAGGTCATCTGCGTCTGCTCGCTGCCGTCCCGCTTCATGCGCCATACCTGCATGAGGCCGGTGCGGGTGGAATTGAACCAGATGTACTGCCCGTCGGGGGAATACTCCGGCCCGTCGTTGAAACCGCCCGCGGTCAGGCGCTTTTCCTCTCCGCCCGCGGCGGGAATGGTGTACACGTCCACCTCCTGTCTGCCGTCGTGCTCCCGGAAGGCGCAGTAGGCGAGCTCCTCCCCGTCCGGGGACCAGCCGTGCAGAAAACTCGGGGAGTTGGGCGTCACCAGCCGGGGTTCGCCGCCGCCGAAGGGCACGATGTAGACCCGGGAGGTAAAGCCGCTGTCGAAGGTCATGTGGCTGACGGCGATGGCTGTTTCGTTGGGAGCAACCACGTGGTCGTTGTTGCACTGGGTGCAGAAGCCTGTGTCGACGGGGGATATTTCGCCGGTTTCGGGATCACAGCACCGGATCAGGCCGTCCGCGTTATACAGGATTTTACCGGAGTCCTTCAGCCAGTTCGGGGCTTCCGCCACGCCGTCGAAGCGGCGGATTACATGGACCTCGCCGGTCTCTGTATCCAGCGTGTTCAGGTAGCTGACGGTGTTCTCCCGGACGGCGCTCAGGCGGTTCAGGAGCTGCAGGGAGGTATCCAGATCCTGCCACAGCCCGTTCTGCGCGTCGTCCATGTCCACGATCTGGTCGCAGCCGAAGGCCCGGGCGAACTGCAGGCAGGCGGTCATATCCACGGCTCCTTTGCCGCAGGCGGTTTCTTCCGGCCCGCTGCCGGTCAGCACGAAATCCTTGAAATGCACGGATTTCACCCGGCCGGCGTTCCGCCAGAGCAGCGCCTCCGGATCCTCTCCGCCGGCGTAAACCCAGCCCACGTCCACCTGGGCGCCGACCTTGCCCAGGCACAGATCCAGCAGATGTTCATAGGCGGTTTTCCCGCCGATCCGGGTGCGGATGTCTTCCGCCTCGTTGTGCAGCAGCAGTTCTCCGCCGAGAGGGGCCAGAATCTCCGCGGCCCGCATATAGGTAAGGGCGGCCTGCTGCAGGCTTTCGTCCGTCAGCTTCCGGGGGCTCTTCACGACGATGCGGCGGATGCCGCGCCGCGTCAGCCGTTCCAGGATATCCGGGCGTGCCGCCGGGTTCTCCGCGGCCAGGTGGCAGGAGAGCACCTCCAGCCCCATCGCGGCGATGGCTTCCATGCTGGCTTCCAGCCGGTCCGCCGGCCAGATCACGTGCTCCAGTCCGGGAATCACGTCCGGGGAAACACAGGGCTCCAGGCGGCTGTAGCCCATTTCCTTCAGCTGCTTCAGCGCTTCCGTGGCGCCGTCCTTCCGGTCCTTCAGTACGCCCCAGAGCTGTACTCCGACTTTCATACGCGTCCTCCTTTTTATCTGTCGCTGTTTTTTTCTGATCGTTCTGCCTGCCGGTATTATATCCTTTTTCCGGGGCCTTTGGGAATACGCTTTTTTCAGTGCGAATTGTTTTTCTTTCCCACGAACTGCCGGTATGGTATAATGGTATCCGGTTTCCGGACTGAAGAGCCGGACGGACGAATACAGACGGGAGGAAATACGAAATGAAATGTCCGAATTGTCAGCATGAAAATACAGACGGAGCCCGGGTCTGCTCTTCCTGCGGCGCGAGCCTGCCGGACGCGAAAACGATCGGTGGCGGTGTGAAGGCGGTAACCGCGGGCGGCATCGCGCTGGGCCGGAAAGCCCGGGAGGCCCGGCTTCGGGAGATGGTGGATCCTTCCCTGATTATTTCCGATACGACATATAACGGAATCATCGGGATCGTGCTGCTGTGGGGGCTGCTGATCAACTATATTCTCTGCTGGAAGGTAGGGAGCTATACGAATCTGTTCCCGAACATGAGCCCGGTAGCGTTCCTGATCGGTTATGCCGTTTGCGCCATAGCCGGTGTTCTGCTGGGGCTGAAGGCGCAGAACCCGCTGGTCAGCTTCCTGGGATTCAATCTGGTAGCCCTTCCCCTGGGTCTCGTGCTTTCCACGCTGGTGGAAGCGTACGGCGGTCTCAGCTCCGCTGTGGTGACGCAGGCGTTCCTGTACACCTTCCTGATCGCTGTGGCCATCGTGGCCACCGTGGTGATGTTCCCGCAGGCGTTCCGGAAGCTGGGCGGCATGCTGGGCGCGGTACTGGTTGGCCTGATTCTGTGCGAAATCCTGCTGCTGATCTTCCACGTGCGGCAGGAGGTGACCAGCTGGATCGGCGCCGGGCTCTTTAGCGTATATCTTGGGTATGACGTCTACCGCTCCCAGCAGTATCCGAAAACGGTCAGGAACGCGGTGGCTTCCGCGCTGGATATCTATCTGGATCTGGTGAACATCTTTATCCGCCTTCTGGAGATCCTCAACAAGAACCGGGACTGAAAAGAGGACCGTGAACTGTCCATATCTCCATATGAAAAATCCGGGGGATTACCCCGGATAATAGCAGGCGGTGAAATGCCCGGCGCTGACTTCGGTCAGGGCCGGCTTTTTTTCGCGGCAGAGGCCGTCGCAGCGGGATTTATTTCCGGTTGTGCCCCTCGCCCATAAAAATGTGTTCTCCCGCAAAAGAAAGCGTTCCGTCCTTCCGGATCCCTACGCAGAAATCCCCTCCCGCGGCGATATCCGTAATCTCCGTCCAGCCGGACACGTCCGGCGGTACGGTTTTGCCGAGTCCGACGGTCACTGCGGTTCCGTCGTTGCGCAGCCCCAGAATCCAGTTGGGGTTCAGCCGGATTGCCCGCATATCCGTCCACCCTCCGACGACGTTCGCCAGTTCCTGCGGAGCGGCAAGAACGGTTCCGTCGCTTCTGACTGCAACATAGGCTGCCGACGAATGATCCTTCGAAAGCCCCAGGGAGCAGGTATAAGCGTCCACGCTGACTATATCCGTCCAGTTTTCCCAGTCCGGCTCCGGCAGCGCGTCCAGATCTTCGCCTGCGCTTACAACATAGATTTCACCCGCGTCGGAAAGCAGCAGCGTTCTGCAATAGCTGCCCGTGATGGCGACGATATGCGCGAGTTCCTTGCTTTTCAGGCCGCCGGCAGGATAAATCCAGCTGTGGCGATCCGCTTCTTCGTCGACGTTTCTGAGCAGGCGGTTGTCCGCCGTGATGCCATAGGTGATCCCGGCTCTCCCCAGCAGCCGGAACCGGCTGGCCCGGAAAGGATTGGCGCCGAAAGTGGAATGGAAGGTTCCGTCTTCTGTAATCAGCATATATTCCATTCCCCAGTCGGAGGCCAGCACCTGCTTCACATGATCATAGGACTGATCCCAGCCCCGGGGAGAAATCCAGCCGTCCGGATAACTGATCGGCCGGCCGGCCGTTTCACAGGTTCCGTCGCTTCGCAGGGCCATCATCCCGCCGGAGGCGGAAACCGCCGTCACGTCATGCCATACCTGTTCGCCGGCATTGATGAATTCCGCCTTCATCCAGCCGGTGTAATCCACGTTGGTATGATCCACATTGAGCCCCGCGCGGATATGATACCAGAGGGTTCCCTTTTTATCGTTTTTACTCTCCAGAACCCATACGCAGGTGTTTTCCGGCAGCCGGACAATGGTCTTCCCGCCGATTCCCCGCCGAAGGGCGACATCTTTGTTGTTGACATACCCGAAGCCAATCGGCCCGGCAAAGGCCTGCCCCAGACCTGTCGCCAGCAACATCGCTGCCAGGAAGATCACCATTGCTTTTTTCATTTCAGTTTTCCCTTTCTGCAAACTTCGGTACCACCGACAGTATTGTATCATTTTTCTTCAAGGAGACAGGGGACGGTTCTTGACCCGTCCCCTGTCTCCTTGTTTCCTGTTACTCGGTGACGCGGAAGGCGCGTTCGTAGGGCTGCGGAGGAAGAACCGTGATGACGCTTTTCCCGATATGGATGTGTTTCTGGCTTTTCAGCTGAATCAGAAACTTCCGCAGCTGCGCCGTTCCTCCCTGTGCTTCCAGCAAAACGCTTCCGTCATGCAGATTTTTTACCCATCCGGTCAGATACAGCTTTCTGGCCAGATACATCGCCGTATACCGGAAGCCCACATGCTGTACTTTCCCGAAGCACTGAATGCGCCATCTTTCCTGTGCCATACCGGAAACCGTCAGATGGTGTTCTCGTCGCTGAGCAGATCCGCGAGCACCTTTTCCTTCACCTGGGAAACGTCGGTCTCCCGGATCTTCTGCCGCAGCGGCAGGACAGAGCGGGGCGATACGGACAGCTCGTCGATGCCGATGGAGAGGAACGTCTCCGTCAGCGCGAGATCCGCTCCCAGTTCTCCGCAGATTCCGACCCACACGCCGTTTTTGTGGGCGTTGTCGCAGACGATCTTCAGTGCCCGGAGCACAGCGGGATGATGCGGGTTGAAGAACCGGCCGAGCTCGGCGTTCTGGCGGTCGCAGGCCAGCGTGTACTGGGTCAGGTCGTTGGTGCCGCAGGAGAAGAAGTCCACCTCTTTTGCCAGGCGGTCGCTCATCAGCACCGCGGCGGGCGTCTCGATCATAATACCGATCTCCACGTCCTCGCTGAACGGAATGCCTTCCTTCGTCAGCTCGTCCCGGACCCGGTCGCACATCTTTTTCGCTTCCTTCACTTCCCAGACGCTGGTGACCATGGGGAACATGATGCCCAGTTTCCCGAAGGCGGAAGCGCGGAACAGCGCCCTGAGCTGCGTATGGAATATTTCCGGCCTGTTCAGGCAGATCCGCAGCGCACGGTTGCCCAGCGCGGGATTCTCCTCTTTCGGCATGTTGAAATATCCGATCTGCTTGTCCGCTCCGATATCCAGGGTCCGGATCACGACCTCTTTGCCGCCCATATCGGAAAGCACTTTCTTATAGGCTTCAAACTGCACGTCCTCAGAGGGGAAATCGTCGCAGTTCAGATACAGGAATTCGCTGCGGAACAGGCCGACGCCGCCGGCGTCGTTGCTCAGCACGGCGGGCACGTCGTCAGGGCCGCCGATATTGCAATATACCTTGATCGTCCGGCCGTCCAGCGTTTCGTTGGGCTTGCCCTTCAGCTGCTCCAGCATCTCGCGCGTCTTCCGCTGTTCTTCCATCTTTTTCAGCAGATGGGCTTTCGCGTCTTCGTCCGCGTCGATGGTCACGTTGCCTGTGCCGCCGTCGATGATGACTTCCTTGCCTTCGTATTCCGGCTTCAGCTGATCACCTACGCTGATGATGGCGGGAATGCCCATCGTCCGGGCCAGGATCGCCGTATGGCTGGAGCCGGATCCGCCTTCCGTCACGAAGCCCAGAATCTTGCTTTTGTCCAGCTGGACCGTTTCGCTGGGAGCCAGATCGTCCGCCGCGAGGATCACGGGAACCGGGGAATTGATTCCGCCCTGCGCCACGCCGGTCAGCGCGGCGATGATCCGGGAGGAAACGTCCTTCACGTCCGCCGCGCGGGCCTGGAAGTACGGATCTTCCATCGCGGCGAACATTTCCGCGAACTGGGCCGCGGTATCGGTTACCGCCGCTTCCGCGTTGAGCTTGTTTTCCTGGACGGCAGTCTGAATGGCTTCCTCGTATTCCATGTCTTCCGCCATCATCTGATGCGTTTCGAACAGCAGCGCGGCTTCGTCGCCGGCTTCCTCCCGGGCTTTTTCAGCCAGTTCTCCCAGCTGTTCGATGGCTGTCGCCTGAGCGGCCTTGAACCGGGCCCATTCCGCTTCGGGGTCTTCCACTTCATAACGGGTTATCGTGGCTTTCGCCCGCTGATAGAAGTACAGCGGTCCGATCGCTACGCCGTTGGATACGCCTTTGCCTTGAATCAGGATCATGTGTTATTCCTCCGTTCTGTTCAGGGAAAAACAAACGGCTGTCGGAACGGCAGCCGTTTATCCATGAATGAATTACAGATTGGCCTTGAAAAATTCCTCGATGGCGGCAGCCGCGGTGTCTTCGTCCGCGCCTTCAACGGTCACCTTCACGGTGTCTCCCTGCTTGATGCCCATGCCCATGAGGGCCATCAGCTTCAGGGCGTTGACGGATTTCTCGCCTTTGCTCACCGTAACGGTGGAAGAGAACTCCTTGATCTTCTTCACCAGGATGCCGGCGGGACGGGCGTGAATACCTACGGGATCGGTAATGGTGTACTCAAAAGACTTCATGGATCGTTCCTCCTTTTATATCGTCCGCGTACCGCGGATCAGTCCTGTTTTATTTTACCAGACACTCGACGCCTTCCAGGTCGTCGGAGTTGGTCAGCAGCACGGCTACGGTGTCGCTGTATCCCGCGGCCTTGATCTTGTCACGGCTGAAGCGGATCAGGGGCTGCCCGGCCTTCACCTCGTCGCCTTCCTTCACCAGGCAGGTGAAGCCGTCGCCCTGCATGTTCACGGTATCCACGCCGACGTGGATCAGCATTTCCATGCCGTTGGACTCGACGCCGACCGCGTGCTGGCTCTCCGCGACGGAGGAGATGGTTCCGTCGAACGGGGCTACCACCAGTTCGTCCGTCGGCTCGATGCCTACGCCGTCACCCAGGACGCCGGAAGCGAACGTATCGTCCGGAATGGCTTCCCTGGCGATGACCTTGCCCTTGACGGGCTGCAGCACGGTACCGGCCGCGCAGCGGATGACGGAGGTCGTCGGTACTTCCAGGGCGGGAGCTTCCGCCGCGGGGGCCGCGGCAGCCGGAGCGGCTTCAGGCTGCTCTTCCTTCCAGATGACCGTCGTGATGGCGAACGCGATCCCGGCGGCAATCAGCAGCTCGACCGCGTAAACCGGAATATTGTTGATGGCCAGCAGGCCGGGGATACCGGTCACGCCGTAGGTCGTCGCGCCGAGACCCGTCAGGGATCCGAACAGCGCGCCGACCGCGCCGCCGATGACGCCGGCGATGAAAGGCTTCATGAACCGGAAGTTCACACCGAAGATGGCCGGCTCCGTGATGCCCAGGGAAGCGGAGAGCGAGGAGGGAAGGGCCACGGACTTGAGCTTCGCGTTACGGCACTTGATGGCTACCGCAAGACAGGCGCCGAACTGCGCGAAGTTCGCGGCGGAGGCGATCGGCATCCAGATGTTCAGGCCCAGCGCGCCGGAAAGCATGCCTGCCTCGATAACGTTGTACATATGGTGCAAACCCATGACCACGGTCCAGGGATACAGGGCGCCCATGATCAGCGCGCCGATTCCGCCGGTGGAGGTAACGAGCCATTCGGCTCCCTTCAGCACCCAGTTCTCCAGGATGGAGAAGATCGGCCCGATGACCACGAAGGTGGCG
>CAMKJS010000050.1 GCA_946413245.1 uncultured Clostridia bacterium
TTTCTTGCGCGTTTCTCTCTGTATCGTTTTCAAGGTTCGATCCCGCCCGCTTCAGGTCGTCCCCCGTGAGCGAGCTTGGATAGAATACCAAATTCCAAACCTCTTGTCAAGCACTTTTTTTCAAATTTTCAAAAAAACTTTTTTACCGCCACCTTCCCCGCCCGTGGCAGGAATCGCAGACCTTGTACGGCCAGTTCCACGGCAGGTGCCGCCGGCAGGAGGCGCAGGTCCGCTGCTGCAGCTTCTGGGTGGAAAGGATATGCACGATCCCCTGGGAGATCAGATCCTTTCGCCGCTGAATCTCCGACAGCAGCGCGTCCGGCTCCTCCAGAAACAGCCGGGTATAGTTGTAGTAGAGGTCGCACCGGCGGTAGTCCGCTTCCATCCCGTCCAGCATCCGGATGGTACAGCTGTCCGGATCGATCATCTCCGGCATTTCCGCCATCACGTCGATATGCTCCTTCCGGTTTTCCGCGTGGTACATATCCTTCCAGCGGGCCAGCAGCTCCGGATCCTTCTCGTCGAAGGGAATGCAGATGAACCGGTACAGCAGTCTCCGGTCCGTGTGCGGCGTTTCCATCATGGCCGCCAGCTCCGCCATGCGTACGGTGGACGCCTTGGAAAAGCAGCCCTTGTCCTGCATGCGCAGCCACTGCTCCAGAATCCTCGACAGGGGCATGGGAATGCCCAGCAGGGATTCCGGGAAGCCGATGACGCCTTCCGTCAGCGGCAGCAGCGGCCGCTCCAGCGCGTTGGCCACCTCCTGCTTGAAGCCGAAGGCGTTCACGTAGCCTACTTCATATTTCCCGTAGCGTCCGGCCCGCCCGGCGATCTGCTTGATCTCCGCGTCGGTCAGGCCCCGGACCACGTCTCCGTCGTATTTTTCCGATTCCAGGAACACCACCCGCTGAATCGGCAGATTCATGCCCATGGCGATGGCGTCCGTGGAAACCACCACCTCGGTTTCTCCCTTCATGAAGCGGTCCGCCTGGTTCCGCCGCACGTCCGGCGGCAGCGCGCCGTAAATCAGGGACACCTTGTAGCCCCGGGTTTTCAGCTCCGCCGCCACCGCGTGCACCCGGGCCTTGGCGAATACGATCAGCGCGTCCCCCGGGCGGACGGAAGCGGGAAACTGGAACCCTTCCTTTTCCACCTCCAGCGGCGTCATGCGATCATGCCGCACCACCGTCAGCTCGTCCCCGCAGTCTTCAATAATATAGGTGAGCAGTTTCTCCGCGTCCGGAGAAGCGCAGGCGTGAATCTCGTCTGCGCAAAGGCCCAGGATCGCCGCCGTCCAGGCGCCTCCCCGGTCCCGGTCCGCGATCATCTGGCATTCGTCGATCACCGCCACGTCGTAATGCGTCTGCAGATCCGCCATTTCCACCGTGGAGGACTGCACACGGCTGAAGGGAACCCGGATCTGCTCCTCCCCCGTCACCAGGGAACAGGGCACGTCGTCCAGGTTCAGCGCCTCGAACTGCTCCGCGGCCAACAGCCGCAGCGGCCCGAGGTACAGGCCGTTTTCCGCGCCGTGCAGCCGCTGCACGCCTTCATAGGTTTTGCCGGAATTGGTCGGCCCCAGATGCAGATAGAAATGGCGCTTCATCTGCCGGGCCAGGGGGTACAGATCCCGGTAGTGTTCCGGGATCGCGTCCAGCAGCGCGGTTCGGATCTTCCTCTCCCGCTGCCATGCTGCGTCCGCCTGCTGCTGCAGCCGGATCAGCCCGGGATTCTTCTCCAGCAACCGCCGGATCCGGTCCCGGGAAAATTTCTTCCGCAGCGCGTTCAGGACCAGGTTCGCTCCCCGGTCTGTTTCCCGCCGCACCGCGCCGTGCACGCTTTCCCCGCCCGGCGTTCTGACGTTTTTGCAGTGAGAAAGCTCCGGATAAGCCCGGCAGACCTCCCCCCGCAGGAAGGTTCCCAGGGATCCGGGCTGAAAAGCCCTGTCCGCCGTTTTCATGGACAGGTCGCCGGGGAAGTGGATTTCCATGATCCGGCGGACCACGGAGATCTTCTCCCCTTCCAGCTCTCCCAGATATCCCGCGAAATCCGCCGTCCGCAGCCACAGCACGATCCGGTTTTCCGCCCGGTTCGTCAGCTGGCCCATCTGTTCCTCCAGATGCTTCCGGATCTTCCCCTCCTGGATGGTATGGATCGCCTGATACGCGGCATCCAGCGATACCTTGCTTTTAGCCACGGACCGCAGGAAAGGCAGATCCACGGGATGGCCCTGCCCGATTTCCCGGGCGATCATGCGCGACAGCCGGTCGTACTCAGCCCGGTCTCCCGCCTGCACCAGCTCCCCCCGCAGCAGGGCCTGATACACCCGGTCCCGCCGCTGCAGCTGCCGCAGCGTGTTCCGGAACGCGTCGCTCTTCAGGTATTCTTCTTTCTCCGCGGGTTTCATGCTCCGGGTAATAACCCGGACCTTGTTCAGCGCGTGCTGGTAGATCGCCTGTTCCCGCTCAGACAGAAGCGCCTGCGCATAGGCTTCCGGTGTTTTCCTGTCCTCCCGGCTCATGTGAATCCCTCCCCGCGCTGTTTTCCTGTTCTTTTCAGGATTGTAGCACAGGTTCCCGATATCCGTAAAGGCGCAGGCGCCTTTATTCCGCACAGCGGGAAAACAGAAAAACCGGAGCCCCATGGCTCCGGAAATGTCGATTGTTCCGGAAGTTACCGGGCGAACCGGCTTTGCCGCTCCATCCCCTCGGGCCGGGTCGCCATCGACTGGGCCTGTTCCTTCGTGATCTTGTCCTCCCGCAGCAGGCGGTTCAGCTCCGCGTCCATGGACAGCATATTCTCGCCGCCGCCGTAGATCGCGTTGTCGATCTGATGCGTCTTTCCCTCGCGGATCAGGTTCTGAATCGCGGGATTCACCCGCATGACCTCGAACACGGGATACAGCGTTCCGTCCTTCGTCAGCACCAGGCGCTGGGAAACCACGGCCCGCAGCACCATGGAGAACTGGGCCCTGATCTGGTTCTGCTGAGCCGCAGGGAAAGCGTCCACCACACGGTCTATGGTCTTCGCCGCGCCGAGCGTGTGCAGGGAGGAAAGCAGCAGATGGCCGGTTTCCGCCGCGGTGATGGCGGTGGAAATCGTCTCGATGTCCCGCATCTCGCCCAGCATGATCACGTCCGGAGCCTGACGCAGCGCGGCGCGCAGCGCCCGGGCGAAGGTCCGCGTATCCACGGGAACCTCCCGCTGGCTGACCAGGCAGTTCTTGTGCGGATGCAGGTATTCGATGGGATCCTCGATCGTGATGATATGCCCGTGCCGGGTCTGGTTGATCCGGTCCACCAGGCAGGCCAGCGTCGTGCTCTTGCCGCTGCCGGCGGGGCCGGTCACCAGCACCATGCCGCTTCGCAATTCCGCCAGGCGCATGACCACCTCCGGAATATGCCGCTTTTCCGGATCCGGCAGGCCGAACGCCACCACGCGGCAGGTCATGGCCAGGGAGCCGCGCTGCATATAGGTGTTGCAGCGGAAGCGGCTCAGCTCGCGCACGGCGAAGGAGAAGTCGTCGTCTCCTTCCCTGCCGAGCACGTCCCGTTCCCGCCCGGCCAGCGCGTAGGCCCGGTCCACCAGCTTCGCGATGTCCGCCGGAAAGACCTTCTCCGATATCGGAATCATTTTCCCGTGGGATTTTGTCATGATGGGAGAACCGGGGACGATAAACACGTCCGATCCCTCATGATGCAGCGCTTCCCGCAGGACGTCGTCCAATACTAACTCCATTCCCATTCATCCTCCGGTTCATTCACGATCAGTTTATGGCTTACCCATTCCGTGCGATGTTCGCTTTCCGCGGGAAGCAGCCGGATCGTGCATTCCAGCGTCCGGTTCACCTGCCGCCCGTCCGCGGCGCCGTCTTCCTGCGTCTCCGTCCAGGAAACCAGGTCGCCGTCCAGCTCCATCCCCTCCGGCAGATTCTCCTCCACCGCCGCCAGGCAGGCCTCCCGGTCCGGATTCTCCTGCAGGCACCGCAGCAGCACCGCGTCCAGCTTCGCCAGGCTTTCTTCGGACCTGGAGGAGAGCTCGTACACCTGCCGGATCATTTCCGCGCTGCGAACAGACAGGCTCACGTCGTTCTTCGCGGTCATCAGGGAAAGCATGGCCAGGATGCTCAGGGAAAGAACCACGACGATCAGAATGATGGACGCCGCGCCGGGGCCCATGGCGATTTTCCGCTGTTTCATGGCGTCCCCTCCTTCGGCAGATAGCGGGCGGAAGGAATGGAGCAAAGCTCTTTCCCGTCCCGGACCGCGGTGACGGTCAGCCTCCGCAGCACGCCGCCACCGGTTTCTTCCGTCTCCCGGGTCACCTGCAGCTCATATTCCTCCCGGTCCATCGTCCAGCGGTCCCCGTCTCCGGCAAACCCGTACGCCAGGAGCGCGGTCTCCGGATCGTCGCTGTCGTACAGCGTTTCCGCCAGGTTCTGGGATTCCAGCACGGCGCTGTTGATGGCCCGGGCCTCGTTGCTTTTGCCCCGGGCCGCACCGAACATCTCCACCAGAGTGACGGACGCGAGCATGAAGAACAGAATCACCAGCAGCAGCTCCAGCAGCAGGGAATTCGCGCGGTTCGAATGTTTCATGGCTCGGCACCTCCCGCACGCAGGCGCACCTGAACGGTGCTTTCGGTCCCGTCCGTTCCCGTCAGCCGGATGGTCAGCATATGCCCTTCGATCCCCGGCTCGAAGGCAGCCAGCTCGCACAGCGCTTCCCCGGCTTCAGGATCGAAGCCGCGCTCCTCGGAGGTATAGCTTTCATACAGGGCCCCGTCCCGGCAGAACAGGCGCTTGACATAGGCTTCCTCCTCGTCCTCGAACCGTTCGACGATGGCCAGGGTCCGGATGCCGTACTCCGGGAAGGATTCGATCAGCACCTCGCCGCCGTCCTCCGCCCAGACCGCGCTCCGCACCACCGCGGACAGGATCCGGGACGTATTGTTTTCATCCGAGCGTTCCACGGCGTCGCGGTACAGCCGCGCCCCCATGGTAATCAGGAACGTGCTCAGCAGGGCGAAAAGCGCCAGCAGAAGCAGCACGAACACGTTCTGCATCAGGCGGGGCGGCTGTTGTTTCGTTTTTTTCACGGTTCGTTCGCCCCCCTCTCGGCCACCTTGATATCCGGCATCAGGTTGGATGCGAAGGCGTCATAATAGACGATATAGCGATCTTTGTTGTAGGACAGGTGATAGTTCTCCTGCAGATACTCCAGCTCCGCGGGATAGGTTCCTTCCACGGCGTAACAGGTCAGCGCCGCGTTCTTCACCGCGTCGCGGACCATTTGCAGCTCCCGGCTGCTTTCCTTGCCCGTAATCCCGCTGATCAGCAGCGCGAAGCAAAGGATCAGAGCGGCGAAAACCGCGAAGGCTCCGATATCTTTCCGGTTGATGCGCATCCGTGCCGCTCCTTTCCTGTAATCAATCCCAGTTCCACGTTACATCGAGCTGAGCACGCCGGCCATCGGCAGCATCACGCTCAGCAGCACCGCCCCGATAACGACGCACAGCAGCGCCACCAGCGCGGGCTCGATGATGGAAATCAGTCGGCCGAGATCGTCCTCCACCTGTTCCTCGTAGATCTCCGCGATTTTAGCCATCACCTGGGGTTCGTGGCCGGACACCGCGCCGACCTTCAGCATCCGGTTATGGAAGTCCGCGAACAGGCCGCTCTTCGCCAGCGCCTCGGAGAAGGTTTCCCCCTCCTGCATATGGTCCCGGATCAGATTGACCTTCCCGATCGCTTCCTGGTCGGTCAGGGCCGCCGGCGCCATTTCCAGCGCGTTCTCCATCGGGAAGCCGCTGGAGAGCATCAGCTCCAGAATGCCCGCCACCCGGGCGGAGGACAGCTTCGCGGAAACCTTTCCGGCCGGCCTGAACACCGTTTTCAGCCAGCGGAGAACCTGCTCCCGCTTGTCGGTCTTCAGCAGAATCAGAATCGTCACCGCGGCGATCACCATCAGGCCGATCAGCGCCAGCACCACCCAGCCGACGACCGCCCCGGCCTGCATCAGCCCGGATCCGGCGCCGTTTCCGCCGGCGCCCAGGGATTCCAGCACGCGCCTGAACACCGGAAGCACCCGCCACAGCAGGATTCCGATGATGACCACCAGCATCACGCCCAGCACCAGCGGATAGGTCACGGCGCTGACCGCGGCGCTGCGGATCCGGCCCTCCCGCTGATAATAGGCGGACAGGTTCACCATGATATCCTCCAGGCGGCCGGTCTCCTCCCCGATGCCTACCATCTCCAGCATGTATTTGGGCCATTTGTCCTCTTCGGCCTTCATGGCTTCGTAGAGGGAGCCGCTCTCCTCGACGATGTCCAGCAGATCCCGGTAAGGATGGTTCTGGGCGTTCTCCTTTTCCTCGTCCTCCGCCAGCATCTCGATGCCTTCCCGCAGCGTCATGCCGGATTCCAGCATCAGCGCTACCTGATCGCAGAAGCTGCTCAGTTCCTCCGAGGTCATCGCCGTTTTTTTCCTGTCCGTGCCGGTTGCCATTCTCTTCACCCTCCGTCCTGTATTCCTCCGGAATCAGTAAATCCGTTCTGTCGTGTAGGTATCCTTTTTGGAGCTCTTGTTGATCTCCGCGGTCGGATCAAAGAATTGTTCCTCCCCGTTTACGACGGCCGTGACCCAGGCGTGATAGGTGCCCGATCCCAGGGTGCCGATCATCAGCCGGGCCGGCAGCCCCTGGCTCCGCATCATGGCGATGGTCACCGCCGACAGGTCCTGGCAGATCCCCATGCGTTTCTTCCAGCATCCGTCGATATCCGGCAGCATGCCGCCCTTCACGGTCGCCGCCTTCACGAAGTCGTACACGAAGTTCTTTTCAACAAAGCCGCAGATCGTTTTATAGATTTTCGCCGGATCCGTCGTTCCCTCGCACAGCTCCGTCGCCTTCTTCACGCACTCTGTTTTCTCCGTATAGTTGACGTACTGATTCGGATAGAGGAAACAGGTGTTCGCGTCCGACATCTTCACGTTCAGGTCGATCTTGCCCTCTTCGGAATATTTCTTGCCGCTGGCGTTTTTATACAGGCTGAACTGGTATTTCCCGTTGCCGAACTGCAGCGGATACACCTCATACTCCCCGCTGCCGTTCAGATCGTAGTTCAGAGTAGCGTCCTTCATTTTCACGCGGACTTTCAGCTTCTTGGAGCTCTTTTTCGCCTTCACCATCACGTAGCCTTCGCTCATATGGCTGCAGTCCACCGTCAGATCCCCGTTCTTCTTCACGTTTTTCCCGGTCTCCGGCATTCTGATTTCACCCAGCGCCAGGCAGAGGATCAGGGCAATAAAAAGAAGAAGGGCGAAAACGAACGAAAGGCGCCTGGAAAGTGTTCCTTTGCGCATATCCGCCTCACTCCCTTCCGGGTATCGGTCTCCTGTTGTTCACGAACCACGGTTAATTTTATCACGGTTGTCCCGGCATTGCAACGGAAACTACAGCCCCATCACCGCGTCGAACAGCCCGCCCAGCGAAAACCGTTCCGTCGGCAGATCGTTCACCGCCTCCAGGATATCCCCCAGGCGGTGGGCGTCCGAGGACCGCAGCCGTCGCTTTCCGGCAATCAGCTTTTCATTCACCGGCAGCCCGGGTGTCACCTCCACCACCGGGAATTCGGGATCATCCGGAAACAGGCCCAGGTTCACCAGCAGCCCGTGGCCCCGGTTGACGTGGGCCGGCACGGCCGCTCCGCCGTGCTCCCGGATGATGGCGGTGCATTCCGCCAGATCCAGGTCCGTGGCGCCGATCAGGAGCCGATCCTCCACCGCCACCACTTCGTCGTCCGTGTTCATCACCAGCTGGTTTCCGAAGAAGTCCGGCTTGTTCTTCATCTTCGGCAGGTGTTCAGAGAAGATCTCCCCCACCTCCACCGCCGTCTCCACGTCCCGGAAATAGCCCAGCAGGTGCACCTCTTCCTTCGTCGTGATCTCCATGCCCGGCAGCAGAATCAGCCCGTAGTGGTCCGCCGCTTCCTTCACGTACGGCAGATTCCTGGCGGTGTTGTGGTCCGTCACCGCGATAGCCTGCAGTCCCTTGATATACGCCATGCCGCAGATGTTCGCCGGCGTCATGTCGTCCTCCGCGCAGGGCGAAAGGCAGGAATGCATGTGCAGATCCACGAGCATGAATCAGGCCTCCCGCTTCTTGCCCGGCAGCCCTGCCTGCGCCAGCAGCGCGCAGATTTCGTAGGCGGTCTTGTCGCTCTGCAGCACATTGATCTCCTCGTCCTGCGCCTTCTGCAGGGAGGGAGCTTCCATCTCGATCCCTTCCGGAATGATCACGGCCGCCATCTCCATCAGGCTGGCCACGGCGATCACGTTCATGTGCGTCTGCACCGTCACCCAGGCCATGCCCGAGGCGCCGTGCGCCATCACCCAGCTCAGCAGGTCGCAGGTATATCCGCAGGTGACCTCCGCGTCCTTGGGGGCGTCCGGCGTCATGTCCTTCGCGCCGATCAGTTCCGTCAGTTCCTTCACAGTCATGGCTATCGTTCTCCTTTTCTCCGGGGTTACCCCGCGCTTTATTCCCGCGTCGTCTGCGCCAGGTCCACCATCTGCTGGGCCATCACGCGCAGCTGTTCCTTCATTTTATGGATACAGTCCATCTTGGTGGCCGCGCCCTGCACGATGTCCTCCGCGAAGGTCCGGCAGGTCGGGCTGCCGCAGGAACCGCAGTCATACCCGGGCAGCTCGCTGTAGATCTTCTCGATCTGGTCCATCTTCCGCATGGCTTCCATCAGATCGTCGTCCAGCTTCATGGCGGCGTTGGGCCGGATCACTTCGCTGTAGTACAGGTCGTATTTGGTCATCATGCCGCTGTCCACGTTCAGATCCGGGTTCGGATCCCGGGAGGCCAGGCGCCGAACGTTGGACCGCGCCACGTAGTTGTTTTCGAAGTTCAGCGGCCCGCCGACGCACCCGCCGGTGCACGCTGCGCCTTCGAAGAATTCCAGCCCCCGCAGCCGGTTGTCCTCGATCTCCTCCAGCACGTGGATACAGTTTTCGATCCCGTCCACAGCCATGGAGTTGTCCGGGCTCACGGCGTTGCATTCGCCGCCGCTCCGGGCCCAGCCCACGCCCAGGTCGGACGCGGTTTCGATCCCGATGTCGATAGGCGCGTTGCGCAGCTGGCTGGACAGGAGCCCGTAGATCTCCAGCACGGAGATCGCCCCGTCCACCGCGCTCTTCCGGTGCCCGATGGGGCTGCGGATGGCCGTCACTTTCGCCGGGCAGGGCGTGATGAAGAAGCAGCCCACGTCTTTCTCGTCCGCCCCGTGGGAGCGGGCGAATTCCCGCCTGGCGATCATCGCGGCCACTTCCATGGGCTGCCGCACGTCCACGATGTGGTCCAGCAGGTCCGGGAACCGCACCTGAATCAGGCGCACGATCGCCGGGCAGGCCGAAGAAATCACCGGCCGGGGCAGATCCGGGTTTTTCAGCCGCTCCCGGATGGCGCGGGAAACCACGTCCGCCCCGCGGGCCACCTCAAAGGCGTCGTCAAAGCCCATATGCTTCAGCCCGTTCAGGATCTGGGAGATTCCTTTCAGGTCGTTGAACTGTCCGTAGAGGCTCGGCGCCGGCAGCGCGATCCGGTACTTGAAGTTGCTGATGGAGCTCAGCGGATCCGTCACCGCCACCTTCGCGTGGTAGTCGCATACGCGGATGCACTCGCCGCAGTCGATGCAGCGTTCGTCGATAATGTGCGCCCGTCCTCCCCGCACCCGGATAGCCTCCGTGGGGCAGCGCTTCAGGCAGTTGGTGCATCCCCGGCATTTGTCGGCTTCCAGGCGAACCGAGTGGAAACGTTTCTGGGACATGTCTTTCTTTCCTCCGCTTTATGCCAGGGCAAAGGTCATGGTGATGGTGGTCCCCACCCCCATCTCGCTCTGAATGTCAAAGCCCGTGGCGTTCCGTTTCATGTTGGGCAGGCCCATGCCCGCGCCGAAGCCCAGCGTCCGGGCCTCCTCGTTGGCCGTGGAGAATCCCTCCGTCATAGCTTTCTCTATGTCCGGAATGCCCGGACCCACGTCCTTGGAAATCAGCGTGACCTTTTCCGGATCCACCAGCAGGGTCAGCGTTCCGCCCAGGGAGTGGATCACCAGGTTCAGCTCCACCTCGTAGCAGGCGACGGAAACGTGCCGTAGCACCTCCGTGTTCACGCCCAGCTGCTTCAGGGTGCGCTTGATGGTCGTGGAAGCCTCTCCGGCCGTGGTATACGCGCCGGCCGCCACGGGAAAGCTTCTTTCCAGCAGGATCGCCATGTCGTCACGCTCCTTCCGCGGTCTTCACCGCTTTCGGTTTGCTGCCGGGCAGCCCGCGCATGTAGAGCTCTCCGCATGCGGTATACGTCGTCAGCGGGGAGGAAATAATCGTGATCCCGATCTCGTCCGCCATTTCGAGGATCTCCTCGCTGGGCTGCTTCCCCCGGGAAAACACGATACAGGTGATATCCAGCATTTCCGACGTACGCACCACATGGGGGTTGATCAGCCCGGTGATCAGCACCGCGCTTTCCTTCACGAAGGCCAGCACGTCGCTCATCAGGTCGGATCCGCAGGCTGTCTGCACCGTCGTATCCAGATATTTCTCTCCTGTCAGCACCTTGCCGTCCACAATTTCCAGCACATCTCGGATTGTCATTTTTCCGCGCACCTCATTTCCGTGTCCTGCATATTCCCGATGCCGCGTCATTCCTCCGGAATCGGTTCCTTCCCCACGCACCAGCCGCGCATCTTGTTGGCCGTCCGCTCCACCGCGTCCTTGCTGTTCTTCCAGCCCTCGTTTTCGAACCGGTAGTCGAATTTCTTGATAAACCAGGAGATATCCTCCTGGATGCGGTCCATGTTCCGCTGCTCCAGCTCCGTCAGCATCAGCGTGAACTCGCCCAGTTCCTTCGGCGAAAGCTCCTCCGCCGCGGTTTCCAGCAGCTGCCCCAGATGCGGCAGGCATACGCCCTTGCTCTCCGCGAAGCGCTTCCGGAAATCCGCGTCCCCCTTGTACAGATGGAAGAAGGTGTGCAGATACCGCCGCATGTTCTCGTCGATGGTGTCGCACATCACGCAGCTGCCGGCCATGTTCCGCACGTTCTCCGCCTGCTTCAGGATCACCGCGGTGGCGGCCTTGTTCTTGCCGTTCAGCCGGTCTCCCAGCCCGGAAGCCTGCAGTGCCTTTCCGGCCTTCTCCAGCTCACCCCGGATCTTTCCCAGCTTTTCCCGCACTTCGATGGTATGGCTCTCCAGCATCAGGGCGTGGCCCAGCCGGTTGCTCATGGTGAAAAGCATGGCGTGATGCCGGCGGCAGAACCCCCGGTCGTTCACCCGGATCCGCACGTCCGGCTCCATCACGGAGGCGCCCAGATAGCGCTCCGCTTCTCCCAGCTCGGTCTTCCGCTCCAGCGCGCACAGCAGGCATTCCCCGTCCAGCTTCGCCGCGTCCCACACCGGGATCGTATCAATGTGGTATCTCATCGTTTCCTCGCTTCTCGTACCGTTCCAGCTTCACGCCCGCCTCGTCGAACAGCTCCAGCGTGAACGGATCCGGATATCCTTCCTTGTACACCACCCGGCTGATTCCGCTGTTAATGATCATCTTGCAGCACATGGAGCACGGCTGGTGCGTGCAGTACAGGGTCGCTCCGTCGATGGAAATTCCCAGCTTGGCCGCCTGCACGATGGCGTTCTGCTCCGCGTGCACGGCGTAGCAGGTTTCCATCCGGGTGCCGCTGGCGATACCCAGCTTGTCCCGCAGGCACTCGCCCTTGTCCCGGCAGGTCCGGATGCCGGCCGGCGCGCCGTTGTATCCCGTAGTCATCATGCGCTTGTCCTTCACGATGACGCAGCCGATGCTCCGGCCCGCCCGGAAGCAGCTGGACCATCCGGCCACGGTAAACGCCATCTGCATGAAACGGTCGTCCCATTTATCCATGTGTTTCCCGCCTTTTCGGTTCATTCCGGGGTTTTTCCCTGTGTTTCATTATATGAAAAAACTTCCTTCCCGTCAATTTCATTTTTGTCTTGACGCACCCGGAAAGACATGATAGAATATCCGAGCTGGTTCACTCTGGAGCGATGGCCGAGCGGTTGAAGGCGCTGGTCTTGAAAACCAGTGATACCGAAAGGTACCGGGGGTTCGAATCCCTCTCGCTCCGCCAGCCTTGACATGGAGAAGTACCCAAGTGGCCGAAGGGGCTCCCCTGCTAAGGGAGTAGTGTCAGTGATGGCAGCCCGGGTTCAAATCCCGGCTTCTCCGCTTAAACCCGCGATCTGTAAGGGATTGCGGGTTTTCTTGTTCTCTGGCAGTTTTTCCAAAAATACCGGTTCAGCATTACACATTCCGGTGCTATTCCTAACGTATTCCTAACATAAAAAAAGACCCGCCGGACACAATGTCATTAAGTTTACCAGTAATGACATACCCTCGCATCAATCTGGCTCCATCCTGAAAAAGGTGGAGTCAGATTTTTTCTTCGTTTTCGTAACATTTTCCTATGCACCATACCTGCCCACAGCAAAGCCGATGGACAGCTTACGGACCGAAATATTACGATCCTACATCCGGTTTCTGACTGATGGATAACGCAAAACGGCATGGAAAACCATATCAGGTTTCCCACACCGTTCAATTGCGTTAACCACAGCATGACTACGACCACGACTACGGAGAGACGATATTATTACCATAAAAGGGACGGAGGATGATGATCAAACCGACCAATGTTCTTCCAGGATCTTCCTATACAACGCCGTCCGCTCACTAATTGACTCTTTAGTGAACGTATCATACGGCTTAAACGGAATTCCTGTACGTTTCATATAAGCAACAAACCCCGGATTATTTTCATACTTCTTCTTATGCAGTGTCTGGGCAAGTATATTCTGGGAATAATACTGTTCGACCTTTTTCTCGTAAGGGTCATCATTATATGAAGAATTAAAGCTCTTAGGCAACACCAATAAGTCGCCTATACTGTTCCTTACAGTATCAAACTCTGCCTTATCCCGGAATTCACCCGGATGATCTTCAAAATGATTGGCCCATATATGCTCGATTTCAACAGGCGGATGGTTAAGCATATAATCTGGCTGATTGGAATTAACGGCCACAATTTCCGTAATCAGAGAAAGCATAACAGTCAACCGCCACCTATTCTGCTGATTCAATGTTGGAATATATTCCAGCGCTGGAGCTTGTAACGGGTCTGTATCCAAATGCTCCTTTATTGCCCTACAATCCATGCCACGGATTGTTCTGCAAAGCCCATAAGTTAACGTCTCCAATGCGCTCTGAGAGATTTGCACATGATTCCAAACCCTAAAGGTTAATACCTTTGTCAGATATTTGGATACCACCCGGATCTTTTCATTGATTTCACCGTCACTGTCTCCGTAATGTACAGCAGACATGATGACAGCAGGCTGCATCGTGAAACCATAATCGCTGTTGACGATCAGGTACAGATACTTCTGCGTATCCCGCTCCTGTATCATCGCGATAACCTTCTGATAGACCCTGGCAAAATACTCTATCCGCTCAATAAATGCCACATAATCAGATGACTTTACAAGCCCTAATTTCTTGGCATTATCGCTGACCCAACGATGAAACTCCTTACCGATCCGAACAAAGTCCGTCTGATTATTGCTCTGCGACAGATCCTCTGCATAGTGACCGCGGAAATACATCTTGAAAAACTCGAATTCCGCCTTTGACTTGGAACTCAGTTTAATCTGAGACAGTTCCCGAATTATACGGTCGAACTTTTCCATAGCTTTCGGCCGGGCATCCGCATCAATATTGGCAAGCAAATAGCTGCGGAGCATCTCAACTTGCGTCAATGATAATCCCCGGTCATTCATCGTTTCAAAAATGACATATGCAAACTCGTCACTATTGGTCCAGACCTTGGAGAAAACAATCTTCCCCATCAGCCAATACGTAAACGCAACAACGTTATTCTCATCAATACGTTTATCCCAGCATTCAGCAATATCGCTGTAGCGTCCCACTAAATTGACCACAGATGGCGTGGCGTCCGCCGGAACAGAATACTCTCCGTTCTGGTACAAGGAATATATACATTCCTGCCGTTCCGGAATGTAAAGGTTAAACCGATACTCACCATAAGAGTCGGAATAGATCAGATTCTCAACATTCCCCGCCGGGAATGAAGGCACATGCCTGTAGTTTCGCAGCAGATATATCAGTAGCAACGTCAGAGAAGTAATCCTCTGCTGACCATCGATCACTGAATTCTCCCCATTCTTGATGGACAGAACAATTTCTCCCATAAAATACGGATCATACGACGAGACATCCTTGAGGGCATGATCAGGCGACCACTGCTTCATAAACTCAGTAGTCAGGTCCATTATCAGATCTTCAATCTGTTTCCGGCCCCATACATACTCACGCTGGAAAAAGTCTACTGTAAACTTATCAGTAAACAGTTCCCGAAGAGAAAAGGTTTTACTGTCAATAAAAACACTGTTATTTGTCGTTCCCATTGTTCTTTTCTCCTCCGTCTTTCTTCGCGTCCCGCTCGTCCAAAAATGCTGCGACAATACGTTCCACAGCCATAGTCTTCGTCTGCCCGGCTTCATCGCAGTACTCTTCCAGGCGGCGCATAAGCGTTGCGTCCATCTTGATATGGAGAGCAATATAATCCTTTTTTTGCTGAGCCATCTTATACACCTTTCCCTTCAGCATCGTATGCTTTCTGCGGTTCCGCCGCGACCATATATTCTCCCCTGACCTCATCCGTCGGATATGCCACCGGAGGCAGATTGCCTTTCCCTCCTACCTTCACCTGTCCATTCATCAGCATCGGAAGAAGGAAATCACGGAGAGAAGATAGTTGTTGGTTCTCTGTAAATGCATTTGTTTTTGCTAAGAACAGCGATTTAATTTGACCTTCAAATTTATCAAGAATTGACTTTGGCGGTATAATCGTCTGTAGATCCAGTAATTCAGAAATCCTTATACCCTTAAAAACGCTTCCTGTCGAACTTCCCTCTGCCTTTTTAATAAACATATCGCTCATAAAAGTCATATAAAGGAACAGAGAAGTCATATTCTTATAATTTGGTCTAATGGAAAACACTGACTCATTTATATCCCAATCTTCCGGAGGATCAATGATAACGGCACATCTTCCTAATGGTGCGATACTTGCAAAAAGAATATCCCCAACAGAAACATCAGATCTTCTATGAACTATTCGTCTCGCATCTTCATCAATCATATCGCAAGATGAAAAATCAATGCTGCCGTCCTTTGTCAGGTTCTTCACAGTTAAATATCGAATTGTCCCACCAATATTCAATTTGAAATTATCACGCGGATTTAATCCCGTATTGATGGAGGAGACACAGTCGCTAAACGCTCCTACTTCCCATCCCTCAGGGATCTCCCGCTTCAGATCATCATTCCATACCATTTTCCCGCCAGAAGATTTATAAGGCTTGCCGTTCTCATCTGGAAAATCAAACTGTACAAACCAGTAGTCATAAAGCAGCTTTGCCACAGCTTCGAGATCGGCACAAATGGATTTGTTATTGCGTATCCTACATTCACAATCATAAAACAAATCCCCAATGCGTTTCTGCTCTTCAATTGATGGAAGATCAACGAAAATATCATTGAAGATATCCTCATTGAAACTTGCTCTTAATGTCATAACGGCTTTATTAGTAACTGTTTTTCTGAAATAGCTACTTCTAAAAAACAATGCCATATATTTAGGATAAGCCTTATCAGAAATAGGTCTCAGTCTCTTCAAAAAACCACTATAAGTCGCATTGGGATAATCCTTAACAGCCACAGAACTCATTGCAAGTTCATCAACAGTTTCACTGGTACGTGTAAGAAAAACATCTCCTGCTTTAATTGAATAAACAATCCGCTCTTGATTAGAAGTATCCATCAAATCAGGCAGTTGTTCAGGAAGAATTGCATTATTAAAAACTGTACTAAAGGAACAAAACGGAAACCCATGACCAGCTTGCTCAGGTTTGGATGATATGCCCGATGCCAACTCATATAATTCAGATAATTTATATCGAGTTAATTGATTCATCATATCTAATCCCTCCCATCTGTTCCAGGATCCGCTTCTCCAATTCCGTACCTTCCCGGAACTTCTCACTCAGGCTGGTCATATATTGATCCATCCATTGTTGGAATTCTTCCGCCGTAATATCCACATATTCAATCTTCACTTCGAAATACTGCCCTGCGGAAAACGAATATCCCTTCTCCTTCATTGCGTCAAAGGACACGATCACGGAGAAATCTTCTTTTTCTTCCCGGTTGATGAACGTATCAATGATCTGGTTGACTTCCGCCTCCCGCAGCACCGTCCGCTGGTTCTTGCCTTCCTTGACCTTTTCGCCCAGCTTCGAAGCATCGATCAGGATCACGTCTTCATGCTTATTCGCCTTATCCAGGAAGATGACGGAAACATTCGTTCCGGTATTTGCAAAAATATTGCTCGGCATGGAAACCACGCCCATGAGCATCTTTTCATCCACCATCTTCGTGCGGATCGCCAGCTCAATTCCGCTCTTCGCCGTCAGGAAGCCGGTCGGCACAACCACCGCCGCCTTGCCAGTATCCTTCAGGGAATAAAGCACATGCTGAATGAACATCAGATAGATGGCCATGCTGTCCTTCTTCGCATTCGGGATCTTCGGCACCCCGGCAAAGAACCGATTGGTATCTCCCCATTTCTGCTCAATCCGATCCCGGGTCGCAGAGAAGTCAGTTTTGAAAGGAGGATTGGTCGTAATATAGTCAAAGTGCTTCAGACCGCTGTCCGGTTCATGGGGCGTCCGGAAATGCGCCGGGCTTTCCAGCGTATCACCGCGGATGATGTTGCCCAGGGACTCCGTCTTTCCATTCAGCATCAAATTCAGCCGCAAAAAGCGCGTTGACTTCGTTGAAATATCTTGCGTGTAAACAATAGCGCGGTTCAGACCGCCCTCCTGCCCCAACTCATGCGCCAGGTGCAAAATCAGGGAACCAGATCCGGCTGCCGGGTCGTAAATCTCCGCAGCATCAATCTTATCGCTCATTCCCACAAGGATCTTCGCAATAATGGATGACACTGTCTGAGGTGTGAAATACTCGGCATACGTGCCGCTGGCCACGTTATAATTCTTAATCAGATATTCAAAAATGGATGAATAGAAATCAAATCCGCCGCTGAACGCCTCGGAGAAATCAAACTTATCCTGAGCGATAATCCCGAAGATCGCCTTTGCGAAGTTATTCCGCTGGCTTCCTTCGACCTTATCAGACAGCGTTTCAAACAGCGCCGTCTTTTCACCTTCTGCGGTTTCCACAGCGAACGCGTCATTCTGCGGATACTTGGAGATGCGTTCCAGCGCGGCGTCGAACTGCTTATAGAAATCATGCTGTTCAATCCGATTAATCAGATACTGGATCGTATCTTCATAAGCAAAGGCAACGTCTTTGCTGTTGTACTGATAGAACGCATCCAGCATATCGTCCTCATTCTTCAGAATGGACTCCACCGGAACGTCAATTTCCTTTGAGAACAGCTCCAGGTTATACATGAACTTATCGTTCAGGAACTTATACAGGAACACAGACGTAACGACGACTTCCTCATTTGCCGTATTGGACAGACCGACCGTTGAGCAAAGCCCCTGAAGGTCATCTACCATCTGATGGATTTTGGTTTCAAGCGCATGAATGTCCATATATCTCAAACCCCTTCTATCAGAAAATCTTCATATTGGAGTAGGTTTCCGTCAACAGTTCCGGATACCATTCCTTCAGACCGAGCTTTCCATACAGCTTCGCTTTGATCAGCTTGGCGACGGTCTTATGGCTTACACTGGATACAAAATTCTCCCGCCCCTGTAAAATCAGGATATTGGCGGACTGTATCTCCTTCACCGCTTCGTACACAATATCCAAAACCACGGCAATATCTTCCTTATCGTATTCCGGATGAACCTCAATAGCGTCTGTATAGGTCTTCACAAAGGCATAACTGCCGTCATACCGGGCAGACAGACGCTCATTCTCTTCGTTGATCCGCCGTGCCTCCTCCAGGATCGCCCGCAGTTCATCATTAATATCATCCAGATTGGAGATGTCCAGCATTGCAAACAGCTTCTGCAGGACTTCATCCAGCTTCACCATTGCAATCTGATTATGATTGCGGTTCCGCTTAATCTCGTCCTGTACCTTGACCACAAGATCCACCATGGTCTTGTATTCTTCCTTGTCAACAAAATCCTTCATGGCTTCAGCGAGCTTCGACATATCAAGGATCTCAATCTTCGTCTTCAGGAATTCATACAGGATCTCAACAATTTCCTTATTGGAAATGATCTCCATCATCGTGGTCGGAGTCGAGGACAGATTGACAAAGTCTATCCTTGCCTGTACTGCTTTTAACAGCTTCTTGATATGATCCATGTCAATCTGTGAAGCATAATTCTCCGCACGGGACAGCTTAAACTCAGTATGGCAGGTCTTGATGCCGTTCAGCAAACGCCGGATCGTCAGCAGCGCATCCTTAATCATAAAAGTAAGCTGTTTGCTGAACCGTTCCAGATTGCCGGTATCAATCATCGAGTCCAGTTCATTCACATACTTCTTATACTTGGCGTTGATCTCATCCGGCCCGATAATCAGCCCGGTCAGGGTGCCGCCGCCTTCGCCGTCATCATCGCCAAAGTCAGCTTCAATCTCCTTCAGATACATCTCTATCGTACGGTCGTATTCTTCAGAGATGTCCACGAAATCAACAATATAGCCGTACTGATAAGTCTTCCCCGCGGGGCTCTTATATGGGCGGTTCACCCGGCTAATCGTCTGCAAAAGCGTATGTTCCTTTGCGTTGCGGAGTAGATACATCTTTTTCAGCCGTCTCACATCATAGCCGGTAGTCAGCATCTGATGGACAACCAATATATCCGGCTGTAAGGTTTCCTTAAAGGCAATCTGCGTCTGCTTGTTTACAGAAGAAGGAATATCTTCATCACTGATCACAAGCCCGGCTGAAAGATCAGACTGCTCATCAAACCACCGCTTGATTTTCTTAGCCTGAGGATTGGAGGAACAGACAATCATACCGCCTATCGTATCGTCGCCATTGGTCAGCCGGAAATACCGGAAATCCTTTTCGATGAACTTGCAGAGTGCTTGGATATAATCTGAAGACTCAGTAGCATCAGTCTTTGCTACCTTTGGGTTTTCCAGAACCAGGTTCCTCTTGATTTCAGTTCGGGCAGTAGTCTCTATAGACTCTTTCTTAATCCGGAGAGTATACCCATCAGCAATGGATTTATCATAGAAATACTTATGGATATAATCACCGAATTTAAGGTTGGATCGTTCCTTCTTCGAAAGAAGTGGCGTACCGGTCAACGCAACATATACGGCGTCCCGATCCACCAGCAGAAGGTTCTTAAAGAACTCACCGTCCGTACGGTAGCTCCGGTGAGCTTCATCTATAAAAATGACACGCTGGATATTGGCGTTATACTCATTCTTGGCAACAGGCATCTCGTCATCAAATTTCTGAATATTAACGACAGTGATCTCCCCGTCCGTATTTGTCGCCACATGATCCGAGATCGGCTTGTTCAATTCTTTCTCAAACTCAGACTTGCTATTTACATTAATTACATTCATATCGCGCTTTGACATCTCACTGCTTACCTGTGTCAGGAGATCCAGCCGGTCAACAACATAATAGAATCTTGCTGTTATTGTTTTCTTAGCATAATAATCTCTGAGAATGCGCGTTGAGAAAGCAGCCAGCTCTGTTTTACCAGAACCTTGAGTATGCCAAATAATACCAGATTTACCTCCATTATCAAGACGCTTCTGTAATGCTTTGGAGGCAAAAAACTGCGGATAACGCATGATATGCTTTTCCGGGATTGCACTATTCACGTATGTAATACCATACCGAAGGAAATAGCAGATCCTCTCTTTATCAAACATGGATGTAACGAACCTGTTGCACGGAGTATCCTTGTCCAAATTGGTATAGAATTCCGGTGTATCAGCTTCTGACGGGCTGTAATGATTATCTTTCAGCACAGACTTGATCTTGTCCATAGAAATATCCATAAAGCCTGTTGTCTTCGGCAGTTCTTCCCGGAAGAAAGAGAACGTCGTCTTGAATCCATTTGGCGTCGTATAAAACGATCCGGCTTTGACATCTTCCGCCATTGCTGAATCATCTTCGTCCTCATATTCCATGTTGTTACTGAATGAAACAATCTGAAGCATATTGAAGAACTTCTTATATTCAGGCTTCTCCAGACGCTTATTCAGCATCCGGTTGAACTCGACCTGGATGCCACCTTCATTATTGGGGCGCTTTACTTCCAGGAACCCCAGAGGGATCCCATTAATCAACACCGTAATATCCGGGCGGAATGAACCTTCCTTTTCACTCTCCGTGCCTTCCTTGCCGAAGGTCAACTCATCCACTACAGCAAAATTGTTATTCTCGATATGTTCAAAATCGACCAGCCGAGGCTTGTCTTGTGGATTGATCAGCCAGCGATAAAACGCCTTGCCCATATCATTATTCCGGATCACGGAATGAATATCATCCAACAGAGCCGCGATTTCGTCATCGGTAAACGGTCTACCGTTAATCCGTTCCATCGCAGGCTTGAAACGATTAATTGCAATACGAGTTTCCGCATGCAAATCAATATCTTTCAACGACTGGTATTCATACCCCAACCGTAAAAACTGAATTGTCGCAGGAATCTTAACCCGGGTATCCTCATTAAAAACGGCCATAGATTCACTACTCCTTTACGCGCAATCTCACTACCATACAGTGTACACGATTGAACACAATATGTCAACATTTTTGTACACGATTGAACACAAAAAAGTTGGAGAGCATTTTGCTCTCCTAATCACGGACTTCAACTATCCGGATACCCATTCTCCATTATCTGATTCATAATCTCTTCATTATTCAATGCCCGGGCAATATTCCGCATCTTCCTATCCTCATTGATAGCGGCTATCCCCTCGACACGATCGGCAATGACATCTTGTATGAAATCATCATTGTGATATTCCAAGTTAATCGGAATATCGAAATCCAGAACAATTCCACGAAGCCAATTGTCGAACTCAGCCTTTGGAAGTCGATTGCCTTTCAGGTCTTCATACCGTTTTGCCAAATACCGAAGGATAGGATCCGCGATGCCCTCATATGTCGTAATACCCTTATCTATCAGCGATGCAATCGCTATAAACGCTGTACTGTATGTATTCGTACAATCAGGCAGTTTATATGTATCGTGCTGATGCAACAGATACATCAGATCCACACCGAAATAATGGTAGATGACTGGTTGTCTTATTACCCGTATACCACAAACAGTAAAGCCGCTTTCATTTCTTTGCTTCGGGAATATACAAGGTATCTGAATTTTCTCGGTTATGATGATTTCATCCCAGATGATGATTACTCAATTAAGAGGACTGCTTTTCATCCCTATCTTTTTACGGATGAAGAACTTCGTGTTTTCTTTAAGGCAGTCGATTCTTATGCAGGAGCAACATGCGGTAAGCGTTATCTTCCGGAAATGGTGTTGCCGGTATATACACGGATGCTTTATTGTTGTGGAATGCGTCCTCAAGAGCCACTAGCAATAAGAGCTGACGATTTGGATCTTGAATCAGGGGATTTATACATTCGACAGTCAAAGCGGCATAAGGATCGTCACATCATTATACTACTCCCCTGGCTTTTTTGTCTCCTTTAAAGTTTAATCCCAAATTGCTGTTTCAGTTTTTCCTTCCATGCCTGTTCACGTTCCAAATCCGGCATAGGTTGCTTAAAATCAATATGCGTACAGCATTTCACAAGCTATGAAAACGGAACCGAAACGTATCCGAACCGCCGAATACAGAGTCAGCTACAGCCGGATGCATCACCGAAAATGTTCCTGCCTTCCGAACAAGCTGTCAACGGTATGCGCCATTTTGCCATCGGAGCCATAGTAGTCCTGACTGCTGAACGCACCGGGTACGCTTGTAATCCGTTTCATGAAGGTTGTCGTCCCTTTTTCTGTTTATATTTTCCATGACAGAAAGACTGCAGGGGATTTCCCCCCGGCGGGTTCCGGTATTAGTTGAACGTCGCCTTCCTTGGCATACCTTTCTTCAGCAGCAGCTTCTGATAGGTCTTCGCCATTCCCTTTGGACAAGTGACTGTCGGTTTGCTGTAAATGCCCTTGAAGGCGTTCGTGCCGACCGTCTTATCCTTCAGCAGCTTCGTCCTGATCGTGATGCTCTTCAGCTTCCCGCAGCCGTAGAAGGCTTTCTTCCCGATCTTCTCGATATTCTT
>CAMKJS010000051.1 GCA_946413245.1 uncultured Clostridia bacterium
GGTGTCCACAAAGTTCCGGATGGCCATGGCGGGATAGCCGCGGCGGCGCATGGCGCTCAAGGTGGGCATCCGGGGATCGTCCCATCCGGCGACGTGACCGCCCTCCACCAGCTGGCGGAGGTAGCGCTTGCTCATGACGGTGCCGGTCATGTTCAGCCGGGAGAACTCCAGCTGACGGGGACGGGCGGGCAGCATGGCCGCGCTCTTTTCCACGACCCAGTCGTACAGCGGGCGGTGAATCTCATACTCCAGGGAGCACATGGAGTGGCTGATGCCTTCCAGTGCGTCTCCGATGGGATGAGAGAAGTCGTACATGGGATAGATGCACCATTTGCTGCCGGTGCGCCAGTGCTCCTTGTAGAGGATCCGGTACATGGCGGGGTCCCGCATCACGATGTTCGGGGAGGCCATGTCGATCTTCATCCGCAGGGTCTTGCTGCCCTCCGGGAACTCGCCGGCCTTCATCCGGCGGAAGAGATCCAGGCTTTCTTCCCAGGGCCGGTCCCGCCAGGGACTGTTTTTCCCGGGCTCGGTCAGCGTGCCGCGGTATTCGCGCATCTCGTCCTTGCTGAGCTCGTCCACATACGCCAGGCCGCGGCGGATCCAGTCCTCCGCGATTTCATAGCACTGGTCGTAATAGTCGGAGGCGTAGAACTCCCCGCCGGTCCAGTGGAACCCCAGCCAGTGGATATCCCGCTTGATGGCTTCCACATATTCGGTGTCTTCCTTGGCGGGGTTGGTATCGTCAAAGCGGAGATTGCATTTTCCACCGTATTTTTCCGCGGTCAGGAAATCCATAATCAGGGCCTTGCAGTGCCCGATGTGCATATATCCGTTGGGTTCGGGAGGGAAACGGGTATGAACTTCCGTATACCGGCCTTCTTCCAGATCCCGGTCAATGGCATCCCAGATAAAATTGCTGCGGGCAGTGGTCTCTTCCATGGCAGTGACTCCTTCAGTGATCAGAATGCCGCGCGGGGCGCGCGATTAACCTGTATTATACATGGAAAACCGGGCCGGAAGCAAGATTTTTCTGATAACTGTGTGAAAAAGCGGGATAATCTGTTGACAGAAAGAAAAAGCGGGATAATATATGGAAGGGACTGCCGGATCCACCCGGCGGCCCTCCGGAAAAGAAACAGACCGGAAACAGAGAGAACGAACCAGGGAAAAGAGAGAGGGAACAGGCTATGGTAAAAATCAACGTCATCTCCGGCTTTCTCGGCGCGGGGAAAACAACACTGATCCGAAAACTGCTGACCGGCAGCCTGAAGAACGAAAAGGTCGTGCTGCTGGAGAATGAATACGGCGAAATCGGGATTGACGGTGGCTTTATGAAGGATACCGGCATCACCATGACGGAGCTGAACGCGGGCTGCATCTGCTGCACTCTGGCGGGGGACTTCCAGGCGGCGATCGACGAGCTGATCGACACCTACCATCCCGACCGGATCCTGATCGAGCCCACCGGCGTAGGCAAGCTCAGCGAGATCCTTTCCGCGGTGGAAAAGGCGAAGGCACGGCATCCCGAGATCGAGGTCCGGGGCAGCGCCACCGTGGTGGACGCGGGCAAGTGCCGGATGTATATGAAGAACTTCGGCGAGTTCTTCCTGGATCAGGTGAAGAGCGCCTCCACGGTGATCTTCAGCCGGACCCAGCTGCTGCCCGCTGACCGGGTGGAGAAGAGCCGGGTTCTGATCAGCGAAGCGCATCCCGACGCCCGGATCATCACCACTCCCTGGGATGACATGAGCCCTGATTTTATGATGGAAGTGATCGAGAACGGGCATCCCATCTTCTTCCCGGCCCTGGAGGACGAAGACGAGGACGAGGATGAACATGAGCACCATCATCATCACCATCATGATCACGAGGATCATGACGGGGACGACCATGATCACGAACATCATGACCACCATGACCACCATGATGACGACGATGACGACCATGATCATGACCACCATGATGACGACGATGACGACCATGATCATGACCACCATGACCACGATCATGACGACCATGAGGAACATGAGCATCACCACGGCCATGAGCATCATCACGATCATGCCCATCATCACCATCACGAAGGCGAGCACGACGCGGACGAAGTGTTCACCACCGTTGGCGTGGAAACCGCGCAGCGCTATGAGAAGGACGAGATCCGCGAGATTCTCGGACATCTTGCCGACGAAGAGGAGTACGGAAAGATTCTGCGGGCCAAGGGAATCGTGCAGAACGCAGCGGGCGAGTGGTTCCAGTTTGACTATGTACCCGGAGAGATTGATATGCGGGACGGCACCGCGGACTACACGGGCCGGCTGGCGGTGATCGGCGCGGACATGAACGAGAAGGCGATCGCTGAACTGTTCCATTTATGAGGCAAACAAAATGAGACGTGAATTTGTACCGGTGTTTCTGATCACCGGCTTTCTGGAAAGCGGCAAGACCACGCTGGCGGAAACCATCCTGGAAAACGAGCGGTATACCAACGGCGGAAACGTGCTGATCGTGTGCTGTGAAGAGGGCGAAGTCGAATACGACCCCGCGAAGCTGAAGAAGTATCACGGCACGCTGGTGAACCTGGAAGAGGCGGAGGAGCTGAACGCGCAGCGGCTGGCGAAGCTGGACGCGGAAGTGAAGCCGGAGTGCGTCATCGTGGAATACAATTCCATGTGGGGCGTCGATCTGCTGGGATCCCTGCGCCTGCCGGACAAGTGGGACTGGGCGGAGATCGTGACCCTGGCGGACGCGGGTACCTTCGACAACTATATGACCAACATGCGCAAGCTGCTGACCGACCCCATGAAGGAAGCGGACATGATTATGATCAACCGCTGCGGGGAGAGCTTCAACAAGAGCAGCTGGCGCAAGCAGCTGCGGGCCCTGAACAGCGGCGCCACGATCCTGTTCGAAAACCTGGACGGCAGCGTGGAGGACGGAATCCGGGACGAGGATCTGCCCTACGACATGAAGGCGGACGTGATCCGGATCACCGAGGATCAGTACGGCATCTTCTATCTGGACACCATGGATCATCCGGAGCGGTACGACGGAAAGAAGATCTGCCTGGTGGGCCAGGCGTACCGGCGGAAGAACTTCCCGGAGGGTTTCTACTACTTCGGGAGAATGGCCATGACCTGCTGCTCGAACGATATGTCCGTGTGCGGCTGGGTATGCAAGGGCGAACGCTGGCCGGACGGCCGCACCTATTTTACCCTGACTGCCCGGGCAGAAAAGGTAACCTCCCCGGAGGGGCAGGCCGCGCTGCTGTTCCATGAGCTGAAAACGGAGCGGGCCAAAACACCGCGGGATCAGTATGTATCCTTTGTGAACCTGTAAGCACTCCGGAATTCCCTGAATAAAAACCCTGAATTATCCTGCAAAAACCCGGGGGAAAGGCTTGTCAAGGGAAGGGGCCTGCGGTATAATAAAGGCAGCAGCTGACAAAGGAGAGATCGGCGTGGAAGAACAATTCAACACGATGAAGCTGAACCCGATTCAGGAATCGGGGAACGAAGCGCAGGACATTCTGCTGTATGTGTATCACGCGCTGCAGGCCAAGGGATACGATCCGATCACGCAGCTGGTGGGATACATCATTTCCGGGGATCCGACCTATATCACCAGCTACAATTCAGCCCGCAGCCTGATCTGCCGGCTGGAGCGGGACGAAATCCTGGAGGAGCTGGTCCGATCTTATCTGGATACTCACTGAGAGAATGCGGTGTCTTTTTTCGACACCGCTTTTTTCTGGGAATGCTGAACGAATTTGGTCGTTCCATTCGTTATCATAGTGCCGGGAGAGAAAATCCCGCGGACAGAAGAGAGAGAGGAACGGTGCGAAATGAAGAAGAAACTGCTGACGGCGCTGCTGCTGTTCATGGGAATCTGCCTGCTGGCGGCCTGGCCGGCCCTGGCGGACGCGTTCCGCTTTACGGAAAAGGAAGTAACGGTCTTTGAGGGAGAAACCTGGCAGGCCGAGCTGGTGCGGGAAGGCGCGCCGGCGGAGGCCGGAACGCTCACCTGGACTTCCCGGAACACGAAGGCCGCCACAGTAGACCAGAACGGAGTTGTGACCGGCGTCCTGAAGGGAAAGGCGACCATCGTCGCGGAGCTGAAGATCGGCAAGCGCTCCTGGAAGGCCCAGGTCAGCGTGAAGGTGGCCCGCCGGGTGCTGAACGTGACCCTGAACACGGAAAAGCTGGCCGTGTTTGCCTATGACGATCCGATTATTTTCGACCTGCTGGAGGAAGCGCCGGAGGTTCCGGTGCTGGCTGTGGGCACGGGGCGTACGATTGCGCTGAGCGCCGTATGCACGCCGGAGGACGCCAGCGACGTGGCTGTGCTGTTCTCATCCACGGACGCGGGCATCGCGCGGGTTCGCGGCAAGGAGCTCCGGGGCATGCAGCCCGGTGAGTGCGACCTGACGATTCAGAGCCGCCAGAATCCGGAGATCACGGAAACCTATCACGTGATCGTCACCAATCCCATTACGAAGCTGGACATTCTGGCAGGGGACAAGCGGGTGGCTGCCGGCGACACGCTGCAGCTGGACGTGAACTATACGCCGAACACCGCGACGATCCAGGCGGTGGAATGGTCCTCCAGAACGCCCACCGTGGCGACGGTGGACGAGAACGGCCTGGTGACGGGCCTGAAAAAGGGCCAGGTCATTATCGACGCGAAGGCGCGGGACGGCTCCGGCAGGTCGGCGGCCGTAACCCTGACGGTGACGCAGACGGCCACGGGTCTGACGGTGAAGGAATCCTTCGCGCAGGTGATCACGGGCCGCACCGTGGTACTGCATCCCGAGGTGCTGCCGAAGGAAACCAACGACAAGACCGTGAGCTGGTACTCCTCTGACGAGCGGATCGCCACGGTACAGAACGGACAGGTGCGCGGCGTCAAAGCCGGCGTCTGTGAGATCACCTGCGTCAGCAACTCCAATCCGGAGCTGAGCGTGACGGTGCCGGTGGAAGTGATCCAGCAGGTCACGAAGATCGAGTTCAGCCCGAAGGAAGGCATCTCGCTGGACGTGCGTACCTCGCGGCAGCTGTACTGGACCGTGTATCCGGAGGACGCGACCATGAAGGACGTGACGTTCTCCAGCAGCAATACCCGCGTCGCCACCGTGGACGCCAACGGCGTGGTGACCGGCGTCAGCCGCGGCAGCGTGACCATCACCGCCATGGCGGCGGACGGATCACGGCGCACGGGAACCGTCCGGGTGAACGTGCTTCAGCCGGTGGAAGGCGTCTCGATCCAGTATAACGTATACCATGTGCAGATTCACCGCTCCCTGAATATCAAGGCGCTGCTGCAGCCCTCCAACGCCAACAACACGCGGATGAGCTGGAGCACGGAGGATCCGCATATCGCGACAGTGAAGGGCACCAATACGACGGGCACGGTCTACGGGCAGTCCGCGGGAACCACGTTCGTCACGGGCGTCACCGAGGACGGCGGCTTCTCCGCCTCCGCGGAAATCCGGGTGGCGGATTTCAACGGCGCGATCATGATTGAGGATCTGCGGGTGAAGGACAACCAGATCATGATTCAGCTGCGCAATATGAGCGATTTTGTGATTGACAGCGTGCGGATGACGGCGGAGTGCTACGACGACGAGGGCGAGCCCATGGTCTGCAACGAGGACGGAGAGAGCAACTCCTTCGTGATCGACTATATTTATCCGCTGGATCCGGGAGAGCGCTCCGACGCGAACGGCTTCGTGTTCAGGAACACGCCCTTTGACGCGCTGCTGGGCGCGGTCACCGTGCGGGTGATCCGGTGGACGGACAGCCAGGGATATACCAGGAACATCACTGCGGAAGAGGATCAGCCGATCCGTACCTGGAACGATCCCTCCGTACCGATTGAAACGGTCATCCACGTCATCCAGCGGAAAAGCCGGCTGGTGAAGAAATTCTGATCATTCAATCCGCCTGTCCTGCCGGAAAGGCGGACAGGGGAGGATATGCATGGCGGATCTGGTAGTGATCGGCGCGGGACACGCGGGCTGTGAGGCGGCGCTGGCCGCCGCCCGAATGGGGATGGATACCCTGCTGCTCACGCTGAATATGGACGGGGTCGCACTGATGGCCTGCAACCCGGTCATCGGCGGATCCGCCAAGGGACACCTGGTGCGGGAAGTGGACGCCCTGGGCGGCGAAATGGGGCTGGCCATTGACGACACCTTTCTCCAGAGCCGCATGCTGAACATGGGGAAGGGCCCCGCGGTGCACGCGCTGCGCGCTCAGGCGGACAAGCAGGAGTACCAGAACCGGATGCGCCGGGCTTTGATGACCCAGCCCAGGCTGACCCTGCGCCAGGGCGAAGCCGTATCCATCGAGACGGAAAACAACCGGGTGACAGCCGTGACCACCGAGACCGGCGCGCGGATTCCCTGCCGGGCCGTGGTGGTGGCCACCGGCGTGTACCTGAAGGGAAGCATCATTATCGGGGAGCACCGCCACGACGGCGGTCCCCAGGGGCTGCGGAACGCCTCCGAGCTCAGCGGCAGCCTGCGGGAACTGGGCTTCGGGCTGCGCCGGTTCAAAACCGGAACGCCGGCGCGGGTGGATCAGAAAACAATTGATTTTGACGAGATGCAGGAGCAGCCGGGCGATGAGCCGGTGGTTCCTTTTTCCTTCCTCACGGACCGGAAACTGGAGAACACCTACAGCTGCTACCTGACCTGGACCACGCCGGAAACACACCGGATCATTCTGGACAACCTGCACCGGGCGCCGCTGTACAGCGGCAAAATCCACGGCGTCGGTCCGCGCTACTGTCCCAGCATCGAGGATAAGGTGGTGCGCTTTGCCGACAAGGACCGGCACCAGATTTTCCTGGAGCCGGAAGGAGCCAAGAGCCTGGAATGGTACGTACAGGGGATGTCCACCTCCATGCCGGAGGACGTGCAGTGGGCCATGTACCGGACGATCCCGGGGCTGCGGCACTGCGAGTTCACCCGTCTGGGTTACGCTATCGAGTACGACTGCATCGACAGCCTGGAGCTCCGGCCGACGCTGGAAAGCCTGCGGATCGGCGGGCTCTTCTTCGCCGGGCAGATCAACGGCACCAGCGGATACGAGGAAGCCGCGGCCCAGGGGCTGCTGGCGGGCATGAACGCGTCCCTGAAGCTGCAGGGGCGGGAACAGGTGATCCTGACCCGGGATCAGGCGTATCTGGGCGTGCTGACCGACGATCTGACGACCAAGGGCACGGACGAGCCCTACCGGATGATGACCTCCCGGGCGGAACACCGGCTGCACCTGCGGCAGGACAACGCGGACCTGCGCCTGACGGAAATCGGATACGCGGCGGGCCTGGCCGGGGAGGAACGGCTGGAACGCATGCGCCGCAAGCGGGAGGAAACGGAGCGCCTGACGGAGAAGCTGCGCACGGTCATCTTTGCCCCGGGAGAAGCGCTGAACCGGCTGCTGCTGTCCCGGGGACAGCCGGAAGCGACCGGCGCCTGCAAGGCGGAAGCACTGCTGAAGCGGCCGGAAATCCATTTGGCGGACCTGGAACAGATGATGCCCGAATTGGGAGAGGTTTCCCCTGCGGCAAAAGAGCTGACCGAAATCAGCGTGAAATACGCCGGGTATCTGGAAAAGGAAGCCCATGCGATCCGCCAGGCCCGCCAGATAGAGGAAACCCGCTTGCCGGAAGATCTTCCCTACGAACAGATGGAGCACCTGCGCCTGGAAGCCCGCCAGAAGCTGGCAAAACAGAAGCCGGTATCCCTGGGGGCCGCGGGCCGGATCCCGGGCGTAAACCCCGCGGACGTGGCCGTGCTGGCGGTATGGCTGGAAAAGCAGCGCAGAACCGAAGAAGCAGCAAAGACCGGAGAAAAACCATAAACTGAAGGAGAACGATTTTGCAGCGCCTTTTTTCAGAACATGAAGTGCGTCCCGTGGAGAGCCTGGACGGAGTGTGGTCCCTGACTCCGCAAAAAGAGGACACGGAAACCTTTCACGCGCTTGTGCCCGGTGTATGGGAGCGTATCCCCGCTCTTGCCCGTTTCCGGGGAATCGCGGATTATACCAGGACAATTGAAATTCCGCAGGATGGCCCCGTGCTGCTCCGGTTTGGTGGAGTCAGCCATACCGCCCGGGTCTTCCTGGACGAGCGGGAGATCGGCCGGCATTACAGTGCTTTCACCGGCTTCAGTATTCCGGTTCCCCGGTTGAGTGCCGGGGTGCATCGGATCCGCGTCGAAGTGGATGACCGCTACACCGAAGAATCCTGTCTGCATGTCCCCAATGACTATATGACCTACGGCGGCATCACCCGCCCGGTGGAGCTGCATCACCTGCGCGGCGCTTACATTGATCGCATGGCCTTTCATGCCATGAAAACCGGAGAAGGGTCTTTTGAGGCCCGTGTGCGGATTTTCGTATCCGCCCTGGAGGACTTGGACGGCGCCAGCGTTTCAGTTTCGGTGGCAGGAGGCGCAGGAACCGCCGTTGTTCCGGATCTGAAGGCCGGAGATTCCGTTCCGGTGGATGTCTGTATTCCCGTTCAGAATGTACGCCTCTGGGACATCCATGAAGGAAACCTCTATGCCCTGAAGGTCGTGCTTTGCAAGGACGGGCCCATCGATGACCTGATTGACCGGGTAGGCTTTCGGACCGTGGAAGTCCGCGGCGAAGACATCCTGCTAAATGGCAGGAAAGTGCGCATCAAGGGTTTCAACCGCCATGAGGACCATGGGCAGTTCGGCTGCGCCATGCCGGTGCAGGCCATGATGGACGATCTGCAGATGGTGCTGGATATGGGGGCCAACTCCATCCGAACCTCTCATTATCCCAACGATCCCCGTTTCCTGGATCTGTGTGATGAGCTGGGCATTCTGGTCTGGGAGGAGAACCACGCCCGTGCTCTGCCGCAGCCGGTGTTCCACAGTGAGCGTTTCGCGGAGCAGTGCCGGGTATGCAATGAGGAGATGATCTTCCAGCACGTGAATCACCCCGCGATTTATGTGTGGGGTCTGCTGAACGAATGCGAAAGTGAAACGGAGTTTGGCCGCGGCGTCTATCAGACACAGATTGAGCAGCTGCACGCCCTGGATCCCACCCGGCCTGTTACCTTTGCCTCCTGCCGGTTCTTTAAGGACGTCTGCCTGGATTTGGTGGATATCGCTTCCTTTAACATTTATCCGCTCTGGTACAACGGCGAGTCTCCCGCGGAACTGGCAAACCGGCTCTTCGCCTGGATGGACGAAAACGGCGCGAAGGGGAAGCCCATTATCATCTCCGAGATCGGTGCGGGCGCCATTGCCGGTTTCCATGATCCCATGCAACGCCCCAAGTGGAGCGAGGAGCGCCAGGCGGATATCCTTGAGAAGCAGCTTGTCGATATTCATTCCCTCGTCCGGGCCAGCGGAACCTACATCTGGCAGTTTGCGGATGTGAAAGTTTCCGAGGAATGGGCACTCCACCGGCCGAAGGCGATGAACAACAAGGGCATCGTGGATATGTACCGCAGTCCCAAGCTCAGTTACGGTACCGTAAAACGGATTTATTCCGCTCTTCCGGACAAAGTATAACCCGGCAACCGATTTACCGATTTCCCGGAAAAAACAAACGGGAGATTCAGTCCTGTTGGCTGAGTCTCCCGTTTCATTTTGAATTCCGGAATCCGATCTGTGGTCCGTAACCTGCATCATATATCCCTGCCTCCAGGCTGATTAATGGTTCCGGTATTTGCTCTGTCCGAGCATGTTGACAGAGAAATCATTTGCGGATATAATCGATTTAGTGTTTGGAAACACGAAAATTGCTTTTAAAAAGATGTTTGGAAACATGAACTGTGAGATATGAATAATATTTTCAAACACGAAAACGGCAGCCGCCAACTGGAGGATAACCATCATGGAAATGAATGAAATGAACGAATTGTACGAAATCTCTGCCCGGAGAGTTCGGAACGTTTCCACAAAATACATTCGATATCTGTATACCGCAATAGACTGGGAAAATCGGTTGATTTCGCTCCGCGGTGCGCGTGGCACAGGGAAGACAACGCTGATCCTTCAACGGTTGAAGAAAGCTTTTCCCAATACGCAGCAGGCGCTTTATCTTTCCCTGGATCATTTGTGGTTAAAAACACACCCGGTCTATGACGCCATCGAGACGCACGTTCAGCATGGAGGTACACATGTTTTTTTGGATGAGGTTCATTATCAGGAAGACTGGGCAAAACTGATCAAGAGTATCTATGACGATTTTCCGATGCTGCATATTGTTTACACCGGTTCATCCTTGTTGAAGATTCAGCAGGCTCAGGCGGATCTGTCCAGACGGCAGGCTGAATATGACCTCCCCGGGCTTTCTTTCCGGGAATACCTGGAAATGGAGGGAATCGGACATTTTCAGCCTGTCTCACTGGAAGACATGCTGAAGAATCATGTTGAATATGCGATGAGGATTACGGAGGAGATCAGTATTCTGAAATATTTCCATACTTATCTCGGATCCGGATATTATCCGTTTTACCGGGAAGTACACAGCGGATATGAAGAAAGAATCCAGCAGGTAATCAATCAGATCCTGGAAAGCGATTATCCTTCTGTGGAAAATGTGAGCTACGGAACGATTCAAAAAATGAAAAAGATGCTGATGATCCTCAGCGAAAGTGCTCCTCAGACGCCGAATATGTCCGGATTGTATCGTGAGCTGGAAACAGACAGAAACCAGGGACTGAAAATGCTGAAGGTGCTCTCTGAAGCAAAACTTTTAGCGCTTCTTTCCTCCGAATCAGCGAGTCTGAAAAACATGTCACGCCCGGAGAAAATATACTGCGATAATCCCAATATCATGTATGCATTGTGTCCTGACGCAGAAACAGGATGTATACGGGAAACTTTCTTTCTGAATCAGATGCGGTCTGCAGGATTCAAAGTGACTTATCCGCAAAACGGAGATTTTCTGGTGGAAGGAAAGGATCTCTTCGAAGTGGGAGGAAAAGGAAAAACGTTCGCTCAGATCAGAGATTTACCGGACAGTCATTTAGCTGTGGATGATACAGAAATCGGCCAGGGACACCGAATTCCGCTCTGGATGGCCGGTATGCTTTATTAAGAAGATACAGGGGAATGCAGGAGCAATATATCGTCCATAACGGGATGATGAAGGATCTTTCTGTGTTGCAGGAAACTCCGTTTACCGATCAGGGCAGCGTCGTGGAGGTCTTTACGGATATGAAAGTACGTGCGGGCATCCGGAAAGCCATAGAGCGGGTGAACGCAAATGCTACGGTGGCATGAGGAACGAGAGAAATTTACAGGATATCTGATCGGACAACACAAACAGCGAAATGCCATTTCAATCTTCCCTCAATCTTTCTGCGTATCATAGTCCTGAAAGGCGGTGATGACATGCGGGTTTTACTGGCTGAAGACGAGAAAAGAATGGCTGTTGCCCTTGTGGCTCTGCTCAGGCAGGAAAAATATGACGTTGACCATATGGCGGACGGAGCCTCGGCGCTTGCTGCCCTGGAGAGCGGTGTTTACGACATCGCCGTTCTGGACGTGATGATGCCGGAAATGAACGGCTTCGAGGTGGCGAGGCGGGCAAGAAGCAGCGGGATCAAAACGCCTATCCTGATGCTGACGGCGAAGAGCCAGCTGGACGACAAGGTCACCGGGCTGGACAGCGGCGCGGACGACTATCTCACAAAGCCCTTTCAGACAAAGGAACTGCTGGCCCGGCTCCGCGCGCTCGGACGGCGCAACGCGAGTTTTCAGGACGGAAGCCTGCGTTTCGGCGATTTGGCCCTGGATACGGCTACTGCCACGCTTACCTGTGAAACGACAGGACAAAGCGTCCGTCTCGGGGAAAAGGAACTGCGGATCCTGGAATACATGTTCAGCAATCAGGGACAGATCATGACGCGGGAGCAGCTGGCTATGAAGATCTGGGGCTTTGAGAACGAGGCCGAGTATAACAATGTGGAAGTGTATATGTCTTTCACCCGCAAAAAGCTGGCTTTCGTCGGCTCGAAGGTGGAGATCAAGGCAGTGCGCGGCCTGGGGTATGAATTGCGGGCGGAGACGAGTAAAGATGTTTAACAGATCCAGAAGAAAAATCATCCTGTCGATTATGGGCTCTCTGATTCTTCTGTTCGCGGTCACGCTGTCCGTGATTCTGTTCGCGAGCTACCGCGAAGTCCGGCAGCAGAACAGCGAAATGCTGGAACGCTATGCAGAGCTTTATTATCTCGAAGATCAACCGGGCAGCCGGACTGACCAGGAACCGGCGGACTCAAAACCGCCGGAGGAACCGGGACGCGGCCCCCAGCAGGGAAAGCCGCCCATAGACAGCAGGCCGGATTATCAGCTTTCCACTTTCTATTCGGTAGCCTTTGGGAGTGACGATTCCGTTCTCGCGGTCGATAACGGAGAAAAACAGGTATACAGCGAAGAAGAGCTGACGCAGATCGCTGAAGAGATCCTGGCCGGAGGCAAAACGTCGGGAAGGATCGGTAATCTGACCTATACCGTGCGTACCAGGCCCGATTACACGCTTGTCGCCCTGATGGACAACACGGTGACAGAAGGCAGTCTGAACACGCTGCTGCACAATATGCTGCTGATCGGCGGCGCCGCTATCATCGTTTTGTTCTTTATCGCTCTGTTCCTATCCGGGCGGATTATCCGGCCTCTGGAAGAGAACGACAGACAGCAGAAACGGTTTATTTCAGACGCAAGCCATGAGCTCAAAACACCGGTAGCTGTCATTGACACCAACGCGGAATTGCTGGCCAGGGAGATCGGAGAAAATGAATGGCTGGCTAACATCCGGTACGAAAACGAGCGGATGGGCGGGCTGGTAAAACAGCTGCTGGATCTCTCCAGGGCGGAAAACGCGGAAGCGCCGATGGAGCAGGTCGATTTTTCCCGTATTGTCACGGGAGAGGCCCTTGCGCTTGAAACCCTTGCCTTTGACCGCGGCAGGGTTTTCCGGACAGACATCGAAGACGGTATCTTCCTTACCGGCAACCAGACACAGCTCACACAGCTGGTATCCATTCTGCTGGATAACGCGATCCGGCATGCCACCGGCAATGAAATAGAAATCTCGCTGAAGCACCAGGGGCATCACGCTGTTCTGAGCGTGATCAATGACGGCGATGAGATTCCGCAGGAGAAGCAGGAACATCTTTTCGATCGCTTTTATCGGGTGAATGAAGCGCGAAACAGCGAAGGCCATCATTACGGCCTCGGCCTCTCCATCGCGAAGGCCGTGGCGGAAAAACACGGTGGCAGCATCAGCGTATCGTGCCAGGACGGGAAGGTCCGGTTCACCGTTTCCATCCCGGTCAAAAAATAAAGGAATCTTCAATCTATTTTCAATCAATCTCCCTTACAATGACACCGTCAGCTGCGAGGGAGGTTTCCTTTTTGAAGAACGGGAAGCTGATCAGCCGCTTCTTCACCAGCTGGCCACAATAATATGGAGGTGTTCAGAATGAAACGTATTCTTGCATTGATACTTGCTGTGATATTGGTTATGTGCGGCATACTCTCCGCATTTGCGGAAGAAGGCAGCGACAGTCAGCAGCCGCAGGAAGGCAGCGGCTATATGGATGGAACGACTCCCCCTGAACCGCCCGAAGGCGGAATGCCCGGTGATATGGGAACTCCCCCGGACAAGCCTGAAGGTGAAATGCCCGGAGGACCTGGCGGAACTCCTCCGGATGGTGCCCCCGGCGGGACTCCTCCTGACGGGGCTCCCGGCAACGGCGGTTTCGGCGGCGGTACTCCTCCCGGAGGCAGTACATCGTCTTTTGAGTATGCTGCAGCAACCGAAATTACGGAAGCGGCGGAACTGACCGACCAGACCTATGCATCCGAAACGGCGGACGAAAGCGCACTGATCGTGAACACAGCGGACGCTGTGTCCATCACCAATCCCACTGTCACCAAGACCGGTTCTTCTGACGGCGGCGACAACTGCAACTTCTACGGCCTGAACGCCGCGCTGCTGGTGATGGGAGGCTCTGTCACCACGATTACCGGCGGTACGATTGAATCCTCGGCGTCCGGCGCGAACGGTGTCTTCTCCTATGGCGGCAACAGCGGCAGAAACGGCGCTGCCGGAGACGGAACGACTGTGATCATTTCCGATACGACGATCACCACAACGGGCGACGGTTCCGGTGGTATCATGACCACCGGCGGCGGTATTACATACGCCACCAATCTGACGATTACCACCAGCGGCAGATCCTCAGCGGCGATCCGCACGGACCGCGGCGGCGGGACTGTGGTTGTGGACGGCGGCACCTATACCACGAACGGCCTGGGCTCTCCGACGATTTACTCCACGGCGGACATCACGGTCAGCAATGCTACGCTGACATCGAATCTGTCCGAAGGCGTGTGCATCGAAGGAATGAATTCCATTACCCTGGAAAACTGCGATATGACCGCCAATAACACGCAGTGCAACGGCAACGCGACTTTCCATGACACGATCATGATCTACCAGTCCATGAGCGGCGATGCGGACAGCGGCACTTCTTCCTTCACGATGAAGGGTGGCAGCCTGACCAGCCTGAGCGGACACATGTTCCACGTCACCAATACTCATGCGGTGATCACGCTCTCCGGGGTGAACCTGGTGAATGAGGGCAGCGACGTACTCCTGTCGGTGTGCGACGACGGCTGGAGCGGCGCGTCCAACACAGCGGAACTGGTTGCGGATGCGCAGACGCTGTCTGGGACCATTCTGGTGGGCGACAATTCCACTCTGACGCTGACCTTGTCCAACGGCTCAGCCTTTGAGGGCACCGTGAGCGGCGAAATCGTGAACGCGAAGGACACTGTTATCTCCACGGAAGTTGGTACTGTGCATGTTATTCTGGACAGCACCAGCACCTGGACCCTGACGGCCGATACCTATATCACCAGCTTTGAAGGCGATGTTTCCAATGTGATCGGCAATGGGTATACGCTGTATGTAAACGGCGCTGCCATCAACTGAATATACAAAACGACCGGGCTGCTGTTCTTTTCAGCGGCCCGGCTTTTTGTGACTGCAGCTCCTGCGCTTCACTTCTTCACAGTCAGATTCCTGATCAGACGGCTGAACAGATTCCTGCGGGTTTTGCTCATCCCGCTGAGCTTCGGATTTCGCAGCTCCGGGGTGCTGACGTCTTCAGCCAGGATTGTGGAAAGATTGCTTGTATATGTGGGGTTCATCCAATTCATCATGGGTTTATCCTCCTTCAGCATGAGCTGGTCGTTTCGGTTCCTGTTGACATGGCTATCATAGCAGAAATACAGCTCAAATCTTATATATTCATTGAAAAACTTATAAAATAATGTTGCTATTTTGATTTCACCGGAATATACTGATTCTGTAAACGCATTCTGCCTGTGGCCGGAGGGGGACGCTGAGCATGGCTGTCAATCAAAAGATCGCGGAAGCGCTGAAAAGAATTACTTTTGAGCATCGGGAAGCGGATTATCATCACCATACGTATGACGAGGACATGTTTCAGTATGAGCTGATCCGTAACGGAGATCTGAAAGCGCTGGAGATCGGAAAAAAGATGTTCGAAGGCCCGACCACCGGCCATCTGTCAGATGATCCTGTGAAGAACTACCAGTTCCTGTTCGTTGCATCTGTTACGCTGGCCTGCCGTTTCTGTATCGAAGGGGGAATGCCGACGGAGGAAGCGTTCAATCTGAGCGACCTGTATATCCGGCAAATGGAAAAATGCGGCACAGTCGACGAGATCTTCGCGCTGCACGACGTGATGTTCCGGGACTATACAACCAGGATGCAGGCGATCCGCCGAAAGGATGCATTCTCCCGCCCAGTAACCCGATGCATGGAATATATTGAAAACCACCTGCAGGAACCCCTGAGCGTCAGGCTGCTGTCGGAAAAACTGGGGAAATCCGAATCCCATATTTCCACGGTGTTCAAAAAGGAAATCGGTATTGCTGTGTCGGAGTATATCCGCCGGCTGCGGATTGATACTGCCAAGTCCCTTTTGCAGTATACGGAGTTCTCCTGTCTGGAAATCGCGGAATACCTGTGCTTTTCCTCAGACTGCCATTTTTCACAGGTGTTCAGCAAGTATACGGGCCTGACGCCCAGGGAATACAGAAAGCAGAATTACCGCAGACACTGGAATGGATTTTGACGGAAAGCGTACTTCTTCTGGGAATGAAGTGACTGAAAATAGCAGCCACTGAGTATTTCCCGTTCGTTTAGAAAGAGCGAGAGGAAAGAAATCGCAAAGTGATGTGATATACGTTTGATAATCGAAAAAACACTGTTGCGAATAATACCATCATGTTGTAAAATCAAAACGCAAGGGGGAAAAAACAGATTCCTGCGCTAAGTATGTTTTACGGTAAAATTGTCAGAATGCAGAGTGAAAAGGGTGGGAAGCATCATAAACCTCATATTCATGCGATTTATGGGGATAATGAAGTAGTGATCGCTATTGATGGAGAAGTGCTTGAAGGCAGTTTCCCAATTTGTCAGCTTAAAATGCTTGAAGGATGGATGGCGATCCATGAAGACGAATTGAAGGCAAATTGGCAGATGCTGAGCAATGGAGAAGGGTATTTTAAGATTGACCCTCTTAAGTGAGAAGAAAGGGAACGTTATGTTAAGGCCTACCGCGATAGAAGTTTATCCTGAACAGGATTTTACCTTAAAAGTTGTTTTTGATAATGGAGAAACAAGACATTTTGATGTCAAACCGTATATTCGTGGTGAATGGTATGGGCAACTTGCTAATGAAGCTTATTTTCGTGCCGTCAAAACAGATGGTTTTACAGTTGTGTGGCCGGAGGGACAGGATTTATGTCCGGACGAGCTTTATATGATGAGTGTGAGCCAATAATCAGTTAGCTGCACGATAATCTGCTGCAGAGAATAAATCACATATGAAATGTGCCTGTCCTTTGTACAAGGAGAGGCCTTTTTTTCAGATTACTCAGTTATCTATGCAAAGAAAGGTGTTCAACCTAAAGTATAAGCATCAGTACAGGCAGGCCTTCCTATTAGAAAAATAGCATAGTGTATTTTGCAGAAGCGATCCTGTTTTTTGGGAACCGTTCATCGTATCCTATGCACGTACCGAATAACCGGTACAGACGAAAGGACGAATGAGGAGGAACATGAAAATGCTGCGTCTGCTTGGGCGAATATCTGACGACTGCCAGCGGCAGGATTTTCGTCAGATATAAGGTCAGACGAAAAGGAGCAATCTCCCCGGTGGGGAGTTGCGACTATTGAGGCTGCGGATATCCTGACCTTGGGGAACATGATCTTCGGTGGCCGTCACTGCCATCGTCATCATTATCACCGCCATGGCAGCTTCCTGGGCAGAAGCCTTCTGCTCGGAACGCTGCTCGGACTGTTCGTGAGCCGTGCGAATGAGAATCGTACCGAGGAGGAGGGTTAACAGTGTTTGACATGAGGAATCGTACTGATCGCCGTCAGGTTCTCTCTGTGCTGGGAATAATCCTGACGTGCTCCAGCATCCCGGCCCTGCTGGTGGTTTGCTCCGAGAATCCCGGGGTAATGGTCCCCAGCATTCTGGAGGGCATTATCCTCTATTTTGGTTTGCTTCGGGAAAGGAACATCCGCGCAGCGGAACAGGAGGAATAAGCATGTTTGAGTACAGAGTGGAAGTCTATGCCGTACGCAAGGCAGAAGAGGAAATGAACCGTATGGCTGCAGACGGCTGGAGAGTGATTGCGGTATGCCCTAATCAGGCAGCTGGTTTCGGCATCATCGTCACCTATGAGCGGAACCGCTGATAGCCCCGTAATAACGGAAACGGGGAACAGGCTTTCATATTTGGGGCGGGCTTGTTTCCCGCCCCGTCTTTTGTTTCCTGACGGAATGGAATATAATCCATTCGGACTTTGATTACAGCCGGGAGGGAAGAGAAATGCGCAAAAAGATGGGTTGGACAGTCTGGGGTATCCTTGGCTTTATTTTTACCCCGATAGGACTGCTGAATATTCTGATTGGCGCCGCGGTGTGGCAGTCAAAGTCGGTTTCCTGGCAGCATCCGGATGATCCGATTGTTTTCATCTCGGTGTTCGGAGGAGTCGGCGGCCTGTTTTTGCTTCTCGGGCTGATCTTTCTCATGATCGATATTCGCCGCAGATATCTGCTCAGAAGGGCATACAACGGCGGGAACTGTGTCGACGCTGAGATTATCGGAATCAATATCCAGAAGAACGTGAACATGGTAAACGGCAATCCACGGATCATTGAATGTGCCTATACCGATCCCTCTGGAGTGGTTCATGTTTATCGCAGCCGGTACCTGTATACGGATGTGACGAAACTGCTGAAATCAGAAACGGTTCCGGTTTATATCGACCGGGACAACGAGAACATCGGCTTTGTCGACATCGATGCGGTCTTGCCTGAAATCCGGATTCATGGCTGAACAGGATTGATGCCGAGTGTGTGAGGGGTTTGGTTGCAAGGTCCAAGCCAAAGGCTCAAACATTCTGTGGGCAGCATCCGGAGACTGAAGCCTTGCTCCTGTCGCTTTGACAGGAGTTTTTCAGTTCCCGGCGAAATATACAGTATGGTCTGATAAGCATAGTCGGCTTGGGTCTGCTTAATCATCGGGAGGGAAAGACATGAAAAAGTGGTATGACGAAGAATATGAATTTACTGTGGAAGTAACCGGTTTCCTGCATGGAGATCACACGGAAAGATACTGTCGCAACGGAGAAGAGATCGGCGACAGGTATTCGTGTACATACGGATGCCCGGTTAATCAGGATGGGTATGGAATCTGCTCAAAGACAATGATGATGCTGTATCCGTTGATGGAAGCTATTCGAAGCGGAGGCGACCTGGAAAACCTCGGCGGCGACAGCAAATACACAAAAACGATCGTGTGCCCCGACGGGTGCGTGATCTTCAGGCTGACGGCCAAGCCTTTGGGAAATGAGAATTTCCACAAGGGCGGGTTCTGGGAGTATCCGGATCAGACGACGTGATTGAACAGACGCGATCAGGAGGCGGTTTTCTGCCTGAAACATCCGGGATGATGGTTCGGGTTCGGAAAAATTGATGCGGCAGGCAGAGCATATGACGGGGCAGAAGACGATTCTGGCGATTCCAATTCAAAAGCTTGGCATTATTATGAAACTGTGATATCATTATTCTGTATAAGCTCACGGGAGGATTTCGGATTATGAAAAAATGGATTGCAATTATAATATGCTTTATCGGAGTTATGGTAGCCGCCATGGCCCTTGCGGATGTTTCTGTGACTATTACTCCTACGAGTACACAAGTTAGGGTGGGTCACGAAGTTTCGGCGACTTATACAGTCAGTAACGCCCCGACCGGTTGGACTGCCACTTATTACATCATGCATGGATATATTGATGCTGAAACAGAGAATATTACGGGCTATAGTTGCAATTCACAGCAAACAGGAACGCTGACAGAAACGGCAGGTACGATTTCATGGCCTTCTGCAGAGGGAGATGCCATGAGATTTATGATCAAGTTTAATGAACAGGGTAATGAGCAGAAAGTTTGGTCTGATGAGATAACTGTTGAGAACATTAATCTTAATACTTCAGGATGGGTAGTAGAAAACGGGAAAAAGTATTATGGTGATGAGCATGGATATGCTGTTGTTGGTGAACAAACAATAGAGGGAGTCAAGTATTTCTTTGATGAAGATGGTGTGTTGCAGACGGACACATGGGTCAAAGTTGGTAGCACATGGAAATATGTAAATGCGGAAGGTAAATTATCCCTGAAAGGAATGAAAACTGTCTTTATTCCAGCTACGGTAGACCATCTAGATATTTCAACTTTCGCTGGTATCAGTAATGATTTTTATATCGAGTGTGAATCTGAATATGTCGAAAAGTTCGCTTTTGATCACTGTTTACAATATAAAAACGGAACTAATGAGGTTATTGGCAACAGTATTAATAGTGTAACAGAAAAGGTCAACTGGATTGTTCGGAATTATCTGACTGGTTTGGGTGAGAGTGATAAGATTCGTAAATTACATGACTGGCTGATTTATAACGCACATTATGACAGTACGTATAATGCCTCAGATACTCATGACGCGAAGGGCGTTTTGATTAACGGAACAGGGGTTTGCGACAGCTATTCTAAAGCGATGGAGCTGCTTCTGGACAAAATTGGAGTAGAAAACCGTCGCCTGACAGGAAAAGCAACGAGCGGTAGCGGTAGTGAAAACCATGCATGGAATCTGGTAAAAGTCAATAATCAATGGTATCATCTGGACGTCACATGGGATGATCCGATTTATAATGGCGAAACAAGTTCGGCTATTACAGGAGGAGAATGCCATACTTATTACTTAATCAGTGATAGTACGATCGATGATAATCATACATGGACTGATAGTTCGATTAAAGCTGATTCGAATCAGGTCGGGTTTGTTCATGACGCGAACAATGTATATTATTACGGCTCCAACGGGCAAAAGGCTACAGGACTGACCAGTGGGATTACTGTAAAATATTCTTGCCTTGAAAACGATGATATTACCTTTATTAGCGGAGACTGCAGTTTCTATTTCGACGACGACGGTGTAATGCAGACAGGATGGAAAACGGTTGACGGGAAGAAGTACTATTTCCGTGAGATCGGAGAAAAAAACAGTGAAGGTTTAGCAAATCCTAAAGGTCGCGCGCAGACCGGATGGTTGAAAATCGGTGATGACCGATATTGCTTTGATGAATATGGTGTGATGCGGACCGGATGGTATACTGACACAAACGGAGACGAAATCAGCAAAGGCATAGCCAATACAGAAAATGATGGTTTAACACCGCCCAACGAATTTCTGGTTGGTGAAGATAATCAATATTATTTTTATGAGAATGGCATAATGGTCACCGGTAGGACCTTAGAAATCGATGGCGCTCAATATTCCTTTGATTCATATGGACGCCTTACTTCAGCGGTATATTCAGTGACCGTGAGTAGCGACGGGCACGGAACAGGCAGTGCATCACCGGCATCTGGTACACAAGGAACCGAAGTGACACTGAGCGCAGAACCGGATGAAGGATATCAGTTTAAAGAGTGGCAGGTTGTAACCGGCAACGTGACGATAACGGATAATCAGTTCAAAATCAGCACAGCAAGTGTTGAAGTCAAAGCAATTTTTGAAGAGATTCCACCTACGCCTACGCCGTCAGCCACACCTACCGCGACGCCGACAGCCACACCTACCGCGACGCCGACAGCTACACCTACCGCGACACCTACAGCAACACCCACAGAGACGCCAACAGCGACACCTACAGCAACACCCACGGAGACGCCGACGGCAACGCCTACAGCAACTCCCACAGAGACGCCGACGGCAACGCCTACAGCAACACCCACGGAGACGCCGACGGCAACGCCTACAGCAACACCCACGGAGACGCCGACGGCAACGCCTACAGCAACCCCCACGGAGACGCCGACGGCAACGCCTACAGCAACCCCCACGGAGACGCCTACAGCAACCCCCACGGAGACGCCAACAGCGACACCTACGGCAACACCTACGGAGACGCCGACGGCAACACCCACGGAGACGCCAACAGCGACGCCTACAGCAACACCCACGGAGACGCCAACAGCGACACCTACAGCAACACCCACGGAGACGCCAACAGCAACGCCTACGGCAACACCCACGGAGACGCCAACAGCGACACCTACAGCAACACCCACGGAGACACCAACAGCAACGCCTACGGCAACAGCAACAGCGACAGCCACGGTGAAACCGACGGTAACGCCGACGGCAACACCTACAGCAACGGCTACAGCGACGGCTACAGCGACGGCGACCGCTACAGTGAAACCGACGGTGACGCCGACAGCGACGGCAACGGCAACAGCGACAGCGCCTACCCCGGCGAAACCGACGGCGACGCCTACGGCAACAGCGACAGCGCCCACCCCGGCGAAACCGACGGCGACGCCTACGGCAACAGCGACAGCGCCCACCCCGGCGAAACCGACGGCGACGCCTACGGCAACAGCGACAGCGCCCACCCCGGC
>CAMKJS010000052.1 GCA_946413245.1 uncultured Clostridia bacterium
CTCTCCACTCTCCACTCTTAGCTCTCCACTCTCCACTCTTAACTCTCCACTCTCCACTCTTAACTCTCCACTCTCGTTCATCAGGGCAGAGGCTCGTCAAACGGGATCCAGGTCTTGTTCTTCAGGCACCAGATGTAATGCTTGTACCGCGGGTGCTTCCGCCAGCCGTTTGTCGTGGCGTGGGAACCCTTGAAGTCCACCTCCACGTTCGGATGCACCTGCTGGAAGCGCTCCATCTCCTCCTCCGGCAGATGCCGGATCATGGTGGCCCAGAAACGTTCCAGGGATTCCAGCTGATCGATGGGCGAGAAATCATAAATCGGATCGTAGCAGATATTCAGGTCCAGCAGCTCCGTGCATTCCGCCAGCGGCGTCAGGTCCGTAATATAGTTGCTGAAAATCTCCAGATACTGCAGATGCTTCAGCTGGCTCAGGGGCGTGGCATCCTTGATCTGGTTGTCTCCCACGATCAGAAGCTCCAGATCAGGCAGGTACTGCACGAACTCCAGGTCCTTCAGCGCGTTGTGCCCCAGATCCAGCGCCTTCAGGCGGTACAGGTACTTTGCCACCTTGTTCATCTGATAGGAGCTTACCATATCCTCGTCAAAGGGCTCGTTAAAGGTGGAAAAGGCGGTCTGCGTCGTCTGGCAGTAATGGGCTTTCCCCAGCCGCACGATCCACTCAAACCGGATCTCCGGATATTTCTCACACAGCGGGATCATCACGTTGTTGGAGGGAGATCGCTTGGTGGAGTTGTCGATGCTCTTCACATTCGGGCACAGGGCGATCACCGCCTCCAGGTCGTCCCCGGTCACATTGCCCTTGAACCCTTTCAGGTCCAGATCCACCACCTCATCAGTAAAGGAGATGCCGCCCCAGGTGGTGGAAAAGTGCAGGATACCGCCCTCCGGCATGGCGTTCCGGATCTTCAGCATCTCCGAAGGAGTCAGCTTCACGTTTTCCAGCGTCAGCTCCGTCGGCTGCTCCGTCCTGACGAATTTGAGCGCGTCCTTCTCATTCCTGAAGGTCTTCGTCACGTTTTCCGCGCGAACCGCGGCAACCCCCACGGCCAGAATCAGCAGGCAGAGCAGCGCCGCCGCGGCTCTGAAAAAACGGTTCTTTCCGGAAGTCATCTCGCCTCTCTCCTTTCCCACGGACTTATTCCCGCGTCACGGGATACGCCCTGTTCCACAGCGGAAGCAGAATCCCCAGGAAACCGGCGCAGCACAGCGCCATCACGGCGTAGCATACGTCCATCCGCATCCAGGTCAGGAAGCCGATCTTCTGCTCCAGGGCGAACTCCATCGCGATCACGACCCCGCAGAGCAGCAGCAGCCCCCCCAACCGTCCCACAAGGCCGGAGATCTTCCGCTGTGCCGCCGGCAGGCTTCTCCAGCAGATCAGCAGCACCGCCGCCAGCGTTACCGCGCTCAGCAGCTGGCTGGCCCGCACGAAGCCCCAGCGGAGCACCTCGTCCTGGCGCATGGATTCCCAGATGACCTGAGCCGCCGCGTATCCCGCCAGCAGAAACAGCACCTTCGCGCCGGCGCGCCGCGGCTTCATGCACAGCAACAGAATCAGCAGAGCCAACGCCGTCAGCGTTTCCGGCAGGAAAATGGCAAAATTCCAGTCTCCGTAATAGTCCTGTGCCCCCAGGGGAAAGCGGTACAGCGGAGAGGGATCCTCCCAGGCGATCATGCTCTTTTCCATCCAGGGATCGAACCACTCTTCGATGTTATGGCCGTATCCCAGGCTCACCAGCGGTTCCGCCAGCCGCCCGGCCGCAATCAGCAGCGCCGTCGGCGCGGCAGCGGCATCCAGAATACGCGCCGGGCTTTCATGTGCGCAGCGGCCGGCTGCCCAGGCTGCCAGCAGCCCGCCCAGCACCGCGCCGTACAGCATATATCCGCCCCGGGAAAAAGCCAGGAAGAAACCGAAGCCCTGCTCCCGGACCCAGTCCAGGCTGGCCACGCAGTAGCCGATTCGTGCGCAGAGCACCGTCAGCGGCACCGCCCACACGGCAAACCAGCTGACTGTACTGTCTTTCAGTCCTTCCCGCCTGCCGGTGAAAACCATCAGCGCCAGCGCGGCCAGCGCGGCCGCTGCCAGCGCGATACCGTAAGAATATACCGGGATCTCCCCGATCCGAAACGAAATCATCTTTATTCCTCTCCTGTTACGGCGGAAGCAAAGTAAATGAGACCGGAAATCGACCGGCTGTTCCGGGTCTTATGCACCCGCCGACCGTTCAGCATCAAGTTGGTGGATCCGCCCCCGTCCAGATTATAGGCCACCTTGCATTCAGGGAACACGATCTGGATGTAGGCCGCCAGCTCCTTCAGGTTCATGCCGTTGCCGTCGCCGCCGTCAATTTCCACCACGCCGTATTCCAGCTCTCCCAGCTGGCAGATAGCGATCCGCTGGGTAGCCAGCTTCGCCTCCACCTCCCGGAACACGTTATCCAGCGGCTGGATCTCCCCGTCCGCGATCAGCACCGGCCCGAAGGTGAAGGTGTTCACCATAGTGCGGCCTGCCGCCGTCATCTCCTCCAGCTTCGCCGCCATCATGTCGCTGGTGGCGTTGATCACGTAGGAAAAATCTCCCTTGTCGTCGATAATCAGCACGTCCCGGGCTCCGTCCAGGGCGTCCCGGTAGAAAACTCCCTGGCGGACAATGTAGCCCAGGTTGTATTTGTATTTCATGAAGTCGTCGTTGCAGGCCACCACGGAGTTCAGGCCCTCCGCCATCGCCGCGGGCCGAGCCTGCCGCGTATTCTCGTAGCTTTCATAGCTCATGGTGGTGCGCAGCTGCGTCGGATCGGCTATCTTGATCCGGACCCAGCGGCAGGTGATGGTTCCGGCGCTGGATTTCGGCTTCCGGGAGGCGGACTCCATCACCGCGTGAATGGATTCGTCCTCGTATTCCCGGTCGGATATCCATCCGTCCGGCTGCAGCGGCCGGCCGTGCACCTTCAGGTCCAGCGGCAGCGGCTCCACAGCCGCCAGGCCGGGAGAGGAGAAGAACAGGCACATCCCCAGAATCATCAGTACGGCTAAACACCAGCGAAGGGCATTTGTTTTCACAGCCCAAACCCTCCTTACACAAGCATGATTGGTTGAATTATACCATGCCCGCCCTTTGATTTCCACCTTTTTTTGCTTGACAGATACCGGCATCACTGCAATACTGTTCGTATATTTTCACACTGTCCGCGTTGCGGGAGAAAGGCACGACCATGAAACCTTCTGTCCGTTCTGTTTCCCCGGTGTGTAAACTCGCTGTCTGCGCGCTTCTGCTGGCGGTGCTGCTCTGCCTGTCGGCCGCCGGCGCCGCGGAGGAACCCCATCCCCTCGCTTTCCGCCTGATCGGAACGCCTCAGGGAAAACCGGTTCCCGTGCAGGCCGCTCCCGGCAAAAAGGGCGAGGTGCTCTTCACGGTGGAAACCGGTGAGTCCTGCGAGATTCTGGGCCAGGAGGACGCGTATTATCTGGTTGTGGTAAACGGGCAGACCGGGTACGCCCCGAAAAACCTGCTGGACATGCAGACCCTGGAAGCTTCCCCTGCCGTTCCGGAAGCCCTGTGCCCCACCCTTTCCCTGGAGGATCCGATCCCGGACCGGCACGCGGAATATCTTACCCTGCAGGGCACTCTGACCGCGGATCAGCCGGTGGAAACCCTCATCCTCGTCGTCTGGGACGAGCGGCTTTTCCGGGTGGAAAAGACAGTCGTCAAGGATCTCCCGCGTCCCGCCTCCTCCGTCAGTATGGATATTCTGGCCCGGGCCCTGCATTTCAACAAGCTCAGCGGCGGCCGGAAAACCGTGTATCTCGAGGGCGTCTGCGGCGGGGAAGTCCGGCTCTTCTTCCGCTCCCCGGCCTATATCTGCCGGGAAAACGAGGAACCGGCCCACGTAACCAAACTGTGCAAGGGGCTCCCCGGCACCCTGACGGATACCAAGCTGTCCACCGCCTGGAAAGCCACCCACGGAGAACCTTCCCTGCGGTTCACAGTTCCGGAGGAAGCCGGCGCCGTTCTCATGACGCTGGAGTGGAAGGAGATCCCCGGTCCCTTCACCGTGGAACTGCAGTACGCGGACGGCCGAAGTCTCTCCCTGCTGTCCAGACCCGGCGGCTTCTATATGGATGCCGTTTCCCTCTCTCCCGACGTCCGGGAAGTATGCCTGACGCCCGGGAGCGCGGACGACGCGCTCTCCGCCGTGCGGGTCTACAGCGAGCCTTACCCCCGCCATGTGATCCAGCAGTGGGAGAAGGTTCCGGATAAAATCGACATTCTCTTTATCGCCACCCATCAGGATGACGAGCTGCTCTTCTTCGGCGGCGGCATTCCGGCCTACGCCGCCCGGGAGGACGTCACCGTGGCGGTTCTGTATATGGCCAGCTGCAGCCGGATCCGCTGCCGGGAGGGGCTGGACGGTCTCTGGACCGCCGGGCTCCGGTATCATCCGATCTTCCTGGGGCTGGAGGACGTCTATACCTTCAATCAGGCGGAAGCCAACGGAAAATGGAAACCGAAGGATCCGGAGGGAATGCTGGCGGAGATTCTCTGCCGCTACCGGCCGGAGGTGGTGGTCTGCCAGGATTTCAACGGCGAATACGGCCACGGGCAGCATAAGCTGACGGCCTCTCTGGTCACATCGGCCATCGAGCGCGCCGCCGATCCGGAGCTGCTGGGCTCCTGGAATGTCAAAAAGTTCTATGTCCATCTGTATGAGGAGAACCAGATTCACATGGACTGGAATCAGCCCCTGGACGAAACCGGCGTCATCACCCCTATGTTCCTTGCCATGGAAGCCTATGACAAGCACCGCTCCCAGCACGCCTACTTCAGCATGCGCCGGGACGGCACCCATTACGACAACACCCTTTTCGGCCTCGTCCGCACCACCGTCGGCCCGGACATTGTCGGGAATGATTTTCTCGAGAACATAAAATAAAACTCTCTGTCACGGCCGAAGGTCCAGGGCGATCGGAAAGCCCTGGTCGCGTCCGCAGACGCGAAATCTCCCAAAATGAAAAATACAGACTTATATTTTTCATTTTCTGTTGTTTACGCGTCATTCATCTCATGCTATCCTTTACTCGCAGTCCGGGAAGCCCCGGATTGAAACATCATCGTAAACCATACGGAACGGAGAAAGGACTGGAAAACTATGAAAAAGGGACTCATTATCGGAATTGCCGCCATCGTGCTGGTGCTCATCATCGCCACCACCTGCACCGCCACGGTGGAAACCGGGTACACCGGAATCGTCACCACCTTCGGCCGGGTGGAAGATGTGACTATGGAAGCCGGGCTGCATCTGAAGAGCCCCTTCCAGAAGATCATCACCATGGATAACCGGGAGCAGAAATCTTCCTTCACCACGGAAGCCTTCTCTTCCGATATTCAGCAGGTGAACATCACCGGCTCCATCAACTACGCCATCAATAAGTCCACGGCCATGAACCTGTTCAAGGAAGTCGGCACCGACTACTTCAACAAGCTCGTTTACCCCCGGATGCTGGAGATCACCAAGGGCGTCTTCAGCAAATATTCCGCGGAAAACCTGGTCGCCAACCGGCAGGTGCTCAGCGAATCCATCCGGGACGGGTTGTACAGCGAGCTGAAGGATTACGGCATCAACGTGATCAGTCTCAGCATTGAGAACCTGGACTTCACCGATGCCTTTACCGACGCCGTGGAGGCCAAGCAGGTCGCCGCTCAGAAGAAGCTGCAGGCGGAAATCGAGCAGGCCCAGAAGACCATGGAAACGCAGCAGCAGGCGGAGCGGCAGCGCATCAACGCCGAAGCCGCGGCCAACGTGGCCCGCATCAACGCGGACGCGGACGCATACGCCGTCAAGGTGCGCAGCGAAGCGGAGGCGGAAGCCAACAAGCTCATCGCCGAATCTCTGACGGAAAACCTGCTGCGCCAGATTGAGCTCAAAGCCTGGGACGGCAAGCTTCCCACCTTCGTGGGCGGCGGCACCACCCTGCCGATTCTCAACCTGACCACGCCGGAAACCGTTTCGGAACCCGCCGAAACCTCTGCCGGCGAATAACCCATACCAACCAAAACAGGAGAGCCTCTCTGCCCTCCTGTTTTTTCTGTTCACTATAAATGCCACGTTCGCTCAATAGTCGCCTGAAGCCCTTGGAGCGGGCTTCAGACTCCTTTTCGCGCTAACGAGTTCGGGTCGCTTCCGGCTTACGCCGGACAGCACACTGTGCTGACGCTTCCCTCGCTCGCTCTCCACTCTCCACTCTCAACTCTTCACTCTTCCCTGTTCGCAACCACTGCCGCGGAATACGGCGGCAGATCAAACACCAGATACCCGTCCGTAACCTCGCCCCACTTTTCGGCTTCCGTCACATGAGTATCCGCGGTCGTCTGCAGGCGGCGCCAGAAAACCTCTCCCTCCGGCGCGCCGGCGTCCCGCACGAACAGGCGGAAATCCGTCCAGCTTCCGGTGTTGTTCACAGCAACGACGATACGGTTCTCTTCGTCAAACCGGGTATAGGCGATCCGCCCGTAATCCGCCAAAAGGGATTTGAGGCTTCCGCCGCTCAGGATCGGGAAGCGCTTGCGAAGCTGTGTCAGATCCCGGTGCAGGTCAATCAGGCTCTGATCCTCATTGCCCCAGGGATAGGTGCGGCGGTCGTCCGGATCGGTCCATCCCACCTGTCCGGCTTCATCCGCGTAATAGATGGTCGGCGCACCGGGCCAGGTCATCTGGATCACCACCGCTTCCCGGAAAACGCCCTTGTTGATGCCATGGCCGGCTGCCGCAGGCCCCATGGTCGTCATACGGCCGATCATCCGGTTGGTCCGCGTCAGGAAGCGGGAATGATCGTGATTGCTCAGCTCGTTCATGGCGCAGTAGAGGGAGGGAGAACGGAAGCGGGCCATCTTATCCCGCATGATCCCGAAAAAGGCCGAGCCGTTCTGGTACAGATCGTCCCGGTAGGCGTCGGAATGCTTCTCCATCCCCGTCAGGAACCAGGTCACCGGCTCCATGAAGGCGTCGTAGTTCATCACGGTATCCCATTCGTTGCCGGCCAGCCAGGGAGAAGGATCCCCGTAATGCTCCGCGATGATCAGCACGTTCGGATTGATCGCCTTGACCCGTCTGCGGAATTCCCGCCAGAACTTGTGGTTGAACTCCTGGCTGTGGCCCAGGTCCGCCGCCACGTCCAGACGCCAGCCGTCAATCCGGTAAGGCGGAGATACCCATTTCTCCGCGATCCGGTAAACCTCCTCGCACAGTTCCGGTGACTGCTCGTAATTCAGCTTCGGCAGGGTCGTATATCCCCACCAGCCTTCATACACCGGGCTGCGCCCGCTCCCGGAATCGTTGAACTTGAAATAGGAGCGGTAAGGGCTGTGAGGGCTCTGGAAAGCGCCTGGCTGGAAGCCGGCCTTACCCAGGTAAATCCCTTCGTGATCCATCCACTTGTTGAAGGATCCGCAGTGGTTGAACACCCCGTCCAGGATAATGCGCATCCCCCGGGAATGAAGCTCGTCACAGAGCCGGGCAAAGAGATCGTCGCTCTTTTCCAGATTCTCCATGGAGGTCACCCGGCGGATATACCGCGGCGCGTACCCGTTGTGCTTTTCCCACAGCTGCATGGCATGATCCACGTCGTCCGTAATCACGCCGAAATGCGGATCGATATGGTCGTAATCCTGGGTGTCATACTTGTGGCTGGACGGAGAAACAAAAATGGGATTCAGATACAGCGCCTGCACGCCCAGATCCTGCAGATAATCCAGCTTGTCCAGAATTCCCTGCAGGTCACCGCCGTAAAAGGAGCGGATATCGGTGTCCGTGGGGGTCGCGTCCCAGTTATCGATGTGCTTGGCGTGGCCGATGGTATAGTAGTATTCGTTGTCCGTCACGTCGTTGGTCGGATCGCCGTTGCAGAACCGGTCCGTAAAAATCTGATACTGCACGGCTCCTTTGGCCCAGGCCGGCACATGAAACCCGGGCACGAAACGGAAGGCATAGGCGGGATTATAATCCGGCGTCTGATGTTCATCCGTCCGCACGCCGCTCTTGTCGTAGGCGATCCGGGTTCCGTCAGGGCACTCCACCAGAAAACGGTACAGGATCTCCGCTGAATTGCAGATAATCCCGCAGGTATAAAAATCGAAAAACTCGTCCGAGGAATCTTTATGCATCAGGACGCCGGCGGACAGGGAATCCAGCAGCAGCACCGCCCGGGACGCGGAATCCTTCGCGACACGCAGCCGGATCGTAACGGAATCGCCGGGATCCGGCTCCGCAGGAAAACGGTAGGAAGGGGTTTCGTCGCTGAAAACAGCGGAGAGCACATGTTGGCTGACAGACATTCAGAACCTCCTTGGCAGGGAGCATTGGGGAAAACACCCGCTTATTGTACTATATTCTCCCAAACCTGTATACATAATTTTTTTCATTCGACCTACGCCCCAAAAGACTTCTTTCTCAGATTTATTATGGACAAAGCCCATAATGGACATCTTTTCATTCCCCCTGCGCTTTGAAAGACTTCTTTCTCAGGTTTTATTGGGGGCGAAGCCCTCAATGACCGAAGGTCCAGGGCGATCGGAAAGCCCTGGTCGCGTCCGCAGACGCGAAATCCTAAACCTTTGCAAGAAATGAAAAACCCGTCCGACTTTGTTCGGACGGGATTTTTGCTTTTCCAGCAAGTTACGCATTCTGCCACTCTTCAGCCTTGGCAGCAGACATCCGCTTAATGGTCTCTTCCGGATACTCGGACTCGGGGCCGCCGAAGCCATACAGGAACAGTTTGCCGGCGGGAGTCTTGTACAGGATCTCTTCATAACCGGCGGGATCGCCGAACGCACCGAAGGTCTTCTTCTGAATCAGCTCAGCAGCTTCGGTATCATATTCGACTTTGCAAATGATCTTTTTCATACGAGTTTCTTCCTTTCGCGCGCTCAGGCGCAATATCTTGATATCGTGGAGCGGGAACCGGAAGCCGGTTCTTCTCTCACACCGGCGAATTATAGCACCGTTTCCTTTGCCTGACAATGGTTCTTTGCCCTCATTTGGCAACCATATAAAGCAAAATATTGCAAAATTATGAAATTTCAGCGTTCAGTACCGCGGAAAAACAATGCAAGCGTTCCGGGCCCGGAGTGGGATCCGATCAGCGCGCCCACATACGTGATAATCTGCGTTTCGTATCCGTATTCCTCCCGGACGATCTTTGCCAGATACTCCGCGTCCCCGATGCAGTCTCCATGCGAAATATACACAGGACTCCCCTTCAGCACGGATTTGCCCAGATGTTCCGCCATGGTACGGATCGCCTTTTTGCGGCCGTGTACCTGGGTAACTTTGATCAGATGGCCGTCATTGTCCACATGCAGCACCGGCTTGACGTTCAGGGCAGTGCCCAGCAGCGCCGTCGCCGGAGAAATCCGCCCGCCGCGCTTCAGATATTTCAGATCGTCCACCGTAAACCAGTGGCACAGATGGAGCTTGTCCGCCTCCAGGGCGTCCGCGTTCTCCTCCAGGGACATTCCCCTGTCCCGGTTTTCCTTGGCGAAATACAGGAAAAGCCCTTCTCCCGCGGAAGCACAGAGGGAATCCACCACGCGGATCGTGCGCCCCGGATAATGCTGCTCCAGCGCCGCGGCCGCAGTCTTCCCGTTGGCGCAGGTCGCGCTCAGGCCGCTGGAAAAAGCCACATACAGAATATCCAGCCCCTGCTCCAGCAACGGCTTGAACAGATCGTCATACGCGTCCACGTTCACCGCGGAGGTCTTTGCCACCCGGCCACCCCTCATCTGGGCATAGAAAGCAGAAATCGGCATGTCGTGATCCACATGCAGTTCGCCGGTATCCTGGAACATGTAGGGCATGGCAACCATATCCACCTGCCAGTCCCGCAGAATTTCGGGGGCAAGATCGCAGGCAGAATCCGTAACGATACGATACGCAGACATTCGGGGGAATCCTCCTTCAGGGGAGAAATCAGTGCGTAAAACAGGATACGCACTCACTGAAATATAGCATATTCCCGGGCAAAAAGCAAATCATCCCGGAAAACCGGTCAGGATCCGGACAGTCACCATACATTCCATCGCCGGGCAAAAAATACGGTGTAGGCAATCGTACACGTTCCGAGCAGAATTGCCTTCGTCCATTTGGACAGCGGCGCCTCCTCCACCAGAACAGCCATCGGGAAAAACACCGTCATGTACCGCGGACCGCTCAGCAGCCATGTCGTCCCGTAGCAGACCGCAAAGTAGGTAAAAAACCAGGAGCCTTCCGGCAGGCGCAGCTTGCGGCCCCGAAGCAGCATCAGGATCAGGGATCCGTAGCCGACCAGCAGGTTCGGAAGCCACAGGGCCCAGAAATCGTGAGGATCGTCCGTCCAGGAATGGACGGCGTAATCCGTCTGCATGGCGGCCGTCTTGAAAAACCAGTCGATTCTCTGCCCCCAATGCTCCCGCTGATACTGCAGAAACGCCAATGGATCCCCGGTTACCGCCCTGTTGATCCCGAGATATATGCAGACCGCCAGCGGAAGCAGCAGCAGGCAGGATCCGTTCCGGATCAGCTCCTTCCGGTTTGCCCGCAGGTTTCCCGCGTACTGTTCCAGCAGTTCGATACCCAGCGGAATTGCCAGCAGCACCCCCGGGAGGCGGGTGAAAGAGGCCAGAAATCCGCAAATCCCGGCCGCAAACCAGCGGCGGGTGCGCGCCAGATAGAAAGCCCCGGCCGCTGTCAGCAGGAAAAGCGACTCCGACATGGGAGTGGAAAAAAACATCGCTCCGGGGAAAAGGCAGATCCAGAGCAGCAGCCGGAGCGATTTATCCTTTTCATAATCCAGGCGGAACAGGCGGTACAGAACCATACCGGCCATCAGAAAAGGAATCCAGGCCGCCAGGTATCCGCTCAGCCCCTCCGGAAAAACAAGCATCAGCAGCCGGACCACCAGCGGATATCCCGGAAAAAAAACGAGCTCCAGGATTGTCCCGTTTTCGCTGGCAACCGTATATCCGACTCTGGCGATATCCAGATACTGCTGCGAATCCAGCTCCGCGTAAATCCGGAAAGTATCCGCGAGCGTGGTGTTTGATCCGCTGAACAGCCGGACGCCGGAGATCACACCCATGTGAACCGCCAGACTGCCGCAGCACAGCATCAGCACCCATCCGTATTCACGGGGAGAAAAGAGGGAAGGAACCGAAGCATCCCGATCCAGGGCCGCGCGTTTCTTCGCGCCCGTCAGAAAGAGGATCAGCGCAGCAGCATACAATCCGGCGCTCAGGACAGACGCGGCAATTTTCATTTCACGGCCCCCTTTCATTAAAACCGCGCGGTTCTCTCCGAGCCGCGCGGAAAATTCAAGCCATGCCCCTTCGGTTACTCGCGTGGATCCAGCATGTCGTCTTTCGGCATTCCTTTGGAGCTCAGCGGCCCGACGCGGTAATTAAACACGATATTGCTGTTGGGATAGCTCTTGTAAAAGCTCCGCTTGATTCTCTCCAGCACCATTCCGCCGGTGTTGTAATTCACCGTCGGCAGCAGCAGGGCATAGATATTCGGCGCGAAACGCGTGATGGTGTCCCCCTTGCGCAGATTCTTCCGCAGAATATCCAGCAGACCGCTCATGATATTATCCTGCCGGATGGAGTCGATCTCCTGATCGTTGTAGGGGGAGATCATAATGATGGCCAGGAACATCGTGGCGCCCAGGCGTTCCAGGTTCCGCATCTGCAGATTGAATATTTCCTTGAACACCGCGTACTCACATACGAACGCTCCCCGCTGCTCCCCGCTCTCCCGGAGCTCGTTCCGGATCGCTTCCAGGTTGAAATCCAGCGTTTTCCCGGCGGAAACGATCTGTTTGTAAAACTCCTGCAGGTCAGCGCTGGGCTGCACGCCCAGATACCGGTAATTCAGCTGCACCACATGCTTATATTGCACCAGCGCTTCCCCGGTCCGGTTAATGTGGATCAAGGCAGCCATCAGCTCCATGTGCAGCCGGTCGTCGAAGGAATCGACATCCAGCGCGCGACGACATACACCGACGATTTCGGCATACTGATTTTTTTCCTTCAGCAGTCCGATATAGGCATAGACCGCCGCCATGTATTTGTTGTGCAGCGTCGTCGCCTTGGAAAGCGCCCACTCGTTCTGCTCGCTGTGCTGCAGCAGATCCCCCGGGTATTTTTCCATCAGCTGGTTGTACAGGCGAACCTGCTCGGATGTCGGCACGTCGTTCTGCGCCAGCCGGCTGAAGATAGCGTCGATCTCGTACAGGTCGATCGTCATCCCGTCGATGCACTGCCAGTGATAGGCGCCGCGGTCGGATACGAGACAGGCGCCCAGCGAGGGATCAATCTGATTCATGAGCACGCGCAGCCGGGAAACCAGCGTTTTCAGCGCGTTTTCCGGATTCTGGCTCTTTTCTTCGTCCCACAGGGTGTTCAGCAGCTTCTGATTCGGCACGGGCTGCCCCTCGTTCAGAATCAGATACTGCACCAGAGCCGCGCCCTTCTTGGATTTGGCCACCAGATGATCCGTCTTTTTCTCGTCAATATAGATCGTAAAACGATCCATCATCTGAATGCGGATGGAATCTGCCACAGCTGTTCCTCCTCGTCCGGCGTCAGGTATATAAGGATGCTTCAACACTTCATTATATATCGTTTTTCTCTGCTTTGACAAGCAAAAGTTACATCTTCATCCACTCTTAATCTCTTAACCACGTTCGCTCAATGGTCGCGGAATCCCCTTGGGGCGGGGCTTCCACTCTCTTTCGCGCTAACGAGCTCGCGTCGCTTTCGGCTTACGCCGGACAGCCCACTGGGCTGACGCTTCCTTCGCTCGCTCTCCACTCTTCACTCTCCACTCTCCACTCTCCACTCTTCACTCTCCACTCTCCACTCTCCACTCTTCACTCTTCACTCTCCACTCTCCACTCTCCACTCTCCACTCTCCACTCTCCACTCTTCACTCTCCACTCTTCACTCTCCACTCTTCACTCTCCACTCTTTATTTGACTTCTCCCCGGCAGAATTGATATACTGACCCATATCTGCAGTACGGAGAGACGGAATGAGCGAGATGAGCGGAATGGAAACGGCGCTGAAAGAAGCCCGGAAAGCGCTCCGGGAAGGAGAAGTCCCGGTCGGCGCGGCGCTGTACCGGGGAGAGGAGCTACTCTGGGCGGATCACAACCGGACGGAGCAGCGCCGGGATCCGACAGCCCACGCGGAGATCCTGTGCCTGCGGGCCGCAGCGGAAAAGCTGGGAAACTGGCGGCTTGGGGACTGTACGCTGTACGTCACCCTGGAGCCCTGCCCCATGTGCGCCGGCGCGCTGCTGGTCAGCCGCCTCAGGCGCTGCGTCTTCGGCGCCTCGGATCCGGAAAAGGGCTGCTGCGGCAGCGTCTACGATCTTCCGGCGGATCCGGCGCTGCACGGCGCCACAGCCTGGGCCGCGGGAGAGCGGGAGGAGGAATGCCGGGCGCTTTTGCGGGAATTCTTCGCAGAAAAGCGTGCGGACCGTTCCGGACAGTTTTCCGAATAAAATCAACGCAAAAGTCCCGCCTGACGGCGGGACGGGAATCCGGAACATGCGAGCGTGACCATAAGCCGGGTTCTGTATTGGACGATCATCTATCCAGGCTCCGCGTTACCGCGGAGCTCCAGCGACAGCGGAGGACGCGGCGGGCCGCCGTCTTGCCTCCATGGCGTCTTGCACCGGGTGGGGTTTACATCGCGGACGAGTCGCCAGGCCGCGGGTGAGCTCTTACCTCGCCTTTCCATCCTTACCGCTCCGGAGAGCGGCGGTCTCTTTCTGTTGCACTTTCCTTGGAGTCGCCTCCACCGGCCGTTAACCGGCACCCTTGCCCTGCGGTGCCCGGACTTTCCTCATACCGCGGAAGCGGCACGCGATCGTCTGTTCACCTCGCACGCCGCGGATTGTACACCTTCCGGGAGGAGTTTGTCAAATGGATATCGATTATTCCAGACCCCGGCTGCCTGCCGGCAACACCGCCACCCATCTCATGAAAATAATCGCCCTGCTGTTCATGTTCGTCGACCACAGCGGAAAGGCCTTGTTCGGCAATATGCAGGAAATGCGTATCCTCGGGCGGATCGCTTTTCCGATCTATGCCTGGTGCATGGTGGTCGGGCTTTGCTATACCCGGAGCGTACCGAAATATCTTGGGCGGATTCTGCTGACCGGGATCATCTCCCAGCCGCTGTACATGGTCGCCCTGAACCACCGCTGGAATGAGCCCAACATTTTCCTGACCCTCTTTCTGGGTCTCTGCGCCATGTGGGGGATCAAAGAAAAGAAATGGGGCAGCCAGTTCTGGGCCCCTGTGGTCTGTGTGTGCCTGGCGACGCTGCTGAACGTGGATTACGGCTGGCGCGGCGTGATGCTGTTCATCCTGCTGTGGGCCGTGCGGGACAGCCGCAGCGGGATCGCCGCGGTGATGGTGGCCTTCTTTCTCTTCTGGGGCGCTTCCTACAGCGTCACCAAAAGCCTCTTCGGCATCCCCCTGCAGATCGGTTCCCTGCCGGCGTTCCTCAGCGGGCCTCTTTCCGCGTTCCTGCGGATGGAGACCTACGCGCTGCTCTCCCTGCCCTTTATCCTGATCCGCTTCCCGAACGATCTGAAAACGCCCCGCTGGCTGAGCTACGCCCTGTATCCCGCCCACCTTGCCGTTATCTGGATTTGCCTGCTTCTCCAGAAAGGAATTGGCTGATGCCTCGCATCAGCCAATTCCATGCCCCTTCTTCCATGCTTCCTTATACGCTCTTTCCACCGCTTTCTCGGCCGCGGGCCGGTAATGCTTTTCCAGAAAAGCCTTAATGCTCCCCTGCACAGCGATCACCTCCTGCCGGAACTCCCGCGCCGACGTCCGCCCCGCGGCGTTCCCCAGCGCAATCAGCTGCTCCGGCCTGTCGGAGGTCACCACCCGCACCCGCCCTTCCCGCCGGGCCAACAGGGTGGTTTTTTCAATATAGGCGTCCGCGGTCTGAGCTTCCTTCGTATAAATCACGAAGATATTGTTCACCTTCTCCGCTTCCCCGGGATTGCCCTTCACCCGGTATCCGTCAAACACCAGAATAATCTGTTTCCCCGTCGCCCCGGCATAATTGCACAGCACGGAAATCAGCTGTTCCCGGGCTGCTTCCAGATGATCCTGCACCAGATCCTTCCACTCCTCCCAGGCGTGGATCACGTTATATCCGTCCACCAGGAGGGTTTCCTTTTCCGTCGGTATCGCCGCCGCGCCGGTCCCCGGACCCGCTTCCTTCGGTGCAGCCGCGTTCCGCGGTGCCGCTTCCTTCTGCACCGGCGTCAGCAGCCGGCGGGACTCTGTGGGGCCGTACGTCTTTTCAAAGATCGCCCGGAGCACCCGGTCCTCTTCCTCCGTACCCCGATAGGCCGCCGTGCCTGTCCGGGATGCCGCGGCGGACCGTTCCGCCGCCGCCCGCCGTTCCCGCAGTTCCGTCCAGGAAGGCAGATGCATATATTGCTCCGTCTGGTCCCAGGGCACGGTAACCCCCGCGCCGTGGGAGCAGAACACGGAATCCGGTGTATTGAAGGGATCCCGCAGGGGATCGTATCCTTTTTCGGCGATAATGCGCTCCGCGTCCGGGCAGGGCTGCCAGGAATCGAAGGCCGTCGTCAGGCTTCCCCGGCCCCGGGTCAGGGAACGAATCTCCCGCCCATAGGCGGCGCAGGCCCCGGCCGGCACCAGCGCCGTCACCCGGCGCAGGCCGTCATCCGCGTCTTCCGGCGCCGACACCTGCCCGCCCATCGTGGCAAAATCGCTCATCACCCGGCCCACATATTCTTCCGGCACCACGGCCTCCGCCAGCAGCCGCGGCTCCAGCAGCACGGATTTCGCCTTCATCAGGCCCTGCCGCAGGGCCCGGTAGGTCGCCTGCCGGAAATCCCCGCCCTCGGTATGCTTCAGGTGCGCCTTCCCTGCCACCAGCGTAATGCGCATGTCCGTGATCGGGGCACCCGTCAGCACGCCCGTATGCACCTTTTCCCGCAGATGGGTCATAATCAGGCGCTGCCAGTTCAGGGCCAGATCGTCCACCGGAACCGCGGAATCCGTCTCGATCCCGCTGCCCCGGGGCAGCGGCGTCAGCAGCAAATGCACCTCCGCGTAATGCCGGAGGGGCTCGTAATGGCCGATCCCCTCCACCTGGTTTTCAATGGTCTCCCGGTAAAGCACGCCGCTGTCGGCAAAGCTGACCCGGCACCCATACCGGTCCAGCAGCTGCCTGGCCAGAGCCTCCAGATACACCTCGCCCATGGACTGCACCCGGATTTCCCGCCGGGCCTCCACATATTCGACCTGCAGCAGGGGCTCTTCCTCCTCCAGCGCGCGCAGATAGCCCAGCAGCGTATGCAGATCTGTACCCTTCTCCGGCACCAGGCGGCAGGCATAGCAGGGACGCAGGGACGCGGCCGGCGTCTCTCCGCCCGCGCCGAGCCGCTCCCCCGCCCGGGTGCGGCTCAGCCCCACCACGCAGCAGATCTCCCCCGCCTCCGCCTGGGGCACGGATTCGTACCGGGTGCCGGAATACAGCCGCAGCTCCGCCGCTTTCTCCGTCCATCCGTCCTCTTCCCCGGCGGCAGCCGGGGACAGAGAGTCCCGGGCCTTCAGAATCCCGGAGGTCACCTTCAGAAAGGTCAGCCGCGCTCCCTGGGCGTCCCGGGCCACCTTATACACCAGCGCCCCGAAGGGGGCTTCCGGCCCGGCTGTCCGCTCCGGCCGGAACTCCGCCAGGAAATCCAGCAGCGGCACCACGCCCTCGTTCTTCAGCGCCGCGCCGAAAAAGCAGGGGAAAATCTGCCGCTGCCGCGTCATTTCCTGAATCTTCCGGTCCGGGATTCGTCCCTCCCGGAGATAGAGATCCAGGCAGGTTTCGTCGCACAGGGCGATCTTTTCGTCGTCCCGTTCGGAGAAATCCGCGATCCGGTCCGAAAGCGCGTTTCCGAGATGTTCCAGCAGTTCCTCCCGGTTTCCCTCAAACCGGTCCATTTTATTCACGAAAAGAATCACCGGCAGCCGGTGCTTTTCCAGCAGATGCCACAGCGTCCGGGTATGGCTCTGGACCCCTTCCGCCGCGCTGATCACCAGCACCGCCGCGTCCATCACCTGAATCGCCCGCTCCGTTTCTCCGGAGAAGTCCGTATGCCCGGGCGTATCCAGCAGCGTCAGATCCGTCTTCTTCCAGCTCAGCCGCGCCTGCTTGGAGAAGATGGTAATCCCCCGTTCCTTCTCCATGGCGTCCGTATCCAGAAAGGCGTCCCCGTGATCCACCCGTCCCTGCCGGCGCACCGCGCCGGAGAGATAGAGCATGGCTTCCGAGAGGGTGGTCTTGCCGGCATCCACGTGTGCCGTCATTCCGATGACCGCGCCTTTCGCCATTCGCCTCGCCGCCTTTCCCTCGGTAAACTGCTGGTTCTTTTGATGTCCAAAACCTCTCTCCTGCCCATAGGTGGATCCGGCAGGGACGGTTCTGCACTAAAGCCTCCCCTTGTTGCAAGGGGAGGTGTCGGCTTGCCGACAGAAGGGATAAAAAGCCCTGTACCAAAAATGGACCATAAAGAACTGTCCCCACGGTCCACAGTTTCGGTTGCAGTATAACAGGAATTCTTTGATATCACAATCTTTTTCATACTGCGTTCATACTCCCTTCACAGGATCGTGATACCATTTCAAACGGATGGATTGGAAAATGGTTTTCCTCGGTCCCCCCTCTCCACCCCCGCTTCCCCCTTGCGCCATATTCCCCGAAAGATTATACTGAATCCGAAACAAAACCTCGTCGATAAGAACGGAGAATGACCGATGACAACCTTGCTGATTGTGGATGACGAAAGCCGGATCCGTACGCTGATCGCCAAGTATGCCGCCTTTGACGGATATGCTACGGAAGAAGCGGAAAACGGCATGGCCGCCGTGGAAATGTGCCGGAAAAAGCACTATGACCTGATCATCATGGATGTGATGATGCCGGAGCTGGACGGGTTTTCCGCGGTGCGGGAGATCCGGAAAACGGACAACGTCCCGGTCATCATGCTTTCCGCCCGCGGGGAGGAGTACGACCGGATTCACGGCTTCGAGCTGGGGATCGACGATTACGTGGTCAAGCCCTTCTCCCCGAAGGAGCTCATGATGCGCGTGGCCGCCGTTCTCAAGCGCGGTGGAGCCGCGGAGAAGCCCGCGGACGAGATCGTGGAGCTCGGGGACCTGAAGGTGGATTTCACCGCCCGCCGGGTCTTCGTGGCGGGAACGGAGCTGGACCTGAGCCCCAAGGAATACGATCTCCTGTTCTATATGGTGCGGAACCGGGGCATCGCCCTGACCCGCGAGAAGCTGATCAGCGAAGTCTGGGGCTATGATTTCTTCGGGGACGACCGGACGCTGGATACGCATATCAAGCTGCTGCGCCGTCAGCTCGGCCCCTGCGCGGACAAAATCACCACCCTTCGAGGAGTTGGATACCGCTTTGAGAAGCAGTAGGAAGGGGTTCCTGGCCTACCGGGAGTCAACCTTCGCCGGCCGGCTGGGCATCCGAAACAAAATACTGATCTATCTGGCCATTCTGGTGGGCTTCATGCTCTCCCTGGTATGGCTTTTTCAGAGCGCCCTTCTGTATAACATCTACCGCGGCTCCCGCGCGTCCCAGATGCAGCGTGCCGCCGATCTTCTCCTCCGGAATCTCGACCACGCGGAGCTGGACTCCCTGGCGGATCGCCTTGGCGAGGAAAACGATCTGGCCGTGCTGCTCCTGGACAGCGACGGGAAACCGCTTTTTTCTGTCGGCCGGACCCGGTATACTCCCTTTGAAAACCTGTCGGAGGAGGAAGGCCGCGCCTGGGCCGCCCAAAGCCCGGCGGACGGAAAAGCCCTGATTGAAGCCGTGGAGGCAGACGACACTTCAGCGGAAGAAAGCGCCACGCTGTTCTCCGGCTATGTGCCGGATGCCAATTCTCTCACAGCCCGGGGCATGGTATACCTCCAGGGTGTCTCATTCGCCGACGGATCACAGGGCACCCTGCTGCTCTATGCCCGGATGACGCCCGTGTCCTCCACGCTGGATATCGCCCGGCGCCAGTTCCTTGTTATCACAGCAGCCCTGGTCATCGCCGCGGTGCTGGTGGGCGCCACCATGGCCTCCAGCGTCTCCGAACCGATAATCGAAACCAATCGGGCCGCCCGGGAGCTGAGCCGTTCCCGCTACACCCGGCCGGCCCACAGCGGCGGATACCGGGAAATCGCGGAGCTGAACGATACCCTGGTCCGCGCAGCCGAGGATCTCCGCCGGGTAGAGGATCTCCAGCGGGAGCTGATCGCCAATATCTCCCATGACCTGCGCACGCCCCTGACCATGATTCAGGGATACGCGGAAGCCATGCGGGATCTTCCGGAGGAAATGAATCCGGAGAATATGCAGATCATTATCGACGAAACCAACCGTCTTTCCTCCATGGTCAACGAAGTCCTGGATTTCAGCCGCCTCCGCACCGGACACCTGGAGCTGAAGAAAACCTCCTTCAGCCTCACCGCCCTGATCCGGGAAATCTGCGATCGGATCAGCGCCATGGCCGGCGTCGAGGGATACACTGTCCTCTTTGAACCCACGGAAGACTTCACCGTCACAGCCGACAGCGGGCGGATCAGTCAGGTCATCTATAACCTGATCGGAAACGCCCTGACCTACACCGGGGAAGATAAGACCGTCCGGGTGACCCAGGAGCGCCGCGGAAACGCCGTCCGGGTGCAGGTGTCCGATACCGGCGAAGGCATCCCGGCGGACGAACTCCCCTACCTGTGGGACCGCTACTACCGCAGCCGGGAGAACCACCGCCGCGCGGTCATCGGCAGCGGCCTGGGTCTCAACATCTGCCGCGGCATTCTCGAAAAGCACGACGCTCCCTACGGCGTGGAAAGCGAGCCCGGCCTCGGCACCACCTTCTGGTTCGAGCTGCCGGTTGTCAGCGGGGATAGTTCTCTTTGACAGCTCTTTCCTGCGCTTGACACTTTCTCCATGAACCTTGCAAAACAAAAGCTGCTGTGCCATAATAGGCAGGTGATAAACGCAACCCGGGGAGGAGGAATTCGCTTGAGTCTCGCGCAGTCCCTGCTGAGCCTGCTGACCGCCGGCAGCATGCTGCTGTCTGCGCCGCTGAAAACAGCTGCGCCGCAGCATGATGCGGATGGATTGCTCTTCCTGTGTAACCGGGAGTTCAACGTTTCCGCTTATTACGTTCCGCCGGATCTGCGCCAGGCGGAAGTTCCCGGCCAGGTGCGCCGTATGCGGGAGGAAGCCGCCGCGGGCCTGGAGGAAATGTTCGCCGCCTGCAAGGAAGAAGCCGGGATCACCCTGACCTCCGTCAGCGGATACCGGGCCTATTCCTCCCAGGAGAACATCTATAACCGTAAACTGCGCAGCGTAAAGGGAAACGTGGAAAAAGCCCAGGAGTATGTGGCGCCGCCCGGCTCCAGCGAGCATCAGCTGGGCCTGACCATGGATATCGGGCAGAAATCCAAATCCAGCCTGAACACCGTCTTCGGCAAAACCCAGGGCGCCATCTGGGCCCGGGAAAACTGCTGGCGCTTCGGTTTCATCCTTCGCTATGACGAAGGCTGGGAGGACATCACCGGCTACAGCTACGAACCCTGGCATTTCCGCTACGTCGGCAAAGAGAACGCCAAAGCCATTCACGACGCCAACATCCCTCTCGAAACCTGGCTGATCGACCATCGACTCCAGATCCTTACCGATTTGGCGGATACACCATAATAAATTGTGATCGAAACCGATATAAGTCCAAGCTTTCGATCGTTTCTATGCAATCCTGTATCAGGAGGGGGCTGGGGGCGCAGCCCCCAGCGCACTAATTACTCCCCTTCCCCCTTTCGCAAAAGGGGGAAAAGGGGTCAGGGGTAAAGGAGGATACAAAAGACAATGAATAAAGAAAAGAAGTTTGTTGCAATCCTTCTATGCTTGTTTATGCTATGGCAGAGCTTCTTAGCTCTGGCAGAAGACGACGACCTCATCATCGAAGAAATCATCGAAGACCTCGATCTCGATGAAGAATCCGCCGAAGAAACAGATACCCTTGAAGCAACGACTGCCGCCAAGGCAACCGGAGATTCCCTCTGGACCTTCCCGGTTGCCCTAGAAGACTTGTCCCCCGACTTCGTCCGCCTCGCCAACAAGCATTCCCTCCTGGACAAATCCTATGTCCCCAAGCCCCTGGTCACCGTCAAACAGCGGAAAACCGCCAAGGACGGTTCCAACCTGAACGGCGGTCTCCTCAAGGCCTCCGGCTCCAAAATGCAGCTGCAGGAAACCTGCTACGAAGCCCTGGTGGCCATGTCCGAAGGCGCCCGTGCCGACGGCATGTACCTCTATCTCAAGAGCGCGTACCGTTCTTACCAGACCCAGAACACTATGTACTATAACCGCCTGAAGAAGAACAACGGGAAGGACGACGGCTGGGTAGCCATCCCCGGATCCAGTGACCATCAGACAGGACTGGGCTGCGACGTGGTGCCGAAAAAGTGGCGCGACAAGGCCATGAACGGAAAGATGGGCGCCGAGCCGGAATGCATCTGGATGGCGGAACACTGCCAGGAATACGGTTTCATTCTCCGCTATCCGAAGGAAAAGGAAGACGTCACCGAAATCAACTACGAACCCTGGCATATGCGGTACGTAGGCATCCCGGCCGCCACCTACATCATGGAAAACGGCCTCTGCCTCGAGGAATTCACGGAAGAACTGCACCAGGCCATTCAGGAATACCTGGACGCCGGCGGCGATCCCAAAAAAGTAGAAGGATACTAAGAGGTAGTAAAAGAACCAGGCGCTTTGCGCCTGGTTCTTTTAGTGAGCGGGTGATGGGAATCGAACCCACGTGACCAGCTTGGAAGGCTGGAGCTCTACCATTGAGCTACACCCGCGAATGGAGCGGTAGACGGGACTCGGACCCGCGACATCCACCTTGGCAAGGTGGCAC
>CAMKJS010000053.1 GCA_946413245.1 uncultured Clostridia bacterium
AACGGCCACATCGTCGGCTATATGGGCGACGGCATCAACGACAGCCTGCCCCTCAAGCAGGCGGACGTCGGCATTTCCGTGGATACCGCCGTGGATATCGCCAAGGAAGTCGCGGACATCATCCTGCTGGAAAAGGATCTGCAGGTCCTGGAAGAAGGCGTGATCGAAGGCCGCCGCACCTTCGCGAACATGTCCAAATACCTCAAGATGACCGTCAGCGGCAACTTCGGCAATATGTTCTCCGTCCTCATCGCGAGCATCTTCCTGCCGTTCCTGCCGATGCTTCCGATTCACATCCTCGTGCAGAACCTCCTGAACGACTTCGCCCAGCTCGGCATGCCCTTCGACCACGTGGAGGACGAATATATCCAGAAGCCGAAGCGCTGGGACATCCCGGGCATCAAGAAGTTCATGATCTTCTTCGGGCTGCTCAGCACCGTTCTGGACGTGCTGTGTTTCCTGGTGCTCTGGCACGTGTTTAAGTTCAACAGCGTCGAACAGGCCGGCTTCTTCCAGTGCGGCTGGTTCATGTTCGGCGTCATTTCCCAGACGATGGTTATCCACACCATCCGTACGCCGAAGATCCCGTTCATTCAGGACCGGGCCTCGAAGCAGCTGACGATCTCCACGCTGGCCGTGTGTATCGTCACCCTGCTGATCGGCTTCACGGGAATCGCGCTGCTCTTCAGCATGCCGGTCATGCCGCTGCCCTTCCTCGCGTGGATGACCGGCCTGATGGTCCTCTATACCGTCCTGGCGCAGATCATGAAGACCGTCTATATCCGCATCAACAAAGAGTGGGTGTGAGGACGACAGCTCAGGCGGTTCAGGATAAGGCCTGAGCGCTGCGGCATCAGGCCCGGAAACCAGAAAGGAAAGATATTGCGATGAAACGGATCCTGATTCTGCTGATTGCGGCATTGCTTCTGGCCGGCTTCGCCCACGCGGAGACAGCCCGGGATGCCGGCTGGACGCTTCCCGAAACTGTCGATATGACGGAGGAAGCAACACGAATCTTCAGCAAGGCCATGGAGGGCCTCGTCGGCGTGGATTACGAGCCGATCGGGATGCTGGCCGAGAAGGAAGGCTTATACTGTATTCTGTGCCGGGCCACTGCCGTGTATCCCGGCGCCGCGCCGTACTATGCCCTCGTGTATGTAAACGAAGAAGGCCTGGTGAATATCTGGGATCTCTGGATTGACGCGCACGCCGGCCGGCCGGCGGAAGAATCCGTGACGGAAGAACCGGAAGCGGGCGTCATCGGCGAAATACTCTCCCGCGGGGTCCTGCGGGTCGGCACAGCCGGAGATTATCAGCCGATGTCCTTCCTGGATCCGGAAACAGGGACCTATGTGGGCTTCGACGCGGAGCTGGCGGAAGACCTGGCCGCGGCTCTCGGCGTGAAAATCGAGTATGTGAAGACCTCCTGGCCCACGCTGATGGAGGATACGCTCGCCGGGAAGTTCGATCTGGCGATCTGCGGCATCACGGTCACCGAAGCCCGGAAAGAACAGGCGCTGATGTCGGACGGTTATCTGGGCAACGGCAAAACCGTACTCTGCCGGGCGGAAGACGCGGACAGGTACACCAGCCTGGAAGCCATCAACAGGCCCGAGGTCCGGGTGATGGAGAACCCCGGCGGCCTCAACGAAAAATTCGCCAGAACGAACCTGCCGGACGCGACCCTGATCATTCACGACGTAAACCAGGAGATCCCGGGGCTGGTCGCTTCCGGGGAAGCGGACGTGATGATTACGGAAATCATGGAAGCCGGTTACTACGTCGGGCAGGACAGCCGTCTTGCGGCGCCGCTGATCTTCGAGCCCTTTACCCGCGATCAGCTGGGCGTGCTCATGCCCAAAGGCAGCGAGGATCTGCTCAGTTATGTGAATCAGTTCCTGGCGGTCGAAAAAGACTCCGGCCGGCTCGGCGAACTGGCGGAGAAGTATATCTACCGCTATATCCGGACTGAGGAAGAGCTTCAGCCGGCGGCATAATCGGCTGAAAGGCAGGGGGAACCGGTATGGAATACACGGTCAGGCAGGTCACCATAGAGGACTATGACGCCATATACGAATTGTGGAGCAGCACGGAACAGAGCCGCCGCGCCCTGAATCCGGTCGACGATTCCCGCGAAGGAATCGCGAGGTATCTGCAGCGAAACCCGAACACCTGCTTTGCCGCGGTAAGCGGCGGCAGGATCGTCGGCGTGATCCTCACCGGGCATGACGGCCGCCGGGCTATCATCCATCATCTGTGTGTCCATCCGGATTGCCGCCGCATGGGGATTGCCGGCCACCTTGTCGCTCTGGCTGAAGACGCGCTGAAAAAAGAGGGTATCCAGAAAATATTCGGCCTGGTTTTCAAGGATAACGAGGCGGCCAACGCTTTCTGGGAACAGCAGGGCTATTCCCTGAGAACGAATCTGAATTATCGCAACAAGAGCCTGAACGAAGCCATTCCGACAGGCAGATAGGAGCAATCAATATGATGAAGAAACTTGGAGCCATCCTGACGGCCGTTCTCGTCCTTTTGCTCCCGCTGCTTGCCACAGCGGAACAGGCTGAGCAAAAAGCCGCCTATACGCTGGACAGGGTCGTGGTGCTCAGCCGCCACAACATCCGTTCGCCTCTTACCGGCAGCGGATCCCTGCTGGATGACATTACTCCCCATACCTGGTTCAGCTGGACCTCGGGCGCAAGCGAATTGTCGCTGAAAGGCGCAGTCCTGGAAACCATACTGGGCCAGTATTTCCGGCTGTGGCTGGAAGACGAGGGCCTGATTCCCGGAAACTGGCATCCGGACGAACAGGAAGTACGCTTCTATGCCAACGCCAAACAGCGCACCCAGGCGACAGCGCGGTATTTCTCGGCCGGTCTCCTCCCGGTAAGCGTCGTCCCCGTTGAAATGCACGGGCCGTACGATACGATGGACGAAATCTTTACCCCCTGCCTGCACTTCGTTTCCGACGCGTATGTTCAGGCCGCCCTGGACGAAATCGCCGCCGGGGGCGGAGAAAATGGAATGGCCGGATACAGCGAACAGATGAAGGACGCGATCGCTCTGCTGATGGACGTCACAGACATGAACGACAGCGCGGCGTATCAGTCCGGACAATACGGCGACCTGCTGCAGGGTGAAACCGTTGTCTCGCTGGAACTGGGTAAGGAACCTTCTATGTCCGGCCCGGGCAAAATCGCCGTTTCCGTGGCTGACGCGCTGAAGTTCCAGTACTACGAGGAACCCGATCCCCTGAAAGCCGCCTTCGGCCACGAGCTTACCCGGGACGACTGGCTCACAATCTGCAGCATCGTGGAAAACTATGGGGCTACACTCTTCACCACGCCGCTGGTAGCCGTGAACGTCGCCCATCCGCTGCTGCAGGAGCTGAAAAGCGAACTGGAGCAGGACGACCGGGTATTCAGTTATTTCTGCGGCCACGATTCCAATCTCTCCAGTGTGCTGGCTGCTCTGAACGCGGACAGCTATACACTGCCGAACACCCTCGAGAAAAAAACGCCCATCGGCGGAAAGCTGACCTTCGAACGGTACCTGGACGCGGACGGGGAAGCCTGGTACGCGGTCAGTATCATTTATCAGAGCACTGAGCAGCTGCTAGGCTGCACACAGCTCACCCTGGAAAACCCGCCCATGAAAGAAGCGATTTCCTTCACGGGAATCCGGGCCAACGAGGACGGACTCATCGCCGAGTCCGATCTCCTGAACCGCTTTCAGGAAGCCCTTGACGCATACGATCTCCTGACGCAAGAATACGCGGATACGGAAGACGACGCTGAAACGGAAAAAGCGGCGTAACCGCCGCTGCTGCTGTTCCCCTTTTCACTTTCTGATAAATTTTTCATCCGTTCCGATATCCTCGCTGACAAACCGCTGGCGAAACCGTCCGGGGAGGAGACGTCTCCGCGCCAGTCAGCCTGGTCAACGAATACGGCGGCTTCTGGTTCTATGCCGCCCACCTGGCGGAAAGCTGCCTTACGATCTTCGGGCCGGAAGCGGAGTGGATCTGGGCCAGCCGCACCGAACAGGGCGTCACCGCTGTGGTTCATTACCCCCGCTTTGAGGTTACAAACCACTTTACCGAAAGCGCGTATCATTATTCCGCTTCTCTCATGACCACGGAGGGCACCCGCTTCGAACCCCTGCTGATCGACGACATCTATGCCCTGGAATGCGAAAGCTTCGCGAAGATGCTCCGCACCGGGGAGATGGACTTCTCCTATGAGGAGCTTGTGCGTCCTGTATTTTATCTGGCGGCGGTGGAACAGGCTTACCGCACGGGTGAGCGCCAGACTGTTCCGGAAATCACAGTCTGACCGTCGCAACCGGCGCCCGGAGCGTTCGGCGGAACACATTACAGGATGTATTCTCCCATCATCGGTTTGAAAGTGATTCCTTCCGGTTCGGATAGCTGTTCCAGGATGAAATCCGGATACTCTTTGCCTGATGCCATAATTGTCTCCGGCTTTACTTCTTTCATTCAAAGGTTTTGTTTACATATCTTCAATAATGATATCATGGCTGCGATTTCTGCAGATATACCCGGAGATTCAGCAACTCATCCGGCTTTCGATATCATCCGGGTTGCCAAAGAACACCTGATTTCCTTCACAGGGTTTCCTGTCTGCAAGCCATTCCACACCGGAAGTCTGCTGATCGACGCCGGGATTCCGGTTTGTCATGACGGCAGCGATCTCTCCGGTACCGCAGTGCATTTTCAGCATGCACTGTCCGTTTTCTCCCCAGCCCCGGGAGATCAGCGTATCGTTTTCCCCGATAAACAGACCAAGGCCTGTCCAGGGGAACTTTTCCACGGGTTTCACCATTTCCCGAACCGTTTTTTTCTGCAGAAAGCCGCTTCTGCCATGATATGCTTCCAGGAATTCCTTTGCGATGATCAGCAGCTCTTCCGGCGTGCTCCACAGCCCGGATGCCGCAAGATCGGGTACGGAAGGGAATCTTCCAGGAATGGGCAGACCTTCTTCATCATAACCCGTCGCCATCCTGTTTTCGAAGCGGGCCGTATTGCCGGGCGTCGCAAAGAAAGTACTGGTTAAGCCCAGCGGAATAAACAGAGTATCCCGGACAATATCGTCAAAGGATTTTTGCATCGTCTCCTGCAGCAGCTGCTGCAGAACACAGTAACCGGCCTCCGAGTACTCAAAAGCTTCTCCCTGCGGTTTTTCCGCCCGGACCGGACGGTTGTTGTAAGCTGTTTTCCCTTCCAGGATATCCGCCAGGCTGATTTCCGGATCGTTTCGCCGGAGTCCGAAAAAAGCGTCGTCTCCGTCAACAATTCCGGCGGTGTGACACAGAACCGACCGGATGGACGCGCTGCTTTCGCTTCCGCCCGGCGAGCGTAGTTTCCATTGCCGCAGATAACGGTTCACAGGATCGTCGATATCCATTACACCCTGTTCCTGCAGTTTCATGACGCAGATCGCGGTGATGAACTTTGAGACGGAACAGGCCGGGAAAACGGTATCCCTGTTCACCGGCGTATTGCTTTCCCGGTCCGCGACGCCGTAGTATTCAGCTGTTGTTTTTCCGCTTGCGTCTGTCCAGGCACATCCGATCCCGGGAAAGATTTCCCGTACGTTCCCGTATTCCATCATTCCTGTTTTTCCCTCCCCGCAGATCGTTTCATTCTCCCGCTCAGGATCATCGTTCCGGACAATACCGTACACATTCAGTTCTCTCTGCAGCAGTATGGATGAGGCGATCGCCCGTGCCGGAATAAGCCGGTATTCATGTTTCTTCGGTTACATAACGCTGTTTCGGACTCTTTGGCCTGTCCGGTATCGTCATTCTCAGGCGACTCTGTTCCAGCAGCGGCTGAACGATCGCAGACATAGTATAGTACCTTGATTTTCCGGTGAATGCTGTCAGTTCTTCCCTGGTTCTCGGTGTTCTGCAGAAAAGCAAGATTGCTTTATGGATATCAGATTTGTCTATCTCGGTTTCCGCCATTCCTGTTCCATTCCGAAATGTCACTTTGAAAATTCCACGCAGATCGCTGAACTCAGGCTTTGGCAGCTTTGCCTCCGCAAAAGCTCTTATCATAGTGGGAATCCCCGAATACCGGTTTTCCGTTATTCTCAGTAATTCCAGAATATTCGCCAGCGCAGCATTCCTGGTTTCCGGCCGGCCTTTTCCAAGCTCTCTGACAGAGCCTCCGCCGTAAAGTCCGCCTTTGCTGACTATTTCCATTCGATCCTGATAGATTTCCAGGCTTATGGGAGTACTTTCAGAAAGCGCGCTGTAGTCCCGATGAACCAGCGCGTTCAGTATTGCTTCACGGACAGCAATAATCGGATATTCGTCCTTATCTGCCCGATGACCATCCTGATCAATAACTGTCTTTGTACGAATGTTCCTTCGAACGAATTCAACCGCTTCTTCAAGCATATCCGGTATTGGACCGGTGATCCGTTTATTATCCAGAAATCTGGCACCGTCCTGATCTGTTTCCCCCATGTGTGTTCCGGGCAAAGAAACCGCCGTGATACAGAGCTGCGGAAACCAGGCCTGCGGATAAAGGGAGAAAACCATGAGTCCTGCCAGTGTCGGAACGCCCTTTTTCGTAACGCCCATCAATTCCATGATTTCAGCATCTGACAATGCCGACAGATTTTTCCGTTCCCTTTTTACTTCATCCAGCCACGGTTTTGTCCATACCGGATTCAACTGCTCCACACCGCATTCCGGCACAGTTCTCAGTTCATCCCGGATTCGTCTGCGAAACGCCTCATAACTGTAGACTTCGTATTCACTCATGGGTTCATCCGCATCGCCGACACGTACATAGGAACCTCTTAATCTTCCTGCGCCTTTGTAAAATACCGGCCTTTGCCAGTATTCCACTGCCGGAATTTCAGCAGAAAGAACAATTTTACCGTCCACTTCCGTATTGGTAAAAACAGCCCGCACATTTGGTTCCATCTGCGCACAGGCCTCCATCGCTTTCTTCTGAGCACTTTGGGCATCATAAACGCCGACTGTTTCAAAACCATCCTTCTCCGAGACACCAAATATGATCACGCCGCCGTCATCCTGATTGGAAAAAGAGGAAAGGGTGTCATAAATTCTTTTAGGGAAATCCTGTGCAGCTGCTTTCAGCTCAACTGTCTGGAATTCAGTCTGACGATGCTGTATTTTTTGAATCAGGCTTTGAAGTTCTTCCTCCCGCATGGAATTGCCCTCCCTCTCCCTCGTTTGTACAAGTATAATACCAAATCGCAAGTCAACTTGTCAACTTATTTCAAATGATGGCAAGCTATTTGGCAAGGATATCAACTATTTTTGCAATGTTAGCAACTATTACGGCTGTTTGACAACATAGAAGTGAAAGATGACAAGTTCAAACCATTCAGGATTGTTTTGTTTTGGGCTTCTGAAGAAGGGGATGCCTTCAGGTAAGCGTCATTTTAACAGTCAGGAGATGCAGCGATCAGGCTTTGCTCAGCCGGCTGATGTTCTGGCCGAGACTGCCTTCCTGCAGATCGTTCAGATCGATGACGCGAATGTTCAGTTCGGCAGCGCGGTTCCGGGCGGAAGCCCCGGCCGGCTCCGCGGTGACGATGGCCGCCTGGGCCATCTCGCCGCCGAAGCGGTCCCGGAGGATCGCCAGCTCGTTCAGGGCCTCCGTCCGGATCATACAGGTTTTGCAGCTGATAAACACCGGAATAATGCCCCGGGTGCACATGACGTCCAGTTCGTTGGAGACGGCGTTGCTCTTTTCGTCGCTGTTCCAGTCCACCACGGCGCTGGTCCGTACGTCATCGAAAAGGCCGGAATCCAAACAGGCCTTGTAAACGTACAGTTCCAGCACGCTCCCGACGTCCCGGAGCCAGGACCGGACCTGAGAATCCCGGAACCGGAAAGAAACGCTTTCCTCCGGAACGACGTTCAGATCAGAAATCAGCTGAATCTCCTCCAGGGAGCGCAGCGCGTCCTCCGGAGCCGTCAGCCGGCTGCCGTGTTCTCCCTTGACCGTATAATCTCCCTGAACGCTCAGGGAGAATGATCCGTCCTCCGCGGCGGCCGAAACACGCTGAATATATGAAACAATCTTGTCCCACCGGGTACGGTATTGCAGAAAAACACCGAAGAAAGGATCGAAACACTCCATATACCCGGAGAGGATGCTGTTGTCCACTCTTCCCTTCCGCATGGATCCTCCGGCCATCAGGAAGCAGTCTTCCACCGAAAGCGAAATATCGCAGGAAACGCCGTGAGCGAAAGGCGCGTGATGAATGCTGAAAAAGCGGTTCCGCATCCGGCTGTATGTGACGACAGGGATCTTCGCTTCGGCGCAGGCAAGTCCCGCGGCGAAAAGAACCGCGTCTGTCCCCCCGGTAATATCCAGCATAGCGTCCGGATGCTGCGCCAGCAGTTTCCGGAACAGCCGGAGAACAGCCCTGGTATCGAAAATGTCGACATACTCGAACCACAGCGAGGTTTGTATTCCCCGATGGGAGAAATACTTCCTCAGCTGTTTTTTCGCGTTCCTGGGGGTTGCTCCGTCCGGACAGATATAGATCACCTGCTCCGGATGAAAAATCTCCGCCGCCAGCACGTTTTCCAAAGGGCGTTCGTCGTAGAGCTCGATCAGCGTTTTGACTTTCATGTATTCTCTCCTCGGCTGTCTTCCCGGTTCATCGTCCTGTCCCCTTACCCCGCCGGCCGGTATTCCCCGTCCGCACCGACAGTAAGCTGAAGGTCTGCCGGTTTTGACTTTTCCAGACAGATCCGCACGTTGGGCATGTCGCTGAAATCGACAAACCGGACGGCCTCCGCCTCCCCGACTCCGGTTTTCATTCTTCTGTCAATCAGCCGGGCCCGCAGAAACGCTTCGTCCGCGGCGACGAAAACAGTATAATCCGCATAACCGGCCAAGTCGCGCCACCCGTCCTCGTCCAGCAGCAGATAGTTTCCTTCCAGCAGAACGATCTTTCCGTCCACGCGCAGCGCGTCCTCCACCGGATTGTGAAGCAGCCGGTCGTAAACCGGCCATCCGCAGACGTCCCCGGCCGCCACACGCCGGACGCTGTCCGTCAGCTTTTCCAGATCGAAGGTGACAGGCGCCCCTTTGATTTCCACCATGGAAACCTGTTTTCCGTCGCGCTCGGCAAAATGACTCAGAAGGTACTCCTGTCTCCTGTGAAAACCGTCCATACCGATGACCTGGATTTCACTGAGATCCTCACGCTCCCGGGACAGCTTTTCCAGAAAGCTCAGCAGCGTCGTTTTTCCCGCGCCCGGAGGAGCAGCCAGCATGGCGAGTATCCGGCTTCCCTTTTTCCGCTGCAAAACAGTCAGCTTTTTCAGCAGCGGAACAAAGATTTCATGCACGGCCTGCTCGCTGTAAACCGCGTCTACCCTGATTCCGTTGACAAGAGCGCTGTGCTTCATCATGGCGTATTCCCTTTCATTCGTTCCTGAAAAAAACTCAGCAGATGCCGTTATTATACCTTTGAAACGGAATTTTGTCATCGGTAAGACCGGGCAGTTCAATTCCAATGGCTGTATGCCGCCGGCGAAAATACTCTGCCCAAACCCCGGGGAATATGCTATCATTGGAGCCGGGAGGCCGGCTGCGGCCTTACCGGAGCTTTTCAGTTTTCCGTTTCAGGACAACGGAAGACGGAGGGGAAAGAGAGGCGGAGAAATGACCGGAACGATCGTCAATACTGTTGCCATCATAGTCGGCGGTATCTGTGGGCATCTGTTCGGAAGACTGCTGAAAGAGCGCCATCAGGAAACACTGACCATGGCCTGCGGCGTGGGAACGCTGTTTCTCGGAATTGCCGGCGCGATGAACTATATGCTTCATCATGACTTGCTCCCCGGCGGCGGTACGATGCTTCTTGTCGTCTGCCTGGCCCTGGGCGGACTGATCGGTGAAATCCTGAATATCGAGCGTTGGTTTGAACAATTCGGCGAATGGCTGAAAAACCGGACAGGAAACGCGAAAGACAAACAATTCGTTAACGGATTCGTCACCGCGTCTCTGACCGTCTGTATCGGAGCTATGGCGATCATGGGCTCCATTCAGGACGGAATCTCCGGAGACTGGTCCACCCTGGGCGCCAAATCTGTTCTGGATCTGGTGATTGTTATGGTGATGACCTGTCCTCTGGGGAAAGGGTGCGCCTTTTCCGCCATTCCTGTTTTGCTTTGGGAGGGAGGCCTGACGCTGCTTGCTTCCGTCGTCAGACCTGTTCTGACAGAAACCGCTTTGTGCTATCTGTCCCTGGTTGGTTCGGTACTGATCTTCTGCGTCGGCCTGAATCTGGTGTGGGGCAAAAAAATCAGGGTCGCCAATTTATTGCCTGCAGTGTTTCTGGCAGTTGCCGCCGCGTTTTTACCCATTCAGTTTTAAAACGATATTTTTGAGTTCTCAGTACTCCTTTGGTTTCGGCGGACGACCGCTGTTCAGCCTGCCGCGCCCGCTTCTTCCGGCGTCACAGCTTTCCGCCGGTCTCCGGCTTTTTCGGGTATAGTTTCACGGTACGCCAAGTACGAACTCGATTTCGTCCAGCCCGTCCGTAATCACCTGCCTGTTTCCCGTTTCCCGGAATCCGGCTTTCAGATAGAGGCTCCGGGCACGGTCGTTGTTTTCCAGGATCCAGAGGCTCGGGGTTCCGCCGCACCGGCCGACAGCGTACCGAAGCAGTTCGGAACCGTAGCCTCTGTTCTGATATTCCGGCAGGACATAGAGATCCTCGATCAGGCTGTCCTTCACCGAAACGATCCCGACGGGCTTTCCGTCGGTCAGCATGAAAACCCTGCTTCCGTCTTCCATCTTGCTCCGCAGGTATTCTTCCTGCCGCTCCGGCGTATGCAGGGCGACAAACTCCGCCGCACAGAAAGATCTGTGGGACTCCTGCCAGGAGACGGAATGAACGACCGCCGCGTCCCGGATGTTGGACTGGTTAACCGGAACAATCATGAAACAGCCTCCTCCTGTCCGGATGATTTTTCGTTACGCGTGTTCGTCCGGCATGTATTCCCACTGGCTTTTACAGAACCGGATCATCGGTCAGTAATACATATCGAATCCGGTCTCCAACCGTTCCGCGTAAGACTTTCCGGCGGCATACAGCGCCGGAAGGATATACTCCTTATTATACCGGACGACAGGAATCCGGTCGTAAACCCGCATTCCCATGTGGGTGAGTCCTCTTTCCAGCTGCTGCAGGCATTCCAGCGTGCCCCGCCCGGTGCCGCCCGCGCAGGCGACCAGCACACAGCGCTTTTCCGCGAGAAAATGATTGGAAACGGCGTCGCACCGGCGCAGCCTGTCAAAGAACGCCTTGAAGCATTCGGTCATGTCCGACCAGTAGACGGCGCTGATCCAGACGATTCCGTCCGCTTCCGCCAGCGCCCGGTAGATTTCAGCAAAATCGTCCGGAATCACGCAGCTGCCTTTGGCACGGCAGGTTCCCCAGCCGTTTCCGCAGGCTTTGCAGTGCTCCAGCTTTTTCCGGTTCAGATGAATTTCTTCCGTCTGGACGCCCGCGTCCGTGAGACCGCTCAGGAACTGATTCTTGGCTGAGGCGGTCAGACCGTCCGTATTCGGGCTGGACCATATGACAGCAACTTTCTTCATGCTCGCTTCCCTCCGATCTTTTTTTCAGAATAAATCATAAAGCAGCCTTGAAGTCAAGTTGTAATACTGAAGTTCGGGCAGAGACAATTATATCTGAAATTGACCCGATTGCAAGCCTGGATAAAAGGGAGAATATCCGGGCCGGACGTCAAAGCATAAAAGTCATTGTATAAGGCCTTGACAATGTGACCGATCGTTCGCTATAATAATTGGCGACCGATCGGTCACATCGCTGCTTTTCCCAGGAGGTGAAATATGGCAAAGGATACGCGGGAGAGGATTCTGGCAGCGGCGCTGGACATGTTCTCCCGGAACGGATACGCGGGAACGAACATCCGTGAACTCGCGGCTTCTGTGGGGCTGGTTAAATCGTCGACGTACAAACATTTTGAGAGCAAGGAAGAAATCTGGAACGCCCTGCTGGATGAGATGATCGCTTATTACGACGAGCGGTTTGGTTCCCCGGAGCATCTGCCCCCGGTGCCGGATTCGCCGGAGGAGCTGGTCGCGATGACGATGCGCCTGGTCAGTTTCACCGTTCATGACGAAAAAGTCGTCAAAACAAGAAAGCTGCTGACGATCGAGCAGTTTCGGGACGACCGCGCCAGGGTGCTGGCGACAAGATATTTTCTGACCGGTCTCACGGAGATGTTCACGCGTATTTTCTCCGGAATGATGGATAAGGGACTGCTGCGCCGCGAGGATCCGGCGATGATTGCCTTCGCCTACACTGCGCCGATCTCCGCGCTTATCCATCTCTGCGGCCGGGAACCGGAGAAGACGGATGAATCCCTGGCCCGGGCTGAAGCGTTCAGCCGGCATTTTATCAAAGCATACGGGGTGGATGAACATGTTGGATAAAACGGAGAAGGACAATCAGACGCTGATCGGTTTCTGGGACAAGGCCTTCGCGCTTTCGGAGGAACAGCAGGCAGAAATGCGGAATCAGAGCCCGGAAAGCTGGAAGGAGCTGGCTCCCTGCGAAAAACTGTTCCGGGCGGCGGGTTCCCTGGGGCAGAAGAAGAAAGTGCTGGATTACGGCTGCGGGGACGCATGGGCCGGCATCATCGCCGCGAAAAACGGCTGCGCGGATGTAACCGCGGCGGACGCGGCGCCCGGCGCCGTCCGGGCGGCACGTCTCGCTGCGGAAGTCTGTGGTGTTGAAGAATACGTTCATGTTGTATGCGGAGCCACCGACTGGCTGCGAAGCATTCCATCCGGCACGTTTGACGGACTGATCTGCTCCAACGTGCTGGATGTGGTTCCTCCGGAAACAGCGGAAACAATCCTCCGGGAGTCGGCGAGGATCGTGACACAGGACGCCGGTGTGATCATCGGTCTGAACTATTACCTGTCTCCGGAAGCGGCAGCCGCGAGGGGCATGGAACTGACAGACGGAAACCGGTTGTACATCGACGGGGTTCTCCGGCTCGTTTCCCGGACAGACGGGGAATGGACGCGGATATTCTCGCCCTGGTATACTGTCGAACGGCTGGAGCATTTTGCCTGGCCGGGAGAAGCCAAAGAAACCAGGCGGCTGTTCCGGCTGAGAAAGCGGGAGGACATTTGAAATGGCGACTGTATTGATCGGAGGAAAAGAGACGGCCACCCTGATTGACGGACGCTCCTTACAGTCAAGAGGCGAATTATCCCAGTTGGGCGTACTGCGGCTGATCGAAGCCAGTGCCTTACAGGATTCCTATGTGCGGCTGCGCTATCAGGTGATTGGATGACGGGTATTCCGGCACGCGACGGAAAACAGTTTTTGTCGGTATGAAACAGGATGACATTTTTATGAGGAGATAAATCGATGAAAATTCTTGTATTGAATGGAAGCCCCAAGAAAAAGAGCGACACCTTCCGCCTGACCGAGGCATTTCTGAAAGGTCTGAACGCTGACGGCCGGCAAACGGTGAACATCGTCAACGTCATTGACCGGCAGATCGCCCCCTGCCGGGGCTGCTTCGGCTGCTGGAAACGCGGGGACGGCCACTGCGTCATAGACGATGATCAGAATGCGATTCTGGATCTGTACCGGGACGCTGACGTGATCGTCTGGAGTTTCCCGCTGTACTGCTACGGTATGCCCTCCCACCTGAAAGCCGTGCTGGATCGTACGATCCCCCTGGTAAAGATGAACATGGTGCGGGAAGCCGACGGCACGGTTCGTCATGAGGCACTGGCTGATTTTTCCCGCATCCATACGCTGGTCATCTGCGGCTGCGGATTCCCCCACTGGGAAGGGAATTTCGACGGGCTCAAACAGATGTGCAAAACCTGTTTCGGCAATCCCGATATGGTTTGCGTGCCCGAAACACCCATGCTGAACGTGCCGGAAGCCGCTATCGTGGCGGATCCGCTGCTGGCGCGCTTTGAGAAAGCCGGAAAAGAGTACGGCGCCGCACTGTCCTTATCCGATGAGACGATTGCCGAGCTGGAAAAGCCCATGATTCCCGCGGAAGAATACATCCGGCAGGTCAATGGGGGCGAATAACAACGGGGGTACCCTGATAAGCAAGAAAGCTGTATGAAAGCAGGGGCTTTTCCGCAACGGGAGCCGAGGATGAAGACGAAATGGAATTCGCATTGACGTTGTCCTGAATAAAACCATGCTGAAGGAGAACTGTACATTGGCGTTTGATTTCAAAAAGATTCTGGAGACGGAGAGACTGTTCCTGCGGGAAATGAATATGAGCGATTATGACGCGCTGTACCGGGTGCTGGCGGATCCGGTCATCATGGGGCATTATCCGTATGCCTTTGACGAATCGCGTGTCAGGGGATGGATCGAACGGAATATGAACCGTTACAGGGAGAACGGATTCGGCCTCTGGGCGGTCTGCCTGAAGGAAACCGGAGAAATGATCGGCGACTGCGGGCTGACATTACAGAATATAAACGGTAAAATGCTGCCCGAGATCGGTTATCATATTCGCAGGGACTGCCAACGCAGGGGCTATGCCGGAGAAGCCGCGAAGGCGGTTCGCGACTGGGCGTTCCGGAACACGGATTATCCGGCGCTGTACTCGTATTGCAAGTATACCAACGTGCCGTCCATCAAAACCGCAGAGGCTGTCGGCATGCGCTTTGACTGTGAATATCCGGATGAAGCAAACGGAACGACGCATGTGTCGGTAATAACAAAGCAGGACTGGCTGAGCCTTGACCGCACTCTGAAGCAGGAATCGTAAGGAAACCGGAATCGCGGCTGAATCAATAGGACAGTTTGTCGTTTCTCACGTCGACTTTGTTTCGTTCCGCTTCTATTTTGCAATAGAATGCGGCGTCCTGATCCAGCGTGAAGCTGCAAGTGCCGCGTATGCTTTTACTGCCCGATTTACAGAATGTAATCATATGGGGGCCTTTCGAGACAAGCAGCGTGTTTTCGTAATTCTTCCCGTGCGGAAGCGTGGCGATGAAGATATCGTCGAAATACATATCCACGTCGTACTGAGAAAAAATGCCGTTCTTTCTGAATTCGATACTGACCCGGAGCACAAGACTGCCGTCGACTTTTACAGGTTCCTTTTCACCTGGCCCTGCCTGCTCCTCTGATATCGTTTCAATCCTTTCACCCGTAATCTGTATGGTATCGATCTTTGCGTGAATCTCACACCGATAAAGGGAAGGCTCGCTGATATTGACGATCGTATTGCCTTCGGACGGATAGGAAGAACTGTCTTCCTGAAAAGAGATAACATGTTTTCCCGGAGTGACGTACGCTGTTCCTGTATAATCGATTCCGTGGCGCATGGTCGTTATCAGTTCGCCGTCAATGAAGAGCTTCACGTTATATGTGGAGAAATAGGCGTTTTTCTCAAAAGCGATATCCAGGTCCAGCCGGATCGTTTCGCCGTTTTCATCTGTTTCATCGGTCGCCTTATCGCTGTCCGGACGTTTGGTCCCACATTTGGAGCAAAAGTTATCGGTGCATTCCGCACCGCAGGTCGGGCATGTCCATGTTTCGGCTTCCGATTCGCCTTCCGGTTTCTTTTCACCGCATTTGGAGCAGAAATTCCCTGTCGCTGCAGCGCCGCAGGCCGGGCACATCCATTCCTCTTCTTCCTCAGCGGCAGCCTGAACACAGCAGGTTATGAGCATCAGTACCGACAGGATCAGAGCAAAAAACCGTTTCGTTGTTTTCATGAAAACTCAACCCTCCTCAAAGTACATCGGGGTTATTTTACCGCATGAAACCGGATACCGCAACACACGGACTGTTTCCGGGGAGGCCCGGTTTTTCCCTGTGCTTTTTTCATTTGTCATAGAATCCTGTCGTTTTCCGTCTTTTACCTCTTTTTATACAGCAAAAGCTCCGGATTTTCACCGTCCCCTTCAAATCGGCATACAACGATGAAATCCATTCCGGCCAGCACGCCGAAACGGAAATCCCCGCTTTCCGCTTCGATCTGCGAGGAAAGATAGAAATACTAAGTGACCCTTCGTTCACGTATTATAGTGAACGAAAGGTCACTTGTCAATCCGCTTATCGATTTTTTACATGCCTGTAACTCCGTCTCAGTCACGCCAAACATTTCAAACGACCCTGCCTCAGACGAAATTTCCCGCACTATGAGACGTCGGAAGCCTGCCCCCATGTTTCCACACAGAACCCATGGCGGCCGCATTTCGTACAGGTCAGTTTTCTTGTGGTGGGGGTATGGCTTGCAAAGAGCATCTCCTTCATGGCCGGACGGAATATTTCATGGCACCGGGGGCAGATGTAAGCCACATTCCGGTGATAATACCGGGCAGCCCAGATTCCGAAAGGAATCACCAGAACAACCCAGACAACGAAGGGCCACCAGATTCCTTTGAAAATCCACAGCAGGATAGCCGCCCATTGCAGGATGCCCAGCGGAATTGCGGGCAGAATCATATTCCTGTGAACAGCGCTCAGTTTCTTTTTCCCTTCCATAACAGTCGCTATGTCACCGATGGTTTCTATGGAGAATGACGGAACGTCCTTCAGGCCTTTTTTCAGGTCCGCCAGCCGATCCAGTTTTTCCCGGCGCTCGCCGATTTCCTCCTGCAGCACCTGTTCCTGCTGATCCAGCAGAACAGAGATGACGCTGCCCGGATCCTCCTCCTTCAGCAGCTGCCTGATGGTGTCCAGCGACAGTCCCATATCCCGGAGAAAACAGATGATTTTCATCCTTTTCAGATCCTCGTCGGAATACAGTCTTCTGCCGCCCTCGGTCAGCGCGCTGGGGATCAGGATCCCTTTCTGGTCATAGAACTGAACTGTCCGGACCGTAACGCCGCACTCTTTCGCCAGTTCTCCCGTGGTGTACTGTGACATAGTCACGACCTCCTTTCAGCGCCATCCTACTATATGACGTTACATCACAAGCAATACATGACGCAAGGTGATTTTTCATTTTTTCCGAAAAAAAGCGGCAGAATCAGGGAAACTGCCGCGTCATACTGCTCTCTTCTTCTCCGTTTTCGCCCCGGCGGAACGTCACCAGACAAACGGAATCACTTTATGCTTCACACGCTTTTTATACTCCACATATCCCTCCAGACCCGCTTCCAGCACCTGCTCCTCATTGCTGATCCGCTTTGCGATGATCGGAATATAGGCCAGCATGATCACAAAAGAGATAACTGAACCAAGAACCAAAGGCATAGAGAGAAACAGGAAGAGCGTGGCCATATACATCGGATGGCGTACAATCCCATACAGTCCGGTATCGATCACCTTCTGGTTTTCCTGAACCTCAATGGTCCGGGAGAGGTAGGTATTCTCCCTGAGAACCTCAGCATACAAGGCATATGCCAGCAGGAAAACCGCCGCTGCCGCCCAGGACACCCACGCGGGAAGCACGATCCAGGCAAACCGATAGTTCAGTCCGGCGAGAACGAAAGCGGCCGCAAACATCAGCCCGCTCAGGAGAACCACTTCTTTCTGCTCGGTCTGCTCCTCCTTCGCGTTCAGTCTTTTCTGAAGCAGAAGAGGATTCTTCTTCATCATGATCAGCCCGGCCGCAAACATCGGAACAAACAGAATTCCCATCAGGAGCCATCCCTGCCAGTAATCAAAAGATCCCACAGGCAGGAAAAGCAGAATCCCGACCAGCAGGAATCCCGTCAGGAATTTCACGATCGCCTGAGAAAAGAGTTTTCTGTTCATACGTTTTCACCTCGCGCTTCCCGGAGTCAGTATAGAATACCATATTGAGTCCCACACGGGCAATAAAAAACCAGCTGAACCTGTCGCATACGGGTAAGATATTCATCTGTCCCTGTAAAAGGAATCCCCCTTACGTCCGACAAAGTCATCGTAAGGGGGAAAGATTAAATCAGTATTTTTGATCTGATTGCCGATTTGTTTGATACCCTGCAGCGCAGTGATAACCGCGCATCGGGAGAATCTTAAGCATTCACCATGCTGTCTTATATCCGGCCGTCATCCGCGACTTCGCCGATCCGGTCCTGTTTTTCGGCGCCGCACCACCGGCAATGGTAGATCGGGAAACGGCACCAGACGCCCTGGGTATATCCGTAATTGTATTCTCCGGTGAAGTAGTAATCATGGGCGCCGAATCCGCATTTGATCTTGTCTTTCAGCACGTCCAGAGCGATGCCGAAGAGACTGGCGCCGCCGGTTACCTCCTCTGTCTGCGGCTCTGTGAGCGTCTGCCTCAACATGGCTGTGATAACGGGGTTCCTCTTTCTTTCTGCGAGTGTCATTTTTTCTTCCTCCTTCGTCAATCGGTATCCGCTGAGCGGTTCTTTTTATTTTCTGCAGGTATTTCGTCCTGCGCCTGTTCATACGCAGCGGCGAAAGCGGATGGCAGTGCGGAAGAAAAAAATTGATCAAATTGATCAAATTGACAGATAAAGATCTGTCGTGATATGATGCCGGCAGTATACGGGCACGGTTTTTATCCGACAGAAAAAGGAGATGTCAGGTCATGGATTTCAGGTCCGGTTCTTTTCTGGCTGTAACGATTATCCTGTTTGCCATTGCTGTATATGCGCTGGTTCAGGGTCTGATCCCGCTCGCGGTTCTGTTTGCGGCTTTCGGTGTGGGAGGCTTGCTTGTAAGACATAAAGTGAAGAAATAATTCTTGTTTTCTGTATGGTATGATTGGGATTACGGAAGCGTCCGGACAGGCAGGATGCAGTGAAAGGAGCTGGGAAAAGCATGATGAGGATCCATTTTCTGCAAACCATGTGGAGCGATATCATCATCCTTCAGGGAGAAAAAGAGACCGCCCTGATCGATACCTGAATGGCAGACCAGTTCCCGATGATCCGGTCATACCTGGACGGACTGGGAGTCCGGGATATTTTCTTCATCTTACTGACGCATTTTCACCGGGATCACTACGGCAGCATTCCCGCTCTGCTGGACCGCTATCCTGTGGGCTGTGTATATCTGAAGGAGTACAGCGGCCTGGACCGCACGACCGCCTGGGGCTCTCCGGCAGACGACGCCTACCGGAATTCAGAGGCGGATACCTTCCGGGCCATATGGAAACTGACACAGCAGAAAAGCCGTGCTATTCCCTGTGAGAGTCTGACGGAAATCAATTTTGAGGGGCATGCAATGCGGCTCTTCTCCGTTTCCAATTCCATGCGGACCATCTATGAGGATTCCACGCATCCGGAAACTTTTCATCAATATGCTTTCAGTGAGAATCAGAACAGCCTGGCAGCCCTTCTGAGGGTAAACGGCGCGAAGATCTTTTTCGGCGGGGATCTGCACGACATTCCTTCCACGCATCCGCTGGCGGACAGGGTCAATTACCGGATCGCCCGGGAAATCGGCGAAGAAATCGATCTCTATAAAGCGCCGCATCACGGAACCCGGGGAACCGGGCTGCCGGAAACCATGCAGATTTACCGTCCCCGGAACGTGGTCATCACCAACGGGCTGAAATTCCTGCCGCCGGACAGCGAGATTTTTCAGTATCTGCGAGCCGCGCGCCCGGACGCGAAAATCTATCTGACGGAGAAGCAGCATGTGGTCTTCAGCGCAGACGCAAGCGGAACCGTCCGGCTGGATTACGGCCCTGAACCATACGATCTTTCCGCGGGCTGAGGGCCGAAAACGGCACGGTGCCGGGCTCAGGTCTTTCACCCTCCGGAGACGCGCGCCGCGGGGCGTATGCTGAAAAAGCCGAAGGATTTTACTCCTTCGGCTTTTTCAGCGCGTTCACGGCGAAGCGTCCGGCATCAGACGGATGCCGGCGGATCGGAGATGGATTTGATGCATTGGGTCCGGTAAGCTCCGGGACTGCACCCGACCAGCTCCCGGAATTTTCTGGAAAAGGAATGGATGCCGGAATATCCGCATTTTTCCGCCACATCGGTAACCCGCATCCCGCTTGCCAGCATTTCCAGGGCATGCTCAATACGAATCCGGTTCAGACAGCTGTGGAAGGACATGCCGGTTTTCCGCCGGAACAGCTTTCCCAGATAGGAGCCAATGACCGTGCAGGCAGTTCCGATCACCGTGCGGAGAACGGAAATCAGAGCCGCGTTGCCCAGGTTCCGGATGGTGAAAACCTGCGCGTAATTCCGGAAATGGATTCCGACGGGATAGAACAGCACGGAGCCTCGCGCGGACACGTCGTTCGCGGATATGGAATTGATGATCAGATAATAGAAGGGATAAAAGCAGACCAGCGTAAACAGGGTGAACAGGATATACAGCGCGATGATAAAAATCTGCTCGCCCGGTGTATTCTTCTTTTTACCTGCCATACGAGCCGTCGACATACTATAACCTCCGCATTCTCATTTTTACCGGGGCCGGCCGGACCCCCGGGCGACGGTCAGATGATGCTCTCTCCCCTTAAGGATTTCGACAGGGTATTGACGGTGAAGAGCAGCATCAGGGAAACAAGAGATTTCAGGATGGAGATGGCGGTGGCCAGGGAATAGCTGCCGCTTCCCAGACCCAGATTGTAGACGAACAGGTCCAGTACCTGGATTTTTTCCTTATTAAAGGCATTCTGGAAAACATAGTACTGGTCGACGCCGTTGTTCAGGAAATTCGCGACGGACATCAGCAGCAGCACAAAATAGGTAGGCAGCAGGCCCGGAACGGTGATATGCCACATCACGGAGAACCGGCCGGCGCCGTCCACGTAGGCGGCCTCGTACAGCTCCTGATCTATGCCCGCGATGGCGGCGATATACATGATGGCGGACCATCCGGTGCCCTTCCATGTGTGCAGCAGCCACATGGTCCAGTACACGTTGTCCTTATCCTGCAGAAATAATTTCGGTTTTTCATACAGCCCTAGATCGATGGCCAGCCGGTTGACCGCGCCGGAGCTGGAGAGAAGGGAGAAGGCCAGGGAGTAGACGAGCACCCAGGAGATGAAATGGGGCAGGGTGGTAATGGTCTGCACCGTCTTCTTGTAGACGGTGCTCCTGATTTCAGAAAGCAGAATGGCGAAGGCCATGGGCAGCCAGGAAAACAGGATTCCCAGCCCGCTCATGGCAAAGGTATTGATCAGAACCTGCACGATCTGTTTTCTCTTGGAAGCGTTGGAAATCAGGGAAACAAACCATTTGAAACCGACGAACTCACAGTCCTTCAGCTGGAAGGGAGGGCGGTAGTCAAAGAAGGCGTACGCCCAGCCGTGCAGCGGAAAATAGGAAAACAGAAACACAAGCACGATGAACGGAAGAATCAGGAGGAACAGTTTGTAGCTGTACCACTTTCGTGCGTTCAGGCGTTTGTCTGTCAGTTGAGCTCGTCCTGTTGACATTGCGCAGGCCCTCCTCTGCTTTTAATAATTAAAATTCGCTTTTATACGCCGTTTCCTGAGGCTATTATGGCACAGCTGAGGTCAGCATGAATAGTCTCAAAAACAGTGAATTTATTTATCAATATCAGTGGTACAGGTCAAAAACGGCAGAATACCGCCCATATGCCATACCGTTCCGGCACCGGGTTCCGCCACGGAATCCGGGCTTCGGCATGATCGGGCGTCTGGCATCATTCCGGAAACACGAAAAAAAAAGGGCCGGCAGCGGAAGAATCCGCTGCCGGTCGTTATGTGAAAACCTGTCAGCCGTTTCCGTTATCGCGGCTGCCGGCGTTCCGTCTCCGGAGCCGGATGTACAGGAGCACGCCGACGATTACGCCCGCGGCCACGCTGCCGGCGGTAATCGGGCTGGTAAACAGATGGCCGAGCGCTCCTACGAGGCCGGACACCACGTGCCCCGCGCCTCTCACCAGTCCGTACAGTACGGAGCCGACGGCGCTCATCACGCCGAACAGGGCGGCGGCCAGGCCCGCGAACACAGCCGCGATGACCGTTCCGGC
>CAMKJS010000054.1 GCA_946413245.1 uncultured Clostridia bacterium
ATTCTTCACAGCGGACGGAACGGCGGTTGCTTCACCGATTGCAGCGTAAGAAGAGCGGAATGGATCCCGGCAGAGCAGCCCGCCGGGACTTAGTTTATGGAAGAAGGATTCCCGTGAAAGAGAAAACAACGGAACTGAAACAAAAGATTGCTCAGGCGGATGCCGTAATCATCGGAGCGGGAGCCGGGCTCAGCACTGCTGCCGGGTTTGCCTATACCGGAGACCGTTTTGAAAAGTATTTTGCGGACTTTGGACAGAAATACGGCTTCCGGGACATGTATTCCGGAGGCTTTTATCCCTATGGGACAAAAGAGGAATTCTGGGCTTACTGGAGCCGCTATATCTGGATTAACCGGTATATGGACGCGCCGAAAAAGACTTATCATAATCTGTTTCAAATGGTGAAAGACAAGGATTACTTCGTACTGACCACCAATGTGGATCATTGTTTTCAGAAAGCCGGTTTTGACAAAAAACGGATCTTCTATACGCAGGGGGATTATGGCCTGTTCCAATGTACAAAGCCTTGCTGTAAACAGACCTGGGATAATGAAGGGAGTATTCGCAGGATGATCCTGGCCCAGGGCTTTGAGATCGATGAACGTCATGAACTGATTTTACCGGAAGGAAAAACAGCCGCCATGACAATTCCGTCCGAATTACTGCCTGTATGCCCGAACTGCGGGCGGCCATTGACTATGAACCTTCGGTCTGATGATCGGTTTGTGGAAGACGCAGGCTGGCAGAAGGCTGCTGTCGAATATGAAAAATGGGTGACTTCCCATCAGAACATGAAGACAATCTGGTTTGAGATCGGGGTTGGTTACAACACGCCCGGAATCATCAAGTACAACTTCTGGCAGCAGGTTTATCGGAATGAGCAGGCGGCTTATGTCTGCCTGAACTATGAGGAACAGCCTGTACCTGAAGAGATCAGGGATCATTCTGTGATGATCAGCGGAGATTCGGATCATGTTATTCAGGAGCTGGTATCATGATTATCAATACAGGTCAACGTACAGATATCCCCGCCTTTTATTCAGAATGGTTTTCAAACCGACTGAAGGCAGGCTTCGTCTTGGTGAGGAATCCTTACAATCCTCATTCAGTTACCCGATACCGGTTATCTCCTGATGTGGTTGATCTGATCGGCTTCTGCACAAAGAATCCCGCGCCGATGTTCAGATACATGGATCTCCTTCAGCCATACGGACAATACTGGTTTGTCACAATCACCCCGTATGGCAAAGAGATCGAGCCCCATGTTCCGAACAAACTGGAAGTGCTGGATCATTTCAGGCATCTTTCTGAAATTGTCGGCACAGACAGGATCGGCTGGCGTTATGATCCGATCCTGATCAGTGATATCTGGCCAGTGGAGAGGCATATCAAGGCTTTTGAGTATATGGCGAAAGCTTTGTCCGGATATACACGCACGGCAGTAATCAGCTTTATCGACCTGTATGAGAAGACCCGACGCAACTTTCCGGAAGTCAAAGCTGTTAAAGCAGAGGAACGTCTGCTGCTTGGGAAAACCTTTGTGGAGATCGGCAGACAGTACGGTATGACGATCCGGCCCTGCGGGGAAGGAAACGAACTGGCCCGGTTCGGTGCGGACTGCAGCGGCTGCATGACCATTGCCACTTATGAACAGGCACTGCACCAGCGGCTGAAGATACCGGAGAAAGCGCCTGCCAGAAAGGAATGTACCTGCTATCTGGGAGGCGATATCGGCGCGTATAATACCTGCGGACATTTGTGCCGGTATTGCTACGCAAATTATGATGCCGGAACTGTTTGCAGAAACATGGCGGCGCATGATCTGCAATCGCCTTTGCTGCTTGGACAGTTGCTGCCGGGTGACCAGGTTCATGAAGCAAAACAGGAAAGCTGGATCGATCCGCAGATCAAAATGAATATGGAGGTGCCGCAATGATTCGTATGCAGCCTGATCAGTTCAACCTTATGCCCCATACCGATATGGAATTTCCGGACTCTGAAACGATCCGGGTATGGAAAACAGGGTCGCTGGAACCGGACATCAATACATATGCCGGGGTTGTCGGAAGCAGTTTCCACAACGGCACGATTGAAGTGGATGTTTGCGGCAGATTGCGATCTGATGCGCCAGATTATGCCCGTGGATTTATTGGTATTGTGTTCAGAGCAGCTGACGACGGACGTGAGTTTGAAAGTTTCTATATCCGTCCGACAAACGGAAAGGAATGCAAAGATCCTGTACGGAAAAAGCATGGCTGCCAGTACTTCTCTTTCCCGGGATATACATTTTCGTACTTCAGAGATTTTGGCATCACAGATTATGAGAACTGTGTGAACACAATTGCCATCAACCAGTGGAGCCATATTAAAGCTGTGATACGGGATGATTGCGGATCATTCTATGTGGATGGCATCAAAGTCCTGACAGTCCATGAACTGAAACACGGCTCGAAAGCAAGGGGAAATGTTGGATTGTATGTCGATATCGGAACAGATGGTTTTTTCAGGAATCTATGTATATCCTATGACGACTAAAGCATTGGATGAATCACTATGTTTTTCGATGTGGAGAAAAACCGGAAGTTACCAAGCATAAGGCATTCAGTCAGATCCGATGCGGTCTGACTGTTTTTATTTGCGTTACCTTTTGCATATTGACATATTCAACAAGTGGAATTATTATTCCATATGTGGAATATATGGGAGGTGCTTTCATGCTGAAGCATGGCATTCTCGGACTGATCAACAACGGAGACAAGACCGGGTACGAGATTATGACGGTGTTCAGGGATTCGCTGAATCATTTCTGGACAGCCCAAACCAGCCAGATTTACAGGGAACTGCAAACAATGGAAAAAGCCGGCTGGATCAGCCAAACTCATGTGGTTCAGGCAGGCAAACCGGATAAAAATGTATTTTCGATTACGCCTGCTGGACACGAAGAACTGCTGCGATGGCTCAGGCAGGATCATATTCCTGCAGGGTACCGCAATCCGTTTCTGCTGAAGACCTTTTTCATGGGTGAGCTGCCGGTGCAGGAAAATATTGAATTCTTCAAGGCGTTTCAGCATGCCGCTGTTTTCGCGGATGAAGGAAAACAGGCGTCAGCCAATGCTGACATGTATCAACAGGCGCTCAGCCATCCGGAAAAAGCGTTGTACTGGAAGCTGACCATCGAATTCGGACGCATGTATGAAAAAATGCAGCGGGAATGGTGCAAATACTGCATCGGGGAACTTGAGAAGCTTCAACATATGACAGAAACCGGGAACTATCACGACTCGCCTGCCATTGCCAAACAGGAGGAAATACAATGAAAGTCATTCTGTACGACCTGGATCACTCTTATGCCGCGGTCGTTGAATCCAAATGCGATCACGCGATCGTGGCTGACGGAAAATATGCCCCCTGTCAGGGCTGCTTTGGCTGCTGGACCAAGCATCCCGCTGAATGCTTCATGAAGGATAAACTGCAGCAGGTTTGCAGGATCATCGGACAGGCAGATGAACTGGTCATTATCACGAAAAACCTGTACGGCGGATACAGCGCCGCTGTCAAAAATATACTGGACCGCTCCATCGGAACATCCACGCCTTTCAGCACCTACCGGGGAAGACAGATGCATCATACACTCCGATACGGGAAGCATGATCTGTGGAAGGTGATTGTTTACGGCGAAATAACCGAAGCAGAAAAAGCCAGCTTCCGTTATCTGGCGGAGCGCAACGCAATCAATGACGGCTTTGAGCGTTCTGATACGGTGTTTGTTCAGAACTTCGAAGAATTGGAGGGATTACTGTGAAAACGGTATACATTAACTGCAGCCCCAAGAAGAAGTTCTGTGCCTCTTCCTATTTTCTGTTCCTGCAGCGCCTGTTCGCCGGAGGAGAAAAGGTTACTGAAAAGCTGCACACTCCGGCCGATTATCCCCGTATCCTGGATCAGCTTCATGACGCGCAGACAGTCGTGTTCGGCGTTCCGCTTTATGTGGACGGCATTCCTTCCAGTGTGCTCCGGTTTATGGAGGCAATGGAGTCTTTCTGTAAAGAAAACGAAATCCATCTCAATGTATACTGCATCGCCAACAACGGTTTTATTGAAGGAAAGCAGAATGAACCGCTGATGCAAAGCTTTGAACATTTCTGCAGCCGCGCAGGGCTGACCTGGGGAGGCGGTGTCGGAATAGGCGGCGGCGTCATGCTGAACGTGACCCGGATTCTGTTTATTGTAAATATCGGGCTGCTGTTACTGAATACTGTGCTCAGTATTGCCAGAACCGGCGATTTCTTCCCGCAGGACGCATGGATCAGTTTTGGGGAAAGCGCGGCGTTTCTGGTGTTCTTTAATCTGGGGGTGCTGTTTTATCTGGGCCGTATGGGTCATTTCATTCGTAAAGGCACTTTCTCCGGAAAAAAGTATACCCGGATCATGGTACCTTCATTCCTGTTCATCATTTTCGCGGACATTTTCTTTATTATCATCTCCCTGTTCCAGGGAGGGCTTTTCCGTGGCTGGCTCGCAAGGAAACAGTCGGCGGAGTAATGCCCAGGAAAACCGGAATTTAAGCTGATTAATGCAGCACAGTAAATGTGAATGAAAGTAAGCGCTTCATCCAAACACGGGTGAAGCGCTTACTGAAAACAAAGTGATATGAACCGTGCCAAGCTGAACAGTCCGTCAGGCAAACTGATGAAAGAAGGAACGGTTCAGTATGGTTCAGAAAAACACATCGGAGGATTATCTCACCCGGTAATCCCGCAAGGCATCTTTCGGAATCTTCCGGTTCCGCTGTCATGTTTTATCTGAAAACGGGCACAAATTCGAACGCAAAATTTTGCGTTCGATTTTTCGGCCGATTGCTGGTATAGTATACCCGGATCAGACGCAGGAGGAACAGGCATGAGAGAATCACGGACGCTGGAATATAAGGGATCAATGATACCTATCAGAGCAGTATGATTAAACCTGTGTTCACGGTCGGGGAAAACACAATATGCATTGTTTTGCCGGTTTTGCAGGAAAAGAGTGATTTGCTGCCTGATGAGCAGAAAGTATTCGCATTGTTGAAAAACAGGGAATTGCCAAGTTCCGCAATCGTGGAAGCCACCGGCTTTGGCAAATCGAAAACGGTGACTATTCTGAACAAATTGGTTAATAAGGGCTATATCATGGTTTCCGGAACGGGGAGGGGAACAAAATACAAAACGGGAACGCTATCATGAAGAAGGGAGGAGTGAAAATGATTCGGGCATTGCTGACAATTGATGATATTCCGTCAGACAATACCTGTGCCATTGTGGATTATCTGAATGAAGCCGGGATTCAGGCCATCATGTTCGCCGAGGGAGAGAAGGCGGAAAAAAACCCGGAACCTGTGGTATATGCGGTTCAGCATGGAATGATTGTTGGAAACCACAGTTATTCCCATCCGCATTTTTCAGAGCTTTCTTTGTCAGAAGGAATCCGTGAAATTGACCGCTGTGAAACCGCACTGAACCAGATATATGAAATGGCCGGCATGGAGAGAACCTGCCGGCCCTTCCGGTTCCCCTACGGGGATAAAGGAAAGAAAAACAGGGATGCCTTCCAGTCCTGCCTGCGGGAAAGAGGTTTCAGCAAGGTGAATGATACAACGATCCCATATACCTGGTGGCGGGAAAACGGACTTGACCGGGACATCGACACATTATGGACATTTGATTTTACGGAATATAGAATCCGCCCAGGCAGCGGTTACACGATGGAGGATGTTTGGAAAAGAATCCGGAATCCGAACCCTGAGAATGGGGCGGCTTTATATATGCCGGAAAGCAGGCATATTCTCCTGCTGCATGCTCATGATGAAACGGACGAACTTGTTCCGGGATATTATCGGCTTTTGCTGGACGATTTGCTGAATCACGGAGTACAGTTTGTAAAGCCGGATTTTGTCTGATTCTGATCAGTTTGCAATACGAATGTTCTGCAGCTCGCCGGAAAACCATGATCATATACGACCGGAAATAATCGGTGTGAACAGAAAATGCTCAGCCAACAAAACCTGCTGAAACAGTTGGATCTTTCGTCCAGTTCGTCCTGCCAATCTGAAATAATATATGGATGCTGGAATGGTGCAGTGTTTCCGGTGAACAAAGATTCAGTGTTTCCGGTGAACAAAGATTCTGTCTTTTTTTACAGGCGGGAATCTGCTATACTGATAAAGACGAATCAGGCAAATCCGGGAAAACGTTGAAGGCGGATTTGGCGGAAAATACAAAGGGTCCGCACAGCGGGACAGGAGTGTATATGGAACGCAGATTTCGGGTCATCACAGATATCTGGATCGCGCGGATCGGAACAGTGGTCGGATGGACCGGACTGATTTTCTGGGGGCTGATCACCTCGGTGAGCATTTCCTCGCTTTTCAGCGCGAAGGAGGCGCTGGACTGGATTATGCCCTGGGTCTGCCTGGGGCTGACCGCAATTCATTATCTGCTGATCCGGACCGCGAAGGGAACCCGGTCGCTGGTGGGGGATTTCCGGTACTACGCGCAGATCCTGGCGAAGAACAAATCCCTTTCCGCCCTGAGCGAGGAAACCGGGGAAGATCCGGAAGACGTGAAGAAGAAGCTTCGGACCATGTGCAAACGCGGCTACTTCAAAGGGCATATCGATCTGCAGCAGGACCGCATGGTGCTGGAGAGCAGCAAAGGGGAATACGCGGCGCGCTGCCCGGGCTGCGGCGCCACAACCCGTATCCGCAAAACCGGCGGAACCTGCCGCTACTGCGGGAATCCGCTTCAGTAATCACTGCAAAGATCCGCTATAATACAGCCAAAACCGGAGAAGCATTGCGCTTCCCCGGCTTTATTACAGGGGTAACAAACAACCGGTACGGATTCTGAACGATCAGGTCTGAATCCGGAGCATCTCCTCCAGGGAACCGTCATCCGGGAAGACCATGAAATCCCGGATCCCGATCCGGACCGGCTGGCCGGTTTGCAGGGTTTTATACGCATACCCGTTTGCGATGACCCGCACAAGGCCGTCCCCGACGCGCACCCGGCAGTCGTCCACGTCTCCCAGATAATACTGGGTTTCCAGTGTGCCTTCCAGCAGGCCTTCGTCGCTGAAAAAGAGGTTTTCAGGCCGAATAGCCACATCCACCCGCCCCGTGCGCGGGCCGGAATAAGGGATGGACTGATTGCCCAGGGACGGAAGGAAAATCCGTCCCTCTTTTACTTCACCCTTGAAGAAGTCCACTTTCCCGAGAAAATCCGCTACGAACTGATTGGCCGGGGTGTCGTAGATCTCCTCCGGTGAGCCGCACTGCTGCACGACGCCTCCGTTCATTACGAAAATCCGGTCGCTCATGGCCATGGCTTCCGACTGGTCGTGAGTGACGTAGACCACGGTGATGCCCAGCTTCTTCTGGATTTCCTTGATTTCAAAGCGCATGGTTTCCCGGAGCTTCGCGTCCAGATTGGACAGAGGCTCATCCAGCAGCAGCAGATTCGGCTCCGCCACCAGGGCGCGGGCCAGCGCGACCCGCTGCTGCTGGCCGCCGCTGAGCTGATTCGGGTAGCGCTTTGCGTACTGGCTCAGATGCACGATCTCCAGCACCCGTTCCACGCTTTTCCGGACCGTTTCCCGGTCTGTCCGGCGCAGGGTGAGGGGATAGGCCACGTTGTCATAGACGGTCATGTGCGGCCAGACGGCGTAGCTCTGGAACACCATGCCGATGCCCCGTCTCTCCGGCGGTACGAAGGTTTTTGCCCCGGTCATCAGAGTGCCGTTGATGTAAAGCTCGCCGGAGGTGGGCTTTTCAAAGCCGGCAATGATGCGCAGCATGGTGCTCTTGCCGCAGCCGGAAGGGCCCAGCAGGGTGATGAATTCGCCTTTTTGGAAAGCCGCGTCGAACCGGCGGATGACCACCTGCTCTCCGAAGTTCTTGGTGATTTCCCGGACGGTTACCATATCCATTTCGCATCGATCCTTTCTCATCGGCCCTTTCCAATCGATCCTTTTCTGTCACAGGCCGTGTGCGTCAGATGGAGAACTCGCCTTTGGTCAGCCGGTTCAGGATGAAATTCAGGAAAACCACGATCAGCAGAATTCCGAAAGCCATGGCGCAGCTCATGGGCTGGCTGGTAAACGTCCAGTATTCATAGAGCTGGAAGCCGATGGTTTTCGTGGTGGCGGAATACAGGAGCGTAGTCATGCTCAGTTCATAAAAACTGGGGATGAAGATCAGGAACCAGCCGGCCGCGATGGAAGGCAGAATCAGGGGTCCCGTGATTTTCCGCATGGTGCGGAACCAGCCGGCGCCGCAGGCCTGGCTGCATTCCTCCAGGGACACGTGAATCTGGCTCATGGCGGACACAACGGTCCGCATTCCCATCATCAGATATTTAACCAGATAGGCGATAATCAGGATCCAGGCGGTGTTGTAAATATTGATGCCGAAATTCCCCCGCATGGTCATGATCAGCCCCAGGGCGATGACGACGGAAGGCGTTCCGGAGCCCAGCGTGATCAGAAAATTGGGGATTCCGCGGCCCCGGATCCGGGTGCGCTGGAGCAGGTAGCTCATGACGCAGGCGATGACGAGACCCACTGTGGCGGCTGCCGCGGCAAAGAGCAGAGAATTTTTCAGGCAGCCGAGGGTTTCGCTGCGGGCGAACACGGAGGTCCAGTTATCCAGGGTAAAATTGCCCGGCGCGGTCAGGGAGGCCCCCAGGTCGATCTTGAAGGACGTGACCAGAATGACGCCGAAGGGCAGCAGCACCATGAAGACCGCAAAAAGGCTGACCAGCACTGTCAGGGGAACGCGCCCCCGGCGCAGATCCACCACGGCAGGCTGAACGGACTTGCCCGACACCGTGATATACTGACGCTTCGCCAGGACCACGTCCGAAATGAACAGAACGATCAGAGCCACAATCATCAGGAATACCGACAGGCCTACGGCGTCGTTCACGCCCTGGGCACCCTGGCCTACATATTCCACGATGCGGGTCGTGACTGTGTTGACATTGCCGGGGATGCCGACGATGGAAGGAATGCCGTAACAGCTGGCGGCGCTGATGAATACCAGCAGCGCGCCGGCGATCAGGCTGGGCGTCATCATCGGAAGCGTGATCCGCAGCACCGTTTTGACGGGCCGGGCGCCGGAGATCCGGCTCGCTTCCTCCAGGGAGGGATCCATCTTCTCCATGGCCCGGCTGATGGTGATGAAGGCATAGGGATAGTAGAACCCGGTCAGCACCCAGATGAGCCCCGGCAGGGTGTGCACGTTCAGGGGCCCGGGCATGTCCGCCAGCCCCAGCAGGGTTCGCAGCCACTGATTGATCAGGCCGGCGTTCGGGTTCATCAGCTTCTGCCAGGCCATGGCTCCCACGTAAGGCGGAACCATGTAGGACAGGACGAAGAGCGCACGGAAAAACTTCCGCCCGTACAGATTGGTCCGTCCGACCAGCCAGGCCAGGGGAAAAGCGATCGCCGTACCCAGCACCATGGTCGCGAAGGAAGCGATCAGCGTGTTTTTCAGGGCTTCCAGATTCAGCGGATATTCATACAGCCGCCGGAAGGTCGCGAGGGTGAAGCTGCCATCCGGGAAGACCGAGCGAACCATAATGATTATCATGGGCAGCAGCTGGAACAGAAGCAGGAAATCCAGAATGATCAGCACCAGGAACCATTTGATATTCATCTCCCAGCGGCGGTCGGCCGCCATCAGGAGCGCCAGGAGCACGACGTCCAGCATACAGATGATGCCCAGAAGCACAGCCGTGCGGCTGTGGCTGACAATCCAGTTCCACAGGCCGGAGGTTTCACCCTTTGCTATGGTCTGAAAGGCTTCCAGTTGACGGGTTTTGTCCCGCACGCTTTTTTTGAATGCGTTGACCGAGGCGGTGATATTCTCTCCGGAGGAACCGCAGCTGACGAACAGGGCCTGCGTCAGCACCGCCTGCTTCTCCGTGCCTTCCAGATCCGCAGTCAGCTCCGCCGCGGGATCGGGTATCGGACGCTCCGGATCGGCAACGCAGCGCAGAAGTTCCTGCCGGAAAGCGGCCGCTTCCGTGCCGGTCAGTGCGGTGACGGCTTTCCGGCCGGAAGGACTGATCTTCGGTCCGCTGACCAGGTATGTCGTATACAGCAGGGGAAAGGAAGAACGGCCGGAGGCGTCCGCCTCCCGGACAGCGTCTTCCGCCAGGGCGCCGCCGCCGGAGACCTGCTTCTCCCAGGTATCCCGGAGCAGCATGGAAGCGTTTCCCTCCGCCGCGGCCCGTTCCTCTTCCGTCAGCGAATCCAATGCCGGTCTGAGCGCCTGATTCCACTGCTCTCCGACCGCGTCAGCCAGAGCATGAACGGCCTGGAAACCGGCTTCGGAGCTGAAACCGGAACGGTTGTATGTTTCCTGTCCCCGGATTCCCATCCAGGTCAGTGCCGCTCCCAGCAGAAAGACGAACACCAGCGCCAGCTTTGTGACCCAGGGCAGGGGATCCCGCCGGCGGAGGTCTGTTCCCTGCACGCGGGGCTGTTTCATTCGCAATCACTCTCTCTTTGTGATTCATCCGGAAAAGAAAGGGGAAGCCGCTGAAGGGCCTCCCCGGAAAACCAGATGGCTGCCGGATTACTGGGTGACTTTTTCCGTCCACAGCTGCTGGATCTGTTCCCTGTTCTGATAAGCGTACAGCCAGTCCACCCCCAGATCCACGGCGATCAGTTCGTTGGTGTCCACAGAGCCTTCCGGGACTTCCGTCTGATCCTTCAGCACGGAATGCATATATCCCTTCAGGACCATCTTCTGGCCTTCCTCCGAGAGCATCCAGCGGGCTACGGCTTCGGCTGCGTCCGTATTGACGTTCCTGGAGAACTCTTCCTTCACGATCATGACGGTGGAGGGGATCAGCACCACGCCGTCTTCCGGATAGATCACCTTCAGGTTGGTGACCTCGTTGCCCCGTTCCTTTTCGTCATGCACATACTTCAGGATGGATTCCTCCAGAATCATCAGCGCGGCGCACTGTTTTTCCTGCAGCTTCGCGATGGCGGTGGAACCGGATTCCCGCATGACCTTATTCTCTCCCAGCTTCTCCAGGTATTCCTCGCCGTACTTGCCCAGCAGGGAACAGACGGCGGCATAGCTGGTGCCGCTGGTCAGCGGATCTCCCATGGAAATGTAGCCCTTCAGCGCCGGATCATACGCGAAATCCTTAAAGGTTTTCGGAATCGTGACGCCTTTGCCGGCCCAGTAATCCTCCGCTTCCGGATTATACGCGAGAACCATGTTGCAGACCCGGATCGGATACCAGTATCCTTCCGGATCATAGGGGAAGCGAAGCAGGTTTTCCACATTTTCCACCTCAAAGGAATGGAGATAACCGTAATCCTTCATCTCCAGGGAGAAAGCGGGCTCCGCCACCATGAACATGTCGCACTCCAGCGCCTGATCCTTGTTTTCTCCCATTTCGCCGTAAATCTTGGTAATCAGTTTACCGGTGCCGGCATAGAAGAAGAAGCTGCCGTTGTTGCCGGGCGTCAGATTCGGGAACTCCGCTTTCAGCGCTTCATCCATCATATCGAGAATTTCCTGATACATAGAGGAATAAATGACCAGTTCTCCCTCCACATCCTCCTGCACGGCCAGCCCCACGCCGCATATACCGAGCATCATAACCAGCACCAGACTCCAGACGATCCACTTCTTCATGGTTCATTTCTCCTTTTCAATTGCTGAGGTTTGAGTAAAGTGTAATCCAGGAACCCCGCATAGTCAAGCGGGATTCAGGAACGAAGCTTTTTCATCCGCTCCCGCAGGACTTCCGGCCGGGCGACGGACCAGCCGAAGAAGCCCAGCACGTCTCCCAGCTTCTGATACAGACCGTGACTGTAGGCAACCAAGGAAGCCTTCTCCAGATGCAGGCTGCCCTTTTCATCCAGCAGATCCCCGCGCACGCTGACCGCAACCACCTCACCCAGGAACAGATCGTGGCTGCCGAGAGGCAGCACCTGTTTCACCCGGCAGCTGAGGCTGACCGGCGCGCCTTCCACCCGCGGGGCAGTATCCATGCCCTCGGCGGGAACATACCGGAGGCCGGTTTCCGCGGCTTTATCCACGTCACGGCCGCTGCGTACGCCGCAGAAATCCGTGGCCCGGCACAGAGCCTCGTCCACCAGATTCACCACGAATTCGCCGGAGGAAGCAATCAGGCCGTGGGACCAGCGGCCCGGCCGGATACTGACGGAGACCATGGGCGGCTCGGAATTGACGGTGCCGGCCCAGGCGACGGTGATCATATTCCGGTTTTCCGGGTGACCCTTTTCCGCGCAGCTGACCAGCACCGCCGGAGCGGGATTCAGCATCGTGGAAGGCGGGAAGGATACATATTCTGTACGGCTCATTTCAATACTCCTCCTTACGCCCGGCCGGAAGGCCCGAGCAGGTCTTCATAGCAGCCCAGCTCGACGAGCTTGTCCCGCAGGGACTGCATATCCTCCCAGGACTGGGGCTTCTTGGTTTCATCCCGGAGGAGGGCGGAGGGATGGTAGGTGGGCAGGATCCAGACGCCTTTGCGCTCCACCCATTTGCCCCGATCCCGGGTAATGCGGATGTCCGGGCCGAGAACGCCTTTGGCGGCAGTGGCTCCCAGCAGCAGAATCACTTTGGGGCGCACCAGATACGTCTGCATGCGCAGATGAATTTTGCAGGCTTCGGCTTCCTCCGGCGTCGGAATCCGGTTATACGGCGGACGGCATTTGACGATGTTGCAGATGTAGACCCTGTCCCGCGGCAGGCGAATGGCGGCAAGCATCTTTGTGAGCAGCTGACCTGCCGCGCCGACAAACGCCAGACCCTGCAGGTCTTCATCCTGACCCGGGCCTTCGCCGATCAGCATCAGCGGAGATTGGGGATCGCCCTGACCGGGAACCTTGTGGTGGATGTTTTGGCACAGGGAGCAGAGAGTGCAGGCTTCCACCTGTCGGTTGAAGAGATCCCATGTAATTTCAGGCATTGGTTTACTCCTCTTCAATGCTGTGTTTTTCTGAAAGCATTATACCCCTTCCGGGAGAAACGGGCAAGAAAAAAGCAGGGAGCCGAAGCTCCCTGCAGGAGGTAAGACGGGTTACGAATTCAGAAGATTCAGGAGGCCTTCGATCATCTTCGGATCCATGTCGGGGCTGAAACTCATCAGGGAGCGCAGAGGCATATACTGGAACATGGCCATGCCCATTTCCTCACTGACGGCCTCCGAGGCCTGCTCGGACTGCTCCTCCCCGGAGCCAAACATGGACATGGCTTTCGCCATGAACGGCTCTATCGCCGCTTTTGCTTTGGGATCGGCCATGATATCCATGAAGATGCTGTTTTCATCATAATGCCTGGGCAGCGCCACGGTGGATTCCACATACACGTTGGCGCACAGCGCGATGTCCCGGGAGGAAGTACCGATTTCCACCGTGAAATCGCCGGACTCCACGTGCCAGTCATGGATTTCCTCATTCCAGTAGGCAAAGGAGCGCTTGTCCAGCGTGAAGGAGACGTCTTTGCTTTCACCGGGAGCCAGTTCCACCTTGGCAAAGCCCTTCAGCTCCCGCACAGGACGGAGGGGTGTGCTTTCCACGTCGCCCACATACAGCTGCACCACGTTTTTACCGGCGCGGCTGCCCGTGTTCTTCACGGTGACGGTAGCTGTGACGGTATCGGTATCCAGGATCTTCTCCGCACTCAGGCGCAGATTGCTGTATTCAAACGTAGTGTAGGAAAGGCCGTACCCGAAGGGGAAGAGGACGTCCATCTTCTTTTTGTCGTAATAGCGGTAGCCCACAAAGATTCCTTCCCGGTACTCGGTGCGGTTGCCTTCGCCGCCGTAATACAGGTAGGAAGGATTGTCTTCCAGCTTGAGGGGGAAGGTTTCCGGCAGGCGGCCGGAGGGATTCACGTCGCCGAAGAGCACACGCACGACCGCAAGGCCGACGGCCTGGCCGCCCAGGTACGCTTCGAGAACACCCTTCACCTTTCCGATCCAGGGCATTTCCACCGGGGAACCGTTATGCAGCACGACCACCGTGTTGGGATTCGCCGCGGCCACCGCCTCGATCAGGCGGTTCTGGCCCTCAGGCATCCGCATATGGGTGCGGTCATAGCCCTCGGATTCATAGCTGTCCGGCAGGCCGGCAAAGACGACGGCAGCTTTGGCCGCTTTGGCGGCTGTCACCGCTTCCTCAATCTGTGCGTCGGACGCCTGATCGCCGGTGCAGCCCTGGGCAAAGGTGACCTTCAGGCCTGCTTCCTTTGCTGCGTCCAGAGCGCCGGTGATTTTGAAGGAGTTGATATGACTGCTGCCGCCGCCCTGGTACCGGGGTTTCGCGGCGAATTCGCCGATAAAGGCGATCTCGTCCTCCTTGCTCAGGGGCAGCAGCTGATCCTCGTTCTTCAGAAGCACCATGCAGTCCGCGGCGACGTCGGCGGCCATCAGATGCTGGGCGTCTTTGTCCCACGGGGTTTCGGGCTTCGCGTTCTCCAGATAGCGGAAGACGATGTTCAGGATGCGCTCACAGCACAGATCCACCAGCTTTTCATCCAGCTTTCCGGCGCGTACAGCTTCCACGATCTTCCGGTCGTTGGCTCCGCCCGAAGCAGGCATCTCGAGATCCAGACCGGCTTCGATGCCTTCCGGCCGGCGGGCGGTGGCGCCCCAGTCGGACATCACATAGCCCTCAAAGCCCCACTCGTCCCGGAGAACTTCGGTCAGCAGCCAATGGTTTTCGCTGGCGAAAACGCCGTTGATCCGGTTATAGGAGCACATAACCGTCCAGGGCTGCGCCTCCTTTATGGAGATCTCAAAGGCGGGGAAGTAGATTTCCCGCAGGGTCCTCTCGTCCGCGTCGGAAGAAGAGCTCATACGGCGGTGTTCCTGGCTGTTGGCGGCGAAATGCTTGATGCTGGTGCCTACGTTCCGGCTCTGTACGCCCTGAATATAGGAGGAGCTCATCTTGCCTGCCAGATAAGGATCCTCGGAGAAATACTCAAAGTTCCGGCCGCAGAGGGGGCTGCGCTTGATATTCACCGCCGGGCCCAGCACTACGGAAAGCTTCTCATGCTGGCAGCTGTCGCCGATGGCCTCGCCCATGCGACGGATCATCTCTGTGTCAAAGGAGGCGGCGGTGGCGCTGGCGGCGGGGAAACAGACGGCCTTGATGCTGTCGTTGACGCCAAGGTGATCCGCGGCCTCATCCTGCTTGCGCAGGCCGTGGGGGCCGTCGGAAACCATGGTACGCGGGATGCCGAGACGCTCGATGGCTTTGGTGTGCCAGAAGTCGTCTCCGGAGCAGAGTCCTGCTTTTTCTTCCAGGGTCATCTGCTCGATCAGTTTCCGGATGTCTTCTTTTTTCATATGTCACCTCGATATTTTTTATCCTATCCCCCTACCCCCTTCCCTTACAAAGGGAAGGGGGTATAGAGAATTATGAGGGCTTCGCCCTCATAAAAATTTTACAGAATTTGCTGAAGGCGTACTGTTTTCTGATTCACTTCTCCATATGGGAGGAGAGTAAGAGAAGCTAAAGAGGGCTCTGCCCCTTTAGCAATAGTTACATGAATAACAGTTACCTTTTTAAGCTTTCTGTAGCAGTTCCACGGTGCTGAGATCCCAGGGTTCATGGATCTTCGGCACGTCGGAGATCAGCCGTTTCGTATAGGGCGCTTCCGGCTCCAGCATGACCTTGTCCGGTTTTCCGGATTCCACAAATTTGCCGTGCTCCATGATATAGACGGCGTCGGAAATGTAGTAGGCCAGGCCGATGTCGTGGGTAATGAAGATAACCGTCATCCCGGTTTCATCCCGCAGCTTCAGCAGCATGTCCAGGATCGTGGCCCTGGAACAGGCGTCGATCATGGAGGTGGGCTCGTCCGCCAGCAGGATATTCGGCTTCAGAAGGAAGATGCGGGCGATCATCAGACGCTGCATCTGGCCGCCGGAGAGCTCGAAGGGATACTTGTTGGTCAGTTCCGCGAACTTCAGGTTCACGAAGCTGCAGGCCTCCGTCATCATGGCGATCTTCTGCTCCTTCGGCAGGTTTTTACCGCCGCGCATATTGATGCAGTCCAGCAGGACGGAGTCGATCTTATGGAAAACGTTGTAGCTGGAGAAGGGATCCTGGAAGATGGCCTGGATGCCTTTCCAGTATTCCCGCTTCTTGGCGCCGGTGGAGATATCCCGGGGCTTCCCCTGGAACATGATTTCTCCTTCCGTCGGTTCCAGAAGGCCCAGCAGCATCTTGGACAACGTTGTTTTGCCGGATCCGGATTCGCCCACGATGGAGATCAGCTCTCCCTTATGGAAGTCAAAATCCACATGGTCCACAGCCACGGTGGTGACTTTGCCGGTGTGGAACACGCGGGTCACGCCCCGGCCGCTCAGGCACAGGGGTTCTTTTGAAAAATCCTTGTCCCGGGTGCCGAAGGAAACGCTTTCCCGGTTGTCTGCGACAACGGCCGGATTCATTTCATCAGTCTTCATTGCCGTACACCTCCTTCAGCTGCTCCACGGACATGCTGCAGCGGTAGCTTCTTCCGCCCCCGATATCCAGCAGCGGCGGTGACACGACTTTGCAGGCCGGACTGGCGTACCGGCAGCGGTCCGCGAAGCGGCAGCCGGCCGGAGGATGCTTCAGGTTTGGCGGGGTGCCCGGGATCGCGGTCAGCTTCACGTCGCGGGTTCCTTCCTCCGGTACGAGGATGGAGCGCATCAGGCCGCGGGAATAGGGATGAATGGGATCGAACACCATTTCGTGCGCGCTGCCGCGCTCCACGATCTGGCCGGCATACATGACCATGATGTCGTCCGTGACGTTGTACAGCAGGGGCAGCTCGTGCGTGATGAAGATCATGGATTTGACCATCCCCTGTGCCAGCATGTCCTTCATCATCTTGATGACCATCTTCTGGCTGGTGACGTCCAGGGCGGAGGAAGGTTCGTCGGCGATCAGCACCTTCGGGCTGAGAATCGTGGAGATGGCGATGACCACGCGCTGCCGCATGCCGCCGGAGAGTTCCACGCTGTGCTTGTCCAGCGCGTCCACCGGAAGGCCCAGGAGCGCGAAGCGCTGTTCCGCCATTTCCCGGATCTGCTTTTTATCCATGGGCAGCTCATGCGCCCTGATGACGTCCTCGATGAACTTACCCACCTTCCGGGTGGGGTTCATGGCGTTCATGGCAGCCTGCGGAATATAAGCAACTTCCGTGCCCAGCACCGTTTTGCGGACCACGTCCGGGTCCATTCCCGAAATATTCTTTCCGTCAATAATGATTTCACCGCTGGTATAGTGCAGCGGAGGGAAATAGTATCCCATCAGGCTCAGGGCCAGGGTGGATTTTCCGCAGCCGGATTCGCCGGCGATGCCCAGACTCTTGCCTTCCTCGATATCCAGGGATACATGGTCCACAGAGTAGACGTCCTCGCCCTGCCGGGTGATGTATTTGGTGGTCAGCTCATGGACCTCAAGAATTTTCTTAGCCATTTTGCTTATCCTCCTTAATCACGCAGGGTCGGGTTGAACACCTGGTCGAGGCCGGTATTCATCAGGTTCAGGGAGAAGGAGATCAGTGCGATCATCAGAATGACCGGGAAATAGGCCCACCAGGCGTTGCTGGAGGTGTAGGCGCCGAAAAGCTTGGCCCAGTTCATCATCAGGCCCAGGGTCGGCAGTTCATTCGGATTCGGGCCCAGGCCCAGCATGGACAGCTGCGCTTCCGCCAGGATTCCGGAGGAAACCTGCAGGATGAAGGCCATCACCACATAGCTGGCGATATAGGGAAGGATATCGGTGGTTACAATCCGGAACAGGCTGTGGCCGCTTAGCTTGGAGAGGTTTACGTGATCGCGGTTCCGCAGGGATATGACCTGGGAACGCACGGAACGCGCGGTCCAGACCCAGCTCGTGATTCCGATGATCACCGCGCAGGTGGTGATTCCGCGGGATTCCGCACCGAGGGCGGAATAGATCAGGATCAGCAGCACGAAGCCGGGAATGACGGTGAAGATATTCGCGATGAACATCAGAACGTCATCCAGGAGGCCGCCCACATACCCGGCCAGCAGGCCCACCAACAGTCCCAGCATGGTCGCGATGGAGCCGGCGATCAGGCCGATCAGCAGAGAGATGCCGGTCGCCTTGACCAGTTCCGTCAGCGTATCACGGCCGAAGTTGTCCGTGCCCAGCGGCAGGGTGATCGCGTTTGCCACCTCGTCCACCTTGACGTAGTCAGTATCCGATACGGCGGTGGAGGTTGCCTCTTCGCCTTCGCCCCGCACCACGCTCATCGCCACGTTGCTGTTGTCGCCGCTGATGCGGTTGTCCAGCCGGCGCAGCGCATTCCGCTTAGCCTGGGTGGAGAAGCCTTCGTACTTGTTCTTTTTCGCGTCCGCCTCGTCGTAGTTCTCCTTCCAGGCGGCGAGGAGACCTTCCAGCTTGTCGTTGGAAGCGTCCAGCCCGGACACGTCCACGCCTTTCGCCTTCAGGAAATCCAGCATCATCTGGCGGTCCTCCGCGGGCAGGGTGGATTCCAGGCGCTTTTCAGCAGCTTCCGGAAGATCCACCCGGTAGGTGCCGGTGTTGTTCGCGTCATATACAGACACATATGTGCCGGGTTCCAGGAAGCCCTTGCCGAGTCCCTGCAGCGGATCCCGGTGCACAAAATAGGGATAGATCAGCACGGTCAGCAGTATGGCCATGAAAATGATAAATCCCACCAGAAAACGAGGAGAATGGAAGACATTTTTCAGTGTGTGTTTCATTGCTCATCCACCTCCTTAATCGAACTGCGCGGCCTTGACCCGCGGGTCAATGAACGCGTAGATAATATCCAGCATGAAACTGGCGATCAGCACCATGATCGTGATGATCAGCGTACAGGCGGAGATCACCGGATAGTCGGAGGAATTGATCGCCGCGTACATGGACATGCCCAGACCAGGGTAGCTGAAGATGGTTTCCGCAACCAGCGCGCCGCCGACCATGGAGCCGATGGACATTGCCAGGCCGGTAACCTGGGGCAGCATGGCGTTGCGGAAAACATAGCGCACGATCTTCTTATCCTTGATGCCCAGGAAACGGGCATATTTTACATAGTCCGCATTCAGCTCATAAATGGACATGGAGCGCATGCCCACCGCCTGGCCTCCGATGGAAATCAGCACGATGGACCAGAAGGGAAGCTGGTAATGGGAAATGACCGAGGAAATGAAGTTCCAGCTGAAACTGGGAATCATGCCTGGGTCAAACGCGCCGTTCACCGGCGCCCAACCCAGGGTGACAGCAAAAAGAACCAGCAGGATGACCGCCGCGCCGAAGGCGGGAATCGCGCTGAAGAACAGGGTCAGCGGCATCAGGGCCTTGTCCCAGAAGCTGCGCTTGTAGGCAGCCAGCGCGCCAAGCAGGTTGCCCAGCAGCCAACCTACCAGAATGGCAGGAAGCTGGAGCGCCACTGTCCACCAGATGCCGGACCCGATAATCTGGGATACGGTTTTCGGATATTGGCTGTAGCTCACGCCGAAGGTACCGTTAAAGGCGTTTTTGACGAAATCCCAGAACTGGCCGAAAATGTTCTTATCAAGGCCGAACTGGTGCTGATAGTAAACGATCTGTTCCTGAATCTGTTCCTGTGTCGCACCGGGACTGATATTCTTGCCGACAATGGAGTTGACCGGGTCGCCGGGCATCAGCCGCGGCAGGATAAAATTCAGGACAACCGCGGCAATAAAGGTGATGACAAACCAGAAAATCTTCTTTTTGAAGTATTTCCGCATGCCCTTCGTCATTGCGTTCTGCCTCCCTCGACTGAAAAGCGGCCATGACCCGCCATCGGGCAGATCATGGCCGCCGGATTATTGTTGGATTACTTTACGAGCTCCAGGTTGTACAGGGCAGCAATGCCGTAGCCATCCGTGCAGTCCATGGGCGGGATGTTGTTTCCGTCGTCCTTTTCCGGATAGCCGGTCCACACGGTTTCATTCACGGCGTGGAACACTTCGGGGCGATACATCAGGGAGAAGCTCGGAACTTCTTCCAGATAGATCTTGGTGGCTTCAGTGTACAGAGCTTTCAGTTCGGCTTCATCCGTGGTCAGCGGGATCTGCTTAATGATCTCGTCGATCCGGTCGTTCTTGTAGTGGCCGAAGTTGCCGGACCAGTTGTTGTCGACGCCGACAAATTCGGAGCTCATCAGAGCACGTACGCGGCTCCACGGAGCGGCGGGTTCAGCGCCGGCGGGGCTCCACATGAAGATTTCATACTCGGTCTGGGAACCCTTGGTAAATACGGTCTGATACTGATCCCAGGTGGGGAAGGTGGCGATGATTTCCACGCCGATGGCCTTGCCGGCTTCAGCAACCATGTTCATGGCAGCCTGCCAGTCAGTCCATCCGTCGGGGCAGCAGGCCTTCAGGCTGATCTTGGCGCCATCGTATTCACGCCAGCCGTCTCCGTCGCTGTCCACGATACCGGCGGCATCCAGCAGCGCCTTGGCGCCTTCGATGTCCTTACCGACCCACTGCAGATCCTTCACGGCATCATGGTCATACAGAGCCTGTTCACCATCGGTGGGGTTCATGACGGAACGCGGCACCTGAGCAAAGGAGGGACTCTGGTTGGTCATGGCGTTCTCGATGATATTGTCGTAGTCAACCGCCATCGCGATGGCTTTGCGCAGTTCCTTCACCTGCATTACCGGGATGTCCATGTTGTACCAGGCGGTGGGCATGGTGGCGCAGATGCCGTAGGGAGCTTCGTCAATGTAGGTCGCAACCGGCAGGCCCTGCTCTTCCCACAGCTTCTGCACGTTGGCGATGAACTGCTGATCCACGTCGATCTGGCCGGCCTGGAAGGCGATCAGAGTCGCATCGTTGTCCTTGTAAATGGTGTGGGCCAGGTACTTCGGAGCAGGGAGTTTGCCCCACATGGAGGCATCCTGTCCCCAGTAATTGTCGTTGCGGACAAAGGCAACCAGCTGGTCGTTCGCGAAATAGGGGCCATAGGGGCCGGAGTACACGGCGTCGGGGGTGGGATCGGTGCGGACGGCAGTAGCGTCGTCATTGTGCTTCGCGCACAGGTCTTCCGCCCAGGCTTTCTGAACCATGTAAACACCGCTCAGGAAATTCAGCACCTGCAGGGGGTTGGCGGGCTTGCCCTCGTCGTTCTTCTTGGCCTTGATCAGCACAGCGCCGTCCACATTCTCAATAGCCTCGATATAGGGAGCATAGCCGGTGTAGGTGCCGTTCTGCAGCTTGACGCTGACGTCCCAGGTGGCGACCACGTCGTCCGCGGTGACGGGGGTTCCGTCAGACCACTTGGCGGCGGGCTTGATCTTCAGGGTCAGCTCGGTCAGGTCTTCGTTCCAGACATAATCTCCGTCCGCCAGCAGGGGATAGAGCTTTCCGTCCAGAGCGTTGTACATATACAGGGTTTCGAACATGGTGGTCCGGGCGCCGCGGGGAGCCGCGGACAGGATCAGGCCATTGTTCATGTTATCCCCAAGCGGGTTATACCCGACGATGGGATCCCACTGCTGGCCGCCGAAGTACAGGGTTTCCTCACGGGGAAGGTCTTCCGCCGCGAAGGCGCTTACAGCGCCCAGCAGCATGGTGAGAGCCAGGAACAGAGCCAGAATTTTCTTCATGGATGAGATGCCTCCTTTAAAAATATATGTTATGGCCTG
>CAMKJS010000055.1 GCA_946413245.1 uncultured Clostridia bacterium
CAAGGCATATCCTGGAAACAATCCAGATGGATTATCTGGACGATATGAGTAAATATCAGGAAAGCAGCAATGAAATTAAAAAAACGCGCATGACGTACGGAACAGCTGCAGTGCAGCTTTCCAAGAAAAATACTCGCTTTCAGTATAAAATGATCAAAACCGGTGCCCGGGCAGCTGAATATGAAAATGCAATCGAATGGCTCGTTTCAGCCAATTTGCTTTCCAGGGTATACCGAGCAGAATCAATTATGAAACCGCTGGAGAATTATAAGGATATTGATGATTTTAAGATTTATCTTTCCGATACAGGCCTGCTATGTGCACAAAAGGATATCCGGGCAGAGGATGTTCTTTATATGGAGGATGAACTGGAAGATTTCAAAGGTGGAATGACTGAAAACTATGTGAATACGCAACTGATACGTTCAGGCTTTAAGCCGTATTTTTGGCGGAATGATAAAGGCACCAAGGAAGTTGATTTTATTATTTCAATCGACGGAAAACTGATCCCAATCGAAGTAAAGAGCGGTGAACATGTAACATCAGCCAGTTTGAATGAATACATGCACCTGTTTAATCCTGCATATGCTATACGTATTTCTGAAAAGAACTTCGGAATGGAAAACAATATCAAAGCAATTCCGTTATATGCTGCCTTCTGTATGATCGATTCTTCAGTGCAAACAGTCAGCCCTGAATGTATCCGGCAGAGTTGATCTCCATACTGAAATCAGGCGGAGCTGTTTTGCTCCGGCCGAGTAAACTGCTTTACTTCGTCTTCTTGTTCTTGATCGCCGACCAGGCTGAATACTCTTGCTGACGTCCAGCGTCGTCAGCTGGTTGGAATAGCAGTGCAGCACTGTCAGCGCGGTGTTCTTGCTGATGTCCAGCATTGTAAGCTGGTTGTCATAGCAGTATGCGCTTATGATTAATGGCGACAATATGAGGAAGATTATGGAGGTATACGATTATGTATGGTCAGATGAAACCTTCTAGCAGGCATCAGGACATTGTAAATAAATATATTGCGGAAAACAATCCATATATTGCGCATAAACCACTACGTTTCAATCTGCGGGCATACGATACGTATATGCGCGAACATGGCATTACTGATCCGGATCAAATCCCTGAAGAAGTGATGACTCAGTTCACAACGCCTGATCAGAATTCTCCTGGCAAACCGTCTGATGATCAGGAATGTGCAGTTTGAACGCTGAATCACACTGAACGGATACGGGGAATCATGTAGTATTTGGTAATGGGGTTTAAAAGAGGTTATAAACCAGTGGAGAACTGTGACGATTGAAGCGTTTCGAATCCAGCTGGGCTCACTGCTCCCGGAACCTTGAAAAATAAGGCTCCGGGAGCTTTTTTTGTGCCGTGCGGGAAACACGGCCGGCGGACATCCCTGGAGCATTCGGAAACATTATCACTTTTGGATGATAGCGGACATCCCTGGAGCATTCGGAAACTTGTGGTTTTCTGCAGATTTTGATATAATGAACGCCAACCGAGCGAGAAACAGAACGGGAGAACGCAAGAGAGACCGGCAAACAGGCAAGGATTGCTCCTGCATCGCCAGCGCTGCGGAACGAAACGGACTCCCGACGGTATTCCGGAACCATCGAAAACCTGAGAGGAGCGAATATGAACAAAAAAGAAATCAGGGCACTGCGCCGCCCCTTCCTGCGGGAACTATTCCGCGATAACGGGTTCAACCTGGTGATGACCGTGCTCTCAGCGGCATGCATGGCTGCCGGGCAGCTGATTATCTCCTGGCTCATCAAGGAGATCGTCGACCTGATCTCCGGCACTAGCCGGTTCACCTTCGGCACACTTCTGGCCATCGCGGGCGGAGGGCTTGCGGTGATGCTGCTTGCCGCGGTGATCGACTATGTTTTCCTTTCCCGCTTCCGTGCCAAAGCCATGAGGCAGTACCGGGGATATGTGTTCGGCAAACTGCTGGATAAGGGCATTCAGGCATTCTCCGGCGAGAACACTTCCCTTTATCTTTCCGCCCTGTCCAACGACGTAAACACCATCGAACGGGATTTCATCTCGCCGCTGCAGAGCACCATTACGACAGGCATCACGTTCGTCGGAGCGCTGGGCCTCATGCTGTGGTACAGCCCGCTGCTGACCCTCGTTTCCATCGGCTTCTCTCTGCTGCCGATTATCGTTTCTGTCGTGTTCGGCAACAAGGCGGCACAGGCCGAAAAAATCGTTTCCGACCGGAAAGAACGGTATACAGCCATGCTCAAGGATGCGCTCACGGGTTTCACGGTCATCAAGAGCTCCAAGGCAGAGCGAAACATCGCCCGTATCCATGACGAACAGAACGAAAGCGTCGCGGAAGCGTCGAAGAAACGTACAGGGATCGGCGTCCTGGTCGGCTATTCCTCCGGAATCGCCGGCGGCGTGCTGCAGTTCGGTGTGTTTTTCGTCGCCGCCGCCATGGCGCTTTCCGGCAACAGCGGCATCACCGGCGGTACGGCCATTGTCTTCGTGCAGTTGCTGAATTATGTTCTCGGTCCGATTCAGGCATTCCCGACTTTTTACGCCGGGGCGAAATCCTCTTTCAGCCTCATCGACAAGCTGGCCGAGGCCCTCAACCGGAACGTTCCCGACGAGGGAGAGCATATCGAGCCCAGGCTCACCGACGGAATCTCGATCCGGAACCTCAGCTTTGCTTACGAGGCGGAGAAGGCTGTTCTGCGTGACGTCGATATGGAACTGGGCGCCGGCGGCTGCTACGCCCTGGTCGGCGGCTCCGGCAGCGGCAAATCGACCATCCTGAATCTGCTCATGGCTTCCTCGAAGGATTATCAGGGCGAGATCATCTATGACGGAAAGGAACTGAAGAACGTCTCCGCCGGTTCGCTCTACGATCTGGTGTCCATTATTCAGCAGAACGTGTTCGTGTTTAACAGCACGATCCGGGATAATATCACCATGTTCTCCGAATTCCCCGAGGAAGAGGTGGACAGGGCGGTGCGCATGTCCGGCCTCAGCAAACTGATCAGCGAAAAGGGAGAGGACTATCTTTGCGGAGAAAACGGGGCAGGGCTTTCCGGCGGGGAACGGCAGCGAATCTCCATTGCCAGGGCGCTGCTGCGCAAGACGCCGGTGCTTTTCGTCGACGAGGCGACTGCCTCCCTGGACGCCGAGACCTCCTTTGAAGTGCTGGACGCGATCCTGAAGCTGGACGGCTACACCCGGGTGATCGTTACCCACGATCTGGACGAGAACATTCTCCGGCGCTGCACAGGCCTGTTTACGCTGAAAAACGGCGTAGTGCTGGAGCAGGGCAGTTTCGACGAGCTGATGGACAAAAAAGGCTATTTCTATTCGCTGTTCACCGTCTCTCAGCGGTAGCAGGCGTTGCGCGCCGGATTACCGATGCATGCAGTTGAAAAATATGGTGTTATTCTCTATAATGCAGGCTGTAGGCGACAATCAATCGCATTGGAAAGGATGAAAAGGGATGTTGTTTGAGAAAAACGATACCGTACTGTTTATCGGCGATTCCATCTCGGATTATGAGCGCGCGAAACCGGTGGGCGAAGGGCTCTTCAACGCCTGGGGGCACAGCTATGTGGCCTGTGCCGGGGCGCTGCTGGGCTGTATGTATCCCGAACTCGGGCTGCGGGTCGTGAACATGGGAATCGGCGGCAACCAGGTGCGCGATCTGAAGGCCAGGTGGCAGACTGACGTGATGGACCGCAAGCCTGACTGGGTGAGCGTGCTTATCGGTATCAACGACGTGTGGAGACAGTTTGACAGCCCCCAGATGCCGGAAACCCATGTCCCTCCGGAAGAGTTTGAAGAGACGTATGAGAAGCTGATTCTGACGACGCTGCCCCATGTGAAGGGGATGATCCTGATGGCTCCGTATTATATGGAGCCCAACCGGCAGGATGCGATGCGCGCCAGGATGGACGAGTACGGCGCCATCGTCCGGAAGCTGGCGGAAAAGCACGGGCTGACCTTCGTGGATCTGCAGACGGGATGGGATAAGCTGTTCCGGTATATGCATTCGACCAATATCGCGTGGGACCGGGTGCATCCGAATCAAACCGGCTGCATGTATATCGCGAAGCAGTTCCTGGCGGCTGTCGGCGCCGACCGGTGCTGAAAACTGCAGAACGGAGAAGAACGGAGAGGATCACGATGTCCGCTGATAAACTGACCAGACTGACGGAACGGATCTGGGTATACCCCTATGAGGAGGAGCGGGACCGCCCCAACCTCAGCTATATCCGCGGAGACCGATGGAGCCTGGCCGTGGATGCCGGGCATTCCGCGGAACACACCCAGGCGTTTTACCGGGTCCTGGAGGAAGCCGGTCTGCCGCTGCCGAAACTGACCGTGCTGACGCACTGGCACTGGGACCATACCTTCGGGATGCACGCGGTGCAGGGCCTTTGCCTGGCCAACGAACGGACGAACCGGTATCTCGCGGAGTTCCGGGATAGAATCGAAAAGGAAGGGACCGGCTTTTTCCTCGCGATGGACGACCGGATCCGGCGGGAATACGCGCATGACAAGCCGGTGATCATCACCCTCGCCGATCTGGTTTTCCGGGGAGAAATGCTGCTGGACGCAGGCAACTGCCCTGTGCGGATCTTCCAGGCGGAGGCGCCGCACACGGACGATTCGACCCTGATCGAAGTTCCGGAGGAGAAAGTGCTGCTCCTGGGCGACTGCACCGGAGGCGCGTTTCCGGACTGGACCATGGATCAGGCACTGGCGGACAAACTGGCTGAGACCGTGCGAAAAACCGCTCCGGAGATCTGTCTGCCGGGGCACTGGACTCCGCTGCCGCCGGAAGTGATCATCCAGGATCTGCTGGAAGGAGAAGGCTGAGAGCCCGGCCATCATCGTTTTGTTTTTTCGGCCGGCTGCGGCACAGATGCCGCAGCCGGATCTTCTTTGCCGGAAAAAAGTTTTCATCCCGTCGATATAATTCCTGTGATGAACCGTCTATATTCATGAAAACCCTTTGGAGAGGAGGTGCGTCCCATGGATGCTGCCAAGGATCCGGGCAGCCTGCGGGATCAAACCATCGAGAGACTGATCGAACAATATCAGACACCGCTTCTTCGCCTGTGCTATATCCAGCTTCAGGACAGAGCCCTCGCGGAGGACGCGGTGCAGGAGACGTTCCTGAAGGCATACAAAGGTTTCGCGCAGTTCCGCGGCGACAGCAGCGAAAAAACCTGGCTGGCCCATATCGCGGTGAACACCTGCAGGGATTTCCAGCGGGGAGCCTGGTTCCGGCACACGGACCGCAGGGTCACGCCGGAGATGCTCCCGGCCGGGACTGTCCAGCCGGACACGGAGGATCTGGATCTTTCCATGGCTGTGATGAAGCTGCCGCGCAAGCTGCGGGAAGTGATACTTCTATACTACTATCAGGATATGAGCACGGAGGAGATCGCCGAGGCCTTGGGCATTGCCCAGTCTTCCGTATCTCACCGATTGCGGAGAGGCCGGGAAAAGCTTCGGAATCTGCTGGAAGGGAGGGATCAGGATGCGTGAGGATCTGAGCAGAGAGAGAATGCATAAAGCCATTGATACCACGCTGTCCGGACTGAACGGCGATCCCTGGCTGTTTCAGCGTGTTTCCGCCCGTGCCCGGGAAGGAGAGACAAAAGTGAAAAAGAAATTATCAACCGGCCTGGTGCTGGCGATCGTGCTGGTGCTGCTGGTCGCGGCGTCCGTGGCTGTGACGCTGTTGACCCACCAGGAAGTGCTGGAACAGGTAGCCGTTCCGCTGGCAGTGGAGAACGACGCCGGCGCGGGCGTCAACGAGTCCTTTGACGCGGAGCAGCTGGCTGAACTGGTGCGCAGCCTGAATGAGAACGGAATTACACTGGAAGAAAACAACCGGATCATGCAGGCCTTGCAGAACGGACAGGGCTACTACGAGGAAGAAGTGATCATGGAGATCTGCCGCCAGGCTTTCGGAGGATATTTCTATACCTGGACGCTGGAGGAGCAGGACTGGTTTGAGCGGCTGATGGTCAAGATCGGGTTCCGGGAGACGTATATCAGTTACCTGCCCGGGAAGGACAATATGACCTATGAGGACGCGGAAGCCTTCGCTTTCCGGAAGATCCGGGAGGAATACGGGCAGGAGCTTCCGCTGGAGGATCGGAGCATCTGGCAGCTGAGCCGGCAGTTTTATATGATGGATCCGGACGATCCGTCCGGCGCCGGGTGGAACTTTACGCTGGATCCCCGGGATCTGGATCACGGGCAGTATTCTGTCAGCTTTATGGACAGCGACCCGGTGGGAACCGCGGATGTCTGGGCGAACATTCCGGACTGGACGCAGCCCTATACCGGGGAAGAGCTTCTGGATGCGTTCCGTGCCATCTATACCTGGGAGCAGGGACACTGGGCTCAGGAAATCTGGGGAAAGCTCCACGAGATGCTGCAAAAATCGGTAATCGGGACGAACAGCCGGGATTCGCAGCCGCTGAGAGCGTACCGGATGACCGGGTATCCCGAACCCGGAGAAGGGGATCTCCCGAAGGAAACCGCGATCCAGAAGGCAAAAGAGACGCTCGGCAACTCCCGCGCGGCCCTGGACGGGGCGATCCTGACGGAATACGAAGGCGAGAGGCTCTGGTTGGTTTCCTTTAGGATCTATCCGGTTGAGGAAGAAGAAGAGGATGATTCTGCCGGCCTGTTCGCCGTAACCGTCAACAGCACGACCGGAGAAGTCGTCAGCTCCCGCAAACAGGGCGCGGACGATTCTGAAGCGTTTGCCTATGCGCCGGAAGCGGCCTACGAAAAAGCGTGGGAAGGGATTCTCCGCCGGAGCGAGGTCATCCGGCTGGCGGCGGATGGGATTAAAAAGGAATATCCGGACCTGGATCTGCTGAACGAGGAGAAGTACGAGCAGATGGCGGACGGACTGTATTCCTGGTTTGTGAATTTCAAGGCAAAGGACATCCGGCTTGGGAACGCTTCCGCCCAGGTTTCCATGGACGGGGAAGTGACCGGTATTGAAGTGGATACGGAAGAACTGAACGGCGACAATCTCTGGAGCCGCTACTGGCAGACATACGGCTATTTCGGAGAATGGGACCAGTCCGTCTGGGTGCAGCTGAGTAAGGATATGGCCGGAATGGAACCGGAGAGCCTGGAGGCAAAGCTGCTGAAGGCCACCACCTATCCGGAGGAAAGCTCCGTGAAGATTCAGCATCAGCAGGCGAAGGAGTTGGGCATCAAAGCGACCGGAAAGCGCGTGGCGGAAGTGAACACATGTACGCTGGTAGGCGCTGACCCGCACCCGGTATGGATCATGCGAATCCTGACGGACACCGCGGCGGACCCGGTGGTCGGTATTGACGCGGAAACCGGGGAGACCGTATTCACAGAGTACTATAAGGTGGACTACACCCCGCATTACGTGGAGTTCTCGATGCCCGTGGTCTGGAGGAGCGCGGAACTGGAAACACTGGGCGCCCCGTACATGGCAAAGGTGGCCATCACCCACAAGTTTGCCAATATGGAGCTGGATGAACCGGATCTGGGCCTGGATTATACCGAGGACTGGGAGATGCAGCAGGATGGTCTGACCGTGCGCTACATCGGCAGATGGAAAGGCATGAAGTGCTATGAAGCGGAACTGGATGAAAACGGATTCGTGATCCGCTGCGAAGAATCAGAATCGCCTTCCACGGAGGAAAGACCGGATGATCTGCCGCCCCGGGGAGGAGAATGGAGCGAAGAGTGGGACGAAGAATGGGAAGACGATCCGGAATCCCTGGATGAGGGGATCGGTTAACCCAAAATGTGACGCAAAAGGCAGGAACCCGGCAGATGGGTTCCTGCCTTTTGTACTATCAGATTCGGCTCGGGTTGCATTCTGTCCAAAATTATCCTGAAAACGTCTTATCATACTCCAGAAATGTGAAAAAATAACTGTACAGAGACTTGTAACAGGAAAAGCGAGATTTTACTGCCAGGGCTTCGGGCTGGTGGTGAACGGCTACTACAGCATCGAGCAGTGGGAATACCTGATCTGCACGGGACAGCTGGAGTATCCGATCAACTTCATCAACGACAAGACCCACACGGAAGAAGATCTGGAAGAGTGGTCGAAGCATAAGTACATGTACGCCACGACGGACGAGGAATACGACGAGCTGGTGGCAGCGTGGAAGATGCTGACGCTGGACAACCTGACGAACTACAACGTATATGACCTGGAGAACGATCCGGACCGGACGGAAAAGATCGGTATCCAGAAAGCGAACATGCTGCTGGACTCCGCGAAGTGGACGCTGAACCGGAACGGGGAAGCATACCAGGCGGGGGTGGACGACGTACGGTGCAAGGAGATCGACGGGGAACTGGTGGCGCTGGACCTGACGCTGATGTATCCGCGGGGGAACCACATCGTGGACACGATCAACGAGAACTTCCTGGATAATCTGGCGGAAGTGGGCATCAAGGTGACGCTGGTGCCGGAGGACATGGAAGAGCTGCTGAAGTCCTATTACCGGGAGAAGGAACGGACGACAGACATGATCTATCTGGCGACGAACTTCCACGTGATCGTGGATCCGTCGATCACGTACAGCACGGACAAGACGGCGCACCATGAGATCTGGAACAATACCTACTCCGATGACGAGGATCTGTGGTACCGGGCGGTGAACATGCGGAAGACGGATCCGCTGGACGTGTACGACTACGTGAGCAAGTGGATCAGCTTCCAGGAGCGGTACAACGAAGTGCTGCCGACGATTCCGCTGTACTCGAATATTTACTTTGACTTCTATACCTCGCAGCTGCAGAACTATTATATTACGGCTCACGTCACCTGGACGCAGGCGATACTGGAAGCCTACTTCGGAGAGGATCTCGAAGAAGAGGCTTCTGAAGAAGCCGGGGAAGGATTCGAGGAATTCGACGATTGAGGGGAGCTATCCCCTCTGGCCCTAAAGGGCCACCTCCCCTTGCCACAAGGGGAGGCTTTGGGAGAAACGTTTGTGGCAAGGGATGCTGTCCGTGTAGTTGACAGAGGGCAAGAATCAACAAAAAAGAGGGCCTCCGGTTAAATGGAGACTCTCTCTTTTTGTCTGTGGCTGTCAATGGTGCAGGGATTCGTGCATGAGGGTGATCATGGGCCAGTCCGCATCCGCACTGTCGCCGTGCACTTGCCAGACGATCAGACCGCCCAGATTCTGGCTGTTGATGTAGGCCAGCTTTGCCTGCAGGGAGACGGTACTATCGTAAGTGTAGAAGGTGAGATAATCGGAAGAGGAGGGATCGTCATTCCATAAATACGCCGCTTCCGCCTGGTGATCGTAGCCCGTGTGCCATCCGGGGGTGCCTTCCGGAACGGCGGCCTGTTCCAGGGGAAGCAGTTCTCGCCAGGTCAGATCCCCGTTGCTCAGGCTTACCGCGGCGGATCCGACGATATTCTGATTCAGCTGATTCAGCTTCCAGCCGTGACTGTACAGCGGAGAACCGATGGCGATTTTTCTGTCCGGAACGCCATGGCTCCGCAGGTGATTTACAGCCGTATCCGCGGAGCCGCTGCCCAGAAGGGCTGTGTGGTGGCTGGTGAAGGAATTCCAGGATCCGGCCATATCATAGGTCATCAGATTGATCCGGTCCACATAAGGATGCAGGGAGGCATAGTTCTGATGACGCAGGGTGGAAAGGGATGCCCCCGCGCAAACAGTAAGGATCTGGCTGCCGGGCCCGAAATGCTCGTCCAGCGCTTCGCGGAGCTCCTTCAGGAACAGGGTGTAATTGGTTTTGTCATCTCCCAGGACAGGGTTTCCTTCATCCCCGTCTCCGCCTGCCCGGGCCACCCCCGGGTATTCCCAGTCAATATCCAGACCGGAAAGGAAGGGGTAGGCGTCCAGGGTATCCAGACAGCTCTGGATGAACGAAGCGCGGCTTTCCTGCGTCAGCGCCATTTCGGAAAAGTAACCGCAGGCTGTCCAGCCGCCGATGGAGATCAGGATTTTTACATCGGGATACTTTTCCGCACATTCCGCGTACTGCTTAAAATGCGCAAGGGGATTATCCGGATCCGTATCCGCCCAGGGATCGGTGGAAACGAGCGCAAAGCCGCCGTCCCGGGGAGCCACTTTCCAGAAAGCGTGGTTGACGCAGTCCAGCCTGTCCCACGGCAGGTTCCTGACCTGGTTCCGGCTGTCTGAATACACATTCCAGTTGGGGAAGTAGACTGTCACCTGCGGTTCCTCCTTTGCTTCCGCGGCTGCCGCGACGCTGCCCAGAGAGATCAAAAGGGATAGAAATAGTATCAGAATGATTTTGAAGAATCCGATTTTCATAGGGAAGACCTCCTGTTGAAAATTTTTTATCCCCTCCGGCCCTGATGGGCCACCTCCCCTTGCAACAAGGGGAGGCTTTATGGCTGATAGCATATGCCTGCATGAAGCTTTGCGGCGGTGTATGCTTGAGTCAGGACCTGGCGGGTGCCTTCATGCTCGAAGCACTTCAGAGCCTGCTCATACGGAAGAAGCTGAATGCCCCTGATTTCCCCGGGACGGGGCACCAGCGGCTCTCCGCCGTATTCAGCGAGGAAATATGTTACCCGTTTGCGCCAGCCCGGCCTCTCTGCCAGGTCGTATTCATCCTGCGCGCGGAAACCGTCCAGAAATACGGGATGGATTCTGATTTCCTCATAAACCTCCCTGCGTGCGGTTTCGGCTTCCGTCTCGCTGCCTTCCATATGACCTTTCGGAAAGCTGTACGCGCCTGCCATTTCCTGCACGACGACAAACAGGATTTCCCCATCCTTCCGGGTGAAGACAATCGCGCCGCATGATCGCTCCAGATTCGACTGATCCACTTGGCTGCCTCCTTTTCCTTTAGCCGGTTGTTATCCATTAAACCATAAATACGAGGATAATAACAGTACAACTGAAAAAAAATTCCCTGCGGAAGAAAAAACCGCAGGGAAAACAGGAAGGAGAGGAATATCAGACAGCGATGGGACGGCTGATTTCCCGGAGACGGAGATTGTATTCCGTGTCCATGCACATCCAGATCTGGGCATCCTCAATCGAGTCAAAATGGGGAAGAGAAGGCGGCGGCAGGAGACCTACCCGATCATACTCCATCTGCACATACTGCCAGGGACGCAGGGCCGGGGTTTCATACCGTTCCCCCGAGGTGAAATACAACGCCTGATTGATCCTCCGGATCGTTTCATCATTCATTCTGCTCATTCTTTTATCCTCCTGCTTACTTCTCTTCGGCCTGAACCAGGCGAAGCTGTTCTTCATCGGGGATCTGCTCCGGCCGGAGCTTTCCGATCACCCTGCCGACACAGCGGACTGACTGACCTTCATCGAAAACCATGGTGGGGAAGGCGGGATTATGGGAATGGAGCCCGTCCTCCCGATACTCTTTGATATAACCCTCATTATCCACCAGAAAAATCCCGATTTCTCCGGGGCGGAGAGAGCCCGTGTGCTTAACCAGCACCTGATCCCCATCCAGAAAAGTGGGCTCCATACTGCGACCGGAAACGGTGATGACCTCATCCGCCTGCTCCGTCTCCTCATCCGCCAGGAGAAACATCCGCTCTCCCTGAGCCTCTCCCAGGGCAGCGCCAAAGCCGGCAGCAGCACCGAGATCACTGACAAACACGGAAACCACACGAGGCGCCACGGACAGAGGGGCGGCTTTCTGCCGTTTGCGGCCGGCCAGGAGACCGCGCATCTGCCATTCCAGGGCTTCCCGATCCCGCTCATCCAGGGAGAAGAAGAGCTTCAGGAAGCGGGACTCTTCCGCTGTGCGCTGCTTCTCGAGGCCGAAAAACGCGTCTACCGAGATCCCCAGGGCGGTGCAGAGGGAAGGGAGCGTAGCCAGGTCAGGCCTGGAATGACCTGTTTCCCACCCGGCGACGGTGTTACGGCTGACACCGAGGCGGGACGCCAACTGCGCCTGATTCAGCCCCAGTGCGCCGCGGCGGGCGCGAATGACTGAACCGTAATCCTGCGTGCTCATACTATCCCCTCCTGCGTGGATAATGATACATCAAAATGTTGCAAAAGTCAACATAAAATTACAAAAATGTTGCAGATAAAAACACAGGCAAGTATAATATCCCCTCAGTCGGCGAAGCCGACAGCTCCCCTTACAATAAGGGGAGCCTTAGGAGCCTTTGGTGGAGAGGAGTGTAGAAAACTTTGATTGACTTTTCGGGTGGGGGGAAGGTATAATAGGTATGTTCATCGGGAGATGTGTTTTTCCCGTGCGCGAAAAAATAACAGGGAGGGAATGTCATGGACGCTGGGAGTAGCAGCGGCATACCGGTTGGGCGAAGAACCGGGGAGAAGAACGTTCTGACGTTCCCGGTCCCCGTTTCATAAGCTTCATCAGCGGCAGACCAAAGTGCCGCCGGCTTCATTTCTTCGTTCGTTCCGGATGCCATCCGCAACTTCGGCCAGCCTCATAGAAAACCGAGCCACGCGTGCCCAAAGGGAGGGACGCAGGCTTCGTTTTTGTGCGAAATGAGGAGGACCGGACCCGGTATTGACCATTCTGACAAAATGGGAGGGGACGAGTATGGCGGAGCATTCTGTCACAATGGAAAACACTTTACAGACACTTCTGGCAGACAAGAAGTACACAACCATCCGTGACGTGATGGTGACCATGAATCCGGCGGACATTGCGGCGGTTTTCTCCGGCGTGGAGACGGAGAAGCTGCCGCTGCTGTTCCGGCTGCTGCCCAAGGAACTGGCAGCGGAGAGCTTCGTGGAAATGGAGAGCGACCAGCAGGAAGCGCTGATCCGGGGTATCAGCGACAGCGAGCTGCGCCAGGTGATGGACGAGCTGTACGTGGACGACGCGGTGGACATCGTGGAGGAGATGCCCGCCAACGTGGTGCAGCGGATTCTGGCCCAGGCAGACCCGGAAATGCGCAAGGAGATCAACGAGATCCTGCAGTATCCGGAAAACAGCGCCGGATCGGTGATGACCACGGAATACGTGAAGCTGTCGCCGAACATGACGGTGGGCGACGCGATTCTGCGTATCCGCCGGACCGGCGTGGACAAGGAGACCATCTATACCTGCTATGTCCTGGAGAACCGGATTCTGGTGGGTACTGTCTCAGTCAAGAGCCTGCTGCTGGCCCCCAGCGACCTGCAGACCATCGACAGCATCATGGAGAGCAACCTCATCACCGTGACCACGCATACCGACCAGGAAGAAGTGGCGCAGATGATGAGCAAATACAACCTGCTGGCCATCCCTGTAGTGGACGGGGACAACAGGATGGTGGGAATCGTCACCTTCGACGACGCCATGGACGTCATGGAAGACGAGGTTACCGAGGACATGGAAATCATGGCCGGTATGACGCCGAGCGACAAGACCTACCTGCGGTCCTCGCCGTTTGACCTGTTCCGGCACCGGATTCCCTGGCTGTCGCTGCTGCTGATTTCCGCCACGTTCACCGGGCTGATTCTCACGCATTTTGAGGACAAGCTGAAAGTGATGGTCTGCCTGACCGCCTTTATTCCGATGCTGATGGACACCGGCGGTAATTCCGGCTCCCAGTCTTCGGTTACGGTGATCCGTGCCCTGAGCCTGAACGAGCTGGAATTTCCGGATATTCTGAAGGTGATCTGGAAGGAGACCAGGACGGCGCTGCTGTGCGGCACGGCGCTGGCGATCCTGTGTTTCGCGAAGATTATGCTGGTGGATCACCTGCTGCTGCAGACGCAGGACGTGACCGTGACCGTGGCGCTGACGGTGAGCCTGACGCTGCTGGTGACCGTGCTGTGCGCGAAGATTGTGGGCTGTACGCTGCCGATGCTGGCGAAGAAGCTGGGCTTTGATCCGGCTGTGATGGCCAGCCCGTTCATCACGACGATCGTGGATGCCCTGAGCCTGTTGGTGTACTTCGGCTTCGCGACCGCCATCCTGTACCTCTAAGACGTTGAGTGTGGAGAGTGAAGAGTTGAGAGCGGAACGAATGAGGGGGACAGGACTGAATCAGTGAAATGAACACGAAAAAGAACGCGGCGTACAACGTCGCTTACCGGATGTTCTCGGTGCTGCTGCCCCTGGTGACGGCGCCGTACCTCTCCCGGACGGTCGGAACGGACGGCGTGGGGCTGTATTCCTATGCCTGGAGCGTCTCTTACATTTTTGTGCTGATCGGTATGCTGGGCCTGAACGATTACGGCGTCCGCGCCGTCGCGCAGGTCCGGGACGACCGGGAACGGCTGGACAGGACGTTTTCCGCCATTCTCCAGATGCAGTGGATCGTCGCCGGCACGACGCTGGCGGTGTGGCTGGGGTATGTATTCCTGGTGGCCGGGGAGGAAAAGGAGATCGCCTTTCACCTGACCTGGATGAGCGTGAGCTGCCTGTGCAGCTTTGACTGGTGTCTGATGGGGCTGGATCAGTTCCGGCCCATTGCCCTGCGGAACACCTTTGTGAAGCTGGCGGCCGCGGGCTGCGTGTTCCTTTTTGTGCGGGGAAAAGGGGACCTGTGGATATACGGACTGGTATGGGGGCTGGCGACAGTAGCCGGAAACCTGAGCTGCATGCTGAGCCTTCGGGGCCGGGTCCGGTACCGTCCGGTACCGCTGCGGGAGAGCCTGACGCATCTGAAGCCGTGCGCGGTGCTCTTTATCTCAGTGATGGCGGTGAACGTATACCGCACGATGGACAAGGTAATGGTCAGCGCCATCGCGGGCACGGCTGAGAACGGTCTCTACGAGAACGCCGAAAAGATTATTTACTGCCTGAGCGGTTTTATTTCAGCCATCGGAACGGTCATGATGCCCAAGGTGGCGCACATGCAGCAACAGGGGCAGACAGAAGAAATCCGGATCCATATCGACCGGAGCATGAACGCTGTCATGGCGATGGTCTGCGCACTGGCGTTCGGCGTGGCCGCGGTGGCAGACCGGTTTGCCCCGCTCTTCTACGGGGAGGATTTCCGCTACTCCGGTACGCTGATGGCGCCGCTGGCGGTGACCCTGATCATGATCGGCTTTGCCAACGTGATCCGCACGCAGGTGGTACTGCCCCAGCAGCGGGACGGGATCTTCGTGCGCAGCGTGGTTTCCGGAGCGGTGGTGAATCTGATTGCCAACGCCTGCCTGATTCCTGTATGGAAGAGCATGGGTGCCGTAGCAGGAACGCTGCTGGCGGAGGGCACGGTACCGCTGGTGCAGTATCTGATTCTGCGCAAAGAACTGCCGTACAGGCAGTATCTCCGATACGTGGGGGTGTACGCGGTGTTCGGAACCGTGATGCTGCTATGTGTGCGTCTGACAGGCCGGCTGCTGCCGGAGGAGAACTGGCTGACCCTCGGGGCGCAGACTGTAACGGGGATCGCGGTGTACGGAGCGCTGTGCCTGGGCTGCTGGAAGCTGTTTCCCGGGCTGAACCCTCTGCGGAGAGTGAAGAGTGGAGAGTGGAGAGTGGAGAGTGGTGAGTGAAAAAATGTTTATCAGACGGGGAACTTTTCGAAGAAGTTCTTCGTCTTTTTGAATGAACCGGGAAACAAACCTGAAAGGAGTGCTGAAAAATGATGAAGAAGATTTGGGCTTTGATCCTGACCGGATGCCTGCTGCTGACGGCAGCGGCCGGAGCGTTTGGCGAGGAAAACAAAATCTGGCAGCGTGGAGACAGCGGAGACGAAGTGCGCTGGATTCAGACCAGGCTGCAGGAACTCAATTACTCGCAGAAGACGCCGGACGGCGTGTATGACGAGGAAACAGAGGCGGCGGTGCTGCTATTCCAGCAGGAACATGATCTGCTGGCGACCGGTATGGTCGATTCGGTGACCTGGAAGGTGCTGGAGCAGGAGACGGAACCGTGGGAGGAAAAGGCGGACGAGGAGATGTGGGCGACCGAAGAGGACGGTGCCTGGTTCGCGATGCCGGCTATGGGTTCGCCGATCAGCAACCAGAGCAAAGGGATGGCGTACGGGCCCATGGCGACCTCCATGCCCATCTTTATGCCCTTTGAGACGGACGAATACAACGCTTTCGAGAACAACGGCTTTCTGAGCACGGCGACCGCGCCGCTGTCCACCTTCGCAGCGGACGTGGATACCAGCTCCTATGCCCAGTTCCGCCGCAGGGTGCTGAACGGGGAACGCGTACCGGCGGACAGCATCCGGGTGGAGGAAATGCTGAATTATTTCAGGTACGATTACCCGCAGCCGGCTGAAGGGGAACCCTTCGGCGTGAGCATTGCCTGCGGCCCCTGCCCCTGGAATGAGAAGACAAAGCTGCTGCAGATCGGCCTGCAGGCCCGGACCGTGGCGGAGGAAGACCGGCCGCCGTATCATCTGGTGTTCCTGATCGATACCTCCGGAAGCATGTTCGGTTCGGACAGGCTGGATCTGGTGAAGCGGGCGTTCCTGCTGCTGCTGGAAGAGCTGACGGAGAAGGATACGGTATCCATCGTGGCCTATGCCAGTCAGGACAGGGTCGTGCTGGAAGGCGTTCCCGCCAGTGAGAAAACCCGGATTATGGAGGCGATCAACGATCTGGAGGCAAACGGATCCACCAACGGCTCAGCGGGACTGACCAGGGCGTACGAGATCGCGGAGAAGTATCAGAAAGAGGGTGGCGTGACCCGGATCCTGCTGGCGACCGACGGCGACCTGAACGTGGGCGTAACCAGCGAAGGCGATCTGGCCCGCCTGGTGAGCGAGAAGAAAAAGAGCGGCGTCAGCCTGACCTGCCTGGGCTTCGGCATGGGCAACTACAAGGATAACAAGATGGAGGCTCTGGCGGACTACGGCGACGGGAACTGCTGGTACATCGACACGGTCTATGAAGCCCGGCGGGCGCTGGTAACCGAAGCTGGAGGCACTTTCCTGACGGTGGCGAAGGACGTGAAGATCCAGCTGGACTTCAATCCGGCCTATATCCGCGGCTACCGGCTGATCGGCTACGAAGACAGGCTCATGGCGGCGGAGGACTTTGCCAACGACGAGAAGGATGGCGGAGAGATCGGCAGCGGGCATCGGGTGACCGCGCTGTACGAGATCGTTCCGGCGGATTCGGACTTCGATTTCGGGGCGGCCGGAAGCCGGTACGCGCAGGAGCAGGGCGGTGCCGAGAACGGCGAGATGCTGACGGTGGCGATCCGGGCGAAGGAACCGGAAGGCACGGAAAGCAAGCTGTACGAATACCCCGTGAAACCGGAAATCATCACGGAAGCGCTGAACGACAACATGAAGTTCGCCGCGGCCGTGGCGGAAACCGCGATGCTGCTGCGGGACAACGAATGGAAGGGCAGCGCGGACTGGGCGCAGGCGCTGGAGCTGCTGCGCGGATGCGGCTCGGTGACAGGGGACAGCTACAAGGAAGAGTTCCTGTATCTGGTAACCTTGCTGGAGAGGCAGGAGGCCCTGAAATAGAGTGGAGAGTTGAGAGTGAAGAGTGGAGAGTGAAGAGTAAAGAGCGAGCGAGGGAAGCGTCAGCTCAGTGAGCGACCTGAACTCGTTAGCGCGAAACGAGTACAAACGCCGCTCCAAGGCGACTGTACGACGATTGAGCGAACGTAGTGGAGAGTGAAGCGGAGGAGAAATCCTCCGTTTTTTGTTGCACGGAGAGGCGGAGAGGAATATAATGAGCGGGACAAAAGCGGGAAGGAGATCACTATGCCGTATTTGTATGAAACCCACCTGCATACCTGCTCCGGGAGTGCCTGCGGAAAGAGCACCGGAAAGGAACACGCGCGCTACTACAAGGAGATCGGGTTTACCGGAATCATCGTGACGGATCATTTTTTCGGCGGAAATACTGCGGTGGACCGGAGCCTGCCCTGGGAGGAACGGATCGATCTGTTTTTCAAGGGATATGAGGAAGCCCGGGAAGAAGGGGAAAAGATCGGGCTGGACGTGTTCTTCGGCCTGGAACAGAACTACGCGGGAGACGAATATCTGCTGTACGGACTGGACAAGGCATACATGAAGGCGCATCCGGAGATGGAACACTGGACGCGGCGGCAGCAGATGGAGGCGGTGCATCAGGCCGGAGGCTGCGTGATTCAGGCGCATCCCTTCCGGCTGCGGTGGTACATGGACAGAATCCGGCTGGGAGACCGGTTCGCGGACGGAATCGAAGCGGCCAACGCGGGGAACGACGCCGTGGAAGACGTGCGCGCCAGGGCGTACGGACTGGAGAAAAACTTGCTGATGACAGCGGGGTCCGACAACCATCTGTCACCGCCCAACGAAGTATACGGCGTCGTGCTGGAGAAAAAACTGACCTGCATCGAAGATTATGTCCGGATCATTCTGAACAGGGAGCCGATCGGGCTGTATGTGCCGCAGGAACGCTTTATACCGACTCCGGAGATGACTGTTGACGACCAGCACCGCGCCTGGATGCTGGACGAAGACGAACAGCCTTTCCCTGCCGGGAAGGAATGGCTTCCGCCTGTGCCGGGACAATAAAAAAAATGAATCCGGAATCCGGATTCGTTTAAAATCATTAAATTTCGCTGGCTTTCCGCATCCGGCGAAGCCCCCGGCGGGTCGGTTCCTTCGGATGAGGCGTCTCCGGAAGATCAAAAACATAGCTGGACCACGCGTTGATGACCGGAATACCATGATACTCTCGCTGCCGCTGGAACCAGGCGGTGTAGGACTGATGCACGTGACCGTGCACCATGACGGCGGGAGTATATTTTTCCAGCAGGGGACCGAAGCAGGAAAAGCCCCGGTGAGCCAGATCATCCTGGTCCCCGCACCCCCGGAGCGGGGCATGCGTCAGCAGGATATCGAAACCGCCGGTGGAACGCAGCAGAGAGCGAAGGCTCCGGATGCGGGAGGTCATTTCTTTTTCCGAGTACATATTGATTCCGTCCGGACGGTACCGGTTGGAACCGCCGAGACCGAGGATCCGTACGCCTCTGACCTGCACCACGCAGCCATCCGCGCAGAGACAGCCTTCCGGAGGCTTTTTTTCGAAGGAATCATCGTGATTCCCGCGGACATACACGACCGGCGCGCTGGTAAAGCAGGTGAGGAAGGAAAGATAGGAGGAGGACAGGTCTCCGGCGGAAAGAATCAGATCGACATCTTTCAGCAGTTCCCGGCAGCGGTCACCCCACAGGCGCTGATCCGGTTCATCCGCAATGGCCAGAATACGCATGGCAGGTTCTCACTTTCTGTCCCAGCTGAAGGAAGAGAGTTCAGGCGTCAGTTCTCCGCCGATGCCCTGCAGTTTCACCAGCGGGCGGGCGGTGGGAATGATTTCTTCCGGAGAGGGAAGGGTGCCGACGATATTGTCCGCCAGATAATCCATGCACAGGATTTCGGCGGGGGTCAGGCGGCGGTCCGCTTCACAGCGAATCCGGCCGGACTGATCCCGCAGCTCTCCCTCAAAGGGGGAGAAGGAGTTCTCCTTCAGTTCCTGGCGGTAATGATTGATCAGACGCATGGCATAAGGATCGAAGCGGGCGGAGAAGACCACATCCAGGATATCGGAATTCAGGCCCCACCAGTAGTTGGTCGCGGCATCCCGGTTTTCCGAGGCCGGCAGATTGCCGCTGAGCTGGCGCTCAATCATCAGCCGGTAGAAGGGGCCCCAGCGGAGAATCAGTGTGGCCATATTCACGATTTCCCCGTTCTCCCGCAGATACAGGCCGTAGTCTCTGGCGTTGTAGGTGGGAGCGGTGATATCCCGGTTGCAGATTACGCGGATTTCGGGATCCACAAAAGGATTCTTCGTGTCAAAAAAGACCGCGGAGGACCAGTTCAGATAGATCTTCGCGTCCGGGTTGACCATACGCACCCCGATGGCAAACGCGTTGGCCGCGGAGGGCACCCCGAAGATCGGGAAATCGGCGATGTAGCCGATTTTTCCGTTTTTGGAAAGGATGCCGGCAGCCAGGCCCAGCAGGAATTTGGCTTCATAGAAGCGCATATAGTAGGTGCGGATGTTGGTATAGCTGGAAAGCAGGGAGCAGCAGAGGAAACGGACTTCCGGATGCTTCAGGGCGGGCTCGATACAGCTGTTCAGCATCACCGGAGAAGTGGCGAAGACAGCGGTATATCCTTTCGCGATCAGCTGATCGATTTCACCGGAGAAATCGCCCCGGGTCGGGATGACAGCCGTAGTGGTCTCCACCTTGTCCCCCAGCTTTTCCTCCACTTCCAGCCGCCCAAGGTTGTGCCAGTAATTCCAGGCGGATTCCTCGGGAGAACGGGTGAACAGGAAGGCCGCCTTAATCCGGGAAGGCCGGAACAGGGCTCCCAGAATCGGCACGGGAGGAGCAGGCTTCTGTTCAGAGGGATCCATCACCAGCTTGACCCGGTCTCCGGCCTCAAACTCCCTGGACAGAAGGCGAATCCGTTCCCTGGTTTTTTCCAGATCCTCGTCCTTCAGGTTGGCATAACCGAAGGCTACGAGGTAGGTGAGGAAAGCGTCTCCGGCCGGCATCGCGTTCCGGTCATGGATGAGGCTGACATAGGCAGCGTGGAAATACGCATACAGCTTCCGGAGGGAAAGAATTTCTTCCTGCTGCCAGGTATCCCCGGCCCGAAGGCCGGGCAGGGAAAGCAGCTTGCGATAGGAACCGGGACGGGTGAACAGGATGTTGTAAAGCCCGGTTTCTTTCGCAAATTCACAGTATTCAAAATAGGCTGTGTTTTCCGGCTCCCCGGTCCGTTCCGGAATCACGCGGGTGACGTCCGCGTCGATATCCTCCGCACCCATGGATTTCATGACAGAGGTGCGCTTGTTTCCCTCGATGACATAATACCAGCCCATATATTCCAGCACGGTGATCGGCTGGCTTACGCCCTTCTCCTCCACGCTGCCGTATAGGCGTTCCCACTTGGAAGCAAATTCGCTGCCGGGCTCCAGAATCGGCTGGAAATTGGAAGCAAAGGCATAGGAACGGCCCTGGGAGACGGAACCGATTACACGATCCAGCGGAATGGTCTGCACACCCAGGGAAAGACGGCTGAGCTGGGAAAGATTGGGAACTTTCTCTTCCAGCACAGGAAGGTAAGGGGGCTGATTCGCCTGCGCGGCGGCTGAATAAACGCGAAGGCCTTCCCGACGGGCCTTGCTGTAATGATCCATAACAATACCCTTCTTTCAACGGTTCAATTCCGGAACAAGCCGGAATTTCCCGGTTTGTTTCGGAAGCAATCCTGAACGGAACTGATTCAGGAACAGGAGATTCCGCCGGAAAGGGAGAGACCGACGACGGCTGCCCCGGCTTTCCGGAACAAATATGATACCACATTCAGGGAAGCGTGGCAAGGAATGCAAAACACCGGCCCCCTGACCGGGACCGGTGTTTTGCGGAAATCTTACTTAAACACAACAACTCGGATTTTTAGGTAGTCACGAAATCAAACCACTTTCAGCTCCGTA
>CAMKJS010000056.1 GCA_946413245.1 uncultured Clostridia bacterium
GAAGAGCGACTGATCTGGCATATGGACAGCGAGCACAGGCTCATGTTTCTGGATGAAGAAAACAGCATAATCTGCGGCTATTATTCCCTGCTTCCCAGGGATCAGAATAAATGCGAGCTGGGAAATCTCACCGTTCTGCCTGAATACCGGCACAGGGGTATCGGCGGCAAACTGCTTCAGCATGCCATGAAAACAGCCCGGGAACAAAACTGTATTGTGATCAATCTGAGCATTGTGGAAGAGAATACGGTTCTCCGAAAGTGGTATGAAGGCTACGGCGCAGTTCATACAGGCACAGAGAAGTTTGATTTCTTCCCGTTTACCTGCGGATACATGAAGATCATGCTGCCGGAAACGGGAAGGCTAAACTTCAGCATCATTGAAGGGGCTGACCGGATCGATACAGATGAAGTCGTCAGGCTTCTGAAAACCACCTATTGGGCAAACAAACGCTCCAAAGAACAAATCAGAAAATCCATGGAAAATTCGTCCTGCTACGGTATTTACATGGATGATGAGCAGAAACTGGTCGGGTTTGCCCGCGTGATCAGTGATTTCGCTACCACCTATTACCTCGCCGATGTAATCATTGATCAGGCTTATCGACATCAGGGACTTGGAAAAGCACTGGTGTCCCATATCGTCTCGCTGCCGGAATATGCCGGGCTTCGCGGCCTCCTGCTGACGAAGGATGCCCATGGACTGTATGAAAAATATGGGTTTGAAACAGTTGAAGGCAGAGCGATGGTGAAATCACCAAATCCCGAATAACTTATACCAGTCCGTCCCTCAGCATTCTGTTGATCTGATCCAGCATCGGTGTATTGACAATCCGTTCAACCGTCATCTTTCCCGCGGAAAACTCCGCCCGCAGCTCCATCAGGATTTTACCAAGCAGATTCTGCCCCGGCCATTCGGAGAGGTCCTTTTCCGCTGCCGCGGAGGCCTCAAGCCCGATTCCCCATATGGCGTCTTTGGGGCTCGCTTCCGCCAGGATTGCCTCTCCGGTATTCATGAGTTTCTCCATCAGATCCGGATTCTGTTTGAATTTGGCCCTGTTGGCTGTCTTCACGACCTCATACTTCACCGCGTCCCAGGTTTTCGGGTCAAACGGCGTTACCTTCCTCCCCAGGTCTTTGCAGAGCCAGGGTGTTGTCGCGTTCATGATCGCCTGATACCGCTCCGTATCCTTGAACAGCTTTGCCTTTTCCGCCATCATATACTGTTCCGTGCAGAAATATTCAACATCGTTGATGACAAACTTCCGCACGAACCAGTTGGAGAAGCATCCGTTTTCCTCATCTTCCTTCCAGAAGAAAACAACAGGCAGTTTCCGTACCGGCCGATGCATATGCATGTATTTCACAGCCCATTCCGGATCGTTGTAGTGACTGTATTCATTCATCTGGCACCCGTGACAAAGGTCATCCGCAATTTCCAGAATCACGTCCGAGAGTTCCAGATCCTTCTTCCATTGTTCGTCCATGGCGTCATACCCCAGCAGCGCGCCAAGAATATTGCCTGTCACCGCTCCGGTCGAGTCGCTGTCCCCTTTGTGATTCACAGCAGCGATGATCCCCGCGGAGAAGCTGTCTTGATGCCGCAGCGCGCAATACAGGGATATGCCCAGTGTCTCCTCCGCAACCCAGCCCTCGCCCAGCAGATGGATGTTTTCCAGATCGTCCGCGTCGTTCTCTGAAAGCGCTACTGCCCGGTCAATGAGATCCGTGAGTTCCCGGATATGCGGATCCCCTTCAAAGATCTCCGCCGCCGTATCTCTGGCCTCCAGGACAATCTCCTTCAGGGACAGATTCGTTCCTTCCGGTGGGAAGACGATCCGGTTGATCACATGCACCAACACAGCTGCCGGCATATACCCCATGGAATGGCCGTGCGTGATTGCCGCCAACTGCGCCCCTTCCATGTCCAGATCCCGGATATTCCGAATATGATAATTCACTGCCAGCGGTGCGACGCGCATGATGCCGCCGCAGCCCTTGCTGTGATTCCGTTTGGCCTTCACATAGTCCGGGTATTCCGTGCCTTCCTGCAGGGCGGACAGGCAGGTGTTTCCGGGAGCCCTCCTTGAATACAGCTCCGGCACATCCAGCAGCCAGGAAAAACCGCCGGCGTCCGTAAACCGTTCATTGCGGTTTATCTTTTCCATGGTGGACTCCTGCGTTTTCAGCCAGTCCTTATACGCCCTTGCCACATAGACTCTTGGATCCCCCTGAACGCCGCGCATCGCCCCTCTCGTATCGCCAACGAGCAGGCCGTTCGCGGTAAAGAGGGACATTTGCGTATCGTCCGAGATCAGCGCTTTTCCCGTATCCGCATCCTTTTCGTATGCGGTAATGCCCTCCGGTCCATACCTCCGGAAGATCCGTTCCTCCGTCAGAAACTCCACCGGATATCCAAGAGCGTCCCCTACCGCCCCGCCAAAGATACAGCCCCGGATCGCGTCCAGATACACCTCTGTCTCTTTCTTCCTTGCCAGCGCCCGTTCCGTCTCTTTCCGGTCCTCATCCCTGTAGAAATGAGAGAAGTTACGGCAGAACTCGTTATAGTTATACAGATTCTCCGACCTGCACAGGACAGCAAAATCGATCCTGCGGAACATGTCGCTTTCTCTCATCCCGTCAAAATTGAATTCCTTCAACGCCTTATAGAACAGATCGGAAACGACCCTGGCGTCGTTCCGGAACGCGCCGCAGCCGAATGCGCCAAGGATCAGCCGGTCATAGCCCCTGTAGGCGGCTACCTTCAGCATACCGGTGATGCGGTCGTACACCATCTTTTCATACTGCGCCTGGGTCATGCCTTCCATGCTATAACGCAGCATGGGTGCCGCGCAGGTCATCACCGCGACGACAACCGTTTCCGGAAGCAGTTCACCGTTCTCATCCCGGATAATCTCCACCTGCGGATGGATCATCACGGCGTCGGAACCCATATAGGTATTCAGCTTCCAATTGTATTCATAATAGGCTCTCGCCTGCTCTCCCTCCAGCGAGACCAGCAAAGAGCTCTTTCTGCAAAGATCCTCTTCCTGCGCTACCGAGCCTCTTCGCGCGCCGCCGCCCGGATTTACCGGATTCGCCATATTCAGAACCAGAACCGGTTTTGCGTCTTTTTTCCGCAGGCTGAAAGAATGCTGCATCCTTTTCCGCGCCAGTGAAAAGGAATCGATATTCTCGCAGCCGTATCCACACCGTCCCAGCACACGAACATGCGGAAAATCCTTGGCCTTACAAATCTTCCTTACGTCCTCGGGAAGATATACCTCGGCATTTTCCATCTCTTCACGGGACAGCTTCAGGGAAACGGTCTCCCCATTAACCTGATACGAACCTCGTTCCAGGATGCTCAGCGTGTCCGCGAGAATGGATATATTATCAAACCGCATGTATTCTCACTCCTCCGTCCGAATCTGAACCAATTTGGGCCAGATTCTTTTCTTTTTCAAAGAATGCCTTTGACAACTTCTCATATTCCTCGTCTGTGCAGACTTCACGGCATTTCGGTTCAAAAGACCTTGTGACTTCAAAGCACTCTTTCATATTTTCACACGGATACTCTGGACATTCTGCACAGGTCTTTATGCTCCGGTCTTCACAGCACTTTACTACGTGGTACCTGCACCAGTTTTCCGGCTTGCACCCTGTGCAGGAGATTTCCTGATTCGTAACTATATGATCACGATATCCGATTTTCATCCACAGCTCTGCCGTATGCTGTAATTCTTCTTCGGTCTTCAGAAATGGATACACCACATACCTTGGGCATGCCGAGCAGTCATTCCCGCAGGCAGCAATGATTCTTCCTTCCATACTTTCTCCTCTTTCATGACCGGTATTGAACTATTGTCAAATCACCTTATCTTGTCAGTGTCAAAACGATATTACTCTGTCTCACCCTGCCGCACAAACCGTTCTCCATCCGATACCTTGACATAGATGAACTCGTCAGATCCCATGGCGATGTATATCAACGCATCATTCTCCACACCGAACATGAAGCTCAGATCGTAGCCGGTCTCTTCATCCTCTGTCATGTATACCGCGTTGTACCAGGTGTTCCATGTGCCCGCGCCGAGATAACTGCTCAGCGGTCCCTCATAGAAGGTATAGGTACCATCCGCGTTCAACGTGATCGTGAAATCTCCGCCGAAGCCCTCGCCCTCATACCGGTAAGTGCCCGCAAGCCAGGACATTTTCTCTTTTTCGAGAATCCCGTCAATGCCGGTCATCGCGTCATCATAGCTGTCCGGGAATGCGTTGTCGCCGAAAGCGTATACCATCGTGCCGTCAGCAAATCTCAGTTCAAGCCGGAAGCTTTCCCCGTCCAGTATATTGGGATTGCTTCCCTGGAAACCGTTCCAGGACTCGAGGCCGTACGTCTGAATGATATCCTGCAGTTCGGTGATCAGTCCGGGATCCATGCTTCTCGGCTCATCATCGTTTTCCCGGATGAAACCATTGCCGTTCCGCAGCGTAATTTCATATGACTGCGGCCTCATATATCCGCCGCGGGAGATGTAAAACCGCGTCAGAATGTGATTCTGCGCGAGCCGGGAACAGAGTTCCTCAAACGCAGCCCGTTTTTCCAGGGACGCGAATGTGAACTCCTGATCCTGTCCTGCGTCTCCCGTCCAGTACAGATCCATCCAGGGGCCGTCATCTCCATCCAGGATATCATCACCGGGTGGGTTTACTTTCCCGTCACAGAGGCAGGCGAAGAGCTCAGCCCAGTCCGCTTCTGTCAACTCCACTGTGCCGGAAACGGCGATGTCCTCCTCCGTCTGCGGCCAGCCGCCACCGTCCCGCGTCTCGTGATAAAGGAACTTCTTTCCGTCTTCCGCATAGAACCGGTATCGCAGAAGGAAAGGCGCGTCTGTGGAAGTGGAATAGGTGTAATAAAACTCGGTAATATCCTCCGCGGTGATCTCTGTGCCAACAATAATTTCAGCATACGCACCTGTGGCAAACACGCACAGAAGCAGAATCATTACCAACAAAAACCAGCGTCTCATAAGCAATCCTCCATAAACATATCCATACCGTTCCGTTCTATTACAGCTGCTGATAAAACTTCACTGCTCCGGCGATATCGTCCTCCGTCGGATGTCCCTTTGCAATCCCGCCCACGAACTTAAAGGGGCCAAAGGTGTCATAGCCGAGGCAGTGGTATGCCCCCAGTTCCCGGCAGTGTTTCTTTTCCGCGATTGCACGGATACCTTTCAGGAAGCCTCCGACCGGTGCCCCGTGGGTATAGATATAGAACACATCCTTGTTTTCCGGAAGATGCTCCGACGCATAGGCCAGGATCTGCTTCGCAAAACTGCTGTAGTAAATACCGGAGGCAAATCCGATGCGGTCATAGTCTGACAGATCTGCCCCGGCATTCTCCGTTACGTCGATCAGGGTGAACTCTTCCGCCGCCGCGATCGCGTCCAGCAGCTTTTTTGTGTTGCCGTGATGCTTGGAATAAAAGACGATTGCTGTCTTCATCTTTTCCTTGCCTTCCTTTCGAATCATTCGAGTATTCATCCATCAATCCTGCGGTTTCCAGACGAACAGTCCTTCTGCTGAAGCAATATCCCTGACAAGCCCCAGCAGTTCCTGATCCGGATTGAATATCGTCATATAGGCATCGTCCGGCTCGGAAAGGATCAGTGCTTCACCAATCATGATATACGTTTCCCGTTCTCTGATCGCCTCAGAAATCCGGACCGGATTCGGGTTCTTTTCTCCGTCAAGTTCTATATCCCTGTAACAGTTCAGCTTCAGTACCAGATTGATGTGCTTCTGCCTGATGACCGCCGTCTGCTCTTTCAGAAAGTATTTCTCAACCGCGAAATACTGTCCGGGGCTGTCCTTCGGCACCTGCATCGGAAGAATATCTATGATCCAGTATGCCTTTTTCAGCAATTTTTCTGTCTTCATCCTGTGTCTCCGGGGCTGTCGCCCAATCTGATTTCATCATAAAGTCGTCTTTGCAGTCCTCAATTATATTGCGCTCTTTCTCCGCCGACCAGAAGCGGCCGGGTACGGGCAGCGGAAACATTGGCCATACCGATCTGCGGAATGCTCAGGCGCAGGGGCACCGCAACACGCCGCAGATGCATTCCGATTAAGGTCTGGCCGATGTCAAGGCCGGCGTCTGCACGGACTTCAAGCACCGCCACCGGATCGTTAAGATATTTCCACGCCGCGGTGGCCAAGGATCCGCCTGCCTTCAGTTTGGGGACAACCCATACGGTTTCATATGCATACCGCGCGGCGGCTTCTCTTTCCATGATCAGGGCTCTGTTCAGATGCTCGCAGCACTGAAACGCAAGGTCGACTTGCCTCTCGCTGCAGACTTTCAGAGCAGCCGTGACAACGGCTTCGCCCATTTCATAGGTGGAATCATGGCCGAGAGTGCCGCCGGCAATCTCACTTGAGCTGGCCCCAATAACGAGCAACTTCACTGGATTGAAATGCGGACGGTTTTCATTCAGCAGGGATATGACCGCCTGTTCTGTCTGCGCATAAACCTTTTCCGTGGTGATGTCCATGATTGCTTATCCCCTTCCACCCTGCACTGCAGATATTCTTTTCGCCAGAAGACTGTCCCTGTCGCGTTCAATTGTGTGGACAAAATCAAATTTGTCCCGATCAATGCACATCCGGAAATCCTGTTCGTCAATCAGGTGAGTTGCTTTTTTTCATCAGCCGATCAATCAGAAGGAAGATGAATCCTGCCAGCACGAAACCTGCCAGCAGCAAGGCGCTCCATTTCACGACCCCAGCTACGCCAACCCTTTCCGGGTTCAGGAAGAAATAGGGATAGATCACGGGATCCGTTCCTGCATAATTCATGACGCTGCTGTCAAAGTTGCGCAGCGCCGCATGGATATACACATACGCAAGATAGGCAAGCGGATACAGCGCCGAGAGCAGCGGCCAGGTCCATCTGACCTTCCCGTGCTCATAGAACAGGCACCAGTCCGCCGTAAACATCAGCGGCAGCACAATATGACACAGAATACAGGAAACATCATAGTTCAGCGCGGGATCTCTGGCCGGATCCGGCGCCAGCATCAGGTTAAACACCAGGAACGTGAGCAGAATGCCGAGCATGGCGATAAACTTCAGCCGCGGCGTAACCGTCACGTAACTGTCTTCCCGCTTTCGGGCTGTCTGAATCAGTTCCGCCAGCATGATGCCGGCACACAGATAGTTGCTGATGTTTGTGAAATAGATATAGAAATCAGAAGTGAATTTCATATCGAAAAAGCCTACGCTCCCCACGATGCCTACCAGAGCAAGGGCGCAGAAAACGGACTGAAAGATTAACTGGGCAGTTCTGTTTTTCGTGATTGTACGCATAACGCATTCTCCTCCGATCAACCGGCATCATAGTCATGGCAATTTTTTTTTGTCCGGATCAGGGTGTGGGAATTGTAAGGCCTTCCGTATCTTCCTGAAAGATCAAATCCAGCAAATGATGCGGGTGCGCCTCCGTAACACTGAAGCTGCGGACACAGCCAGTGCAGTATAAAACCACATCCCTGTGCGGAAGCTGCGCCGCTCTTTCAGCGGCCATCTTTTTTCTTTCCGCCACGTTCTTCGCGCTGCCTCCGCAGCAGGGCGTATTGTCTCCTGTTCGCTCCGGCTCCAGCAGATCGATGTTCATTCGCTTACAGATGGCTCTCGCTGACTGCTGCATTTCAGAGGAGTTTCTTCCACGGGCATGGCAGGCGTCATGGATACTCATCTTTCTTCCGTGATAATCGGGAAACGGGAAATCCGTATCCGAAAGGATTTTCCAAAGCGAGATCACCCGTACATTGGGAAGCGAATCAAACATATGGCTGCACCCCGGGCAGCAGTCGATCAGCAGCGTGTCTTCGTCGATGGATTGCGTGGATTTGCAGCAGATCTCATAGGTTCCGTCAATGATTCCTTCCCTTTCGAGAAACGCAGCCATCCGTGAAACCAGTTCCGGTTTGTAAGCCCTTAAGGCGCATCCGGACGCAAATAAAGTCTTCATGTTATCACCGTATAATGCTTTATGCTTTGTCGCTTTCGGGCTGAAGCCCCCTGTGACTGACATCGTAGTATTCCGGGAATACCACGCCATTGAGAACCCAGACATCGAACAGATCAGGCAACCCGTCTTCTCCCGCACGGCATACCAGATAATCTCCGTCGCCATGCGGCGCATTAGGCAGATTGGTGTGAAGCACATCGCCCCACGCGGTCTCCACGGTTACAGAGACATTCAGTGGAACATACATCGCATAATAGGCGTCCGGCTCCGGGATCGTGATGATTTCAATCCATGAATCCTTTTCGGCGAAATCCGTCTCACTGATCGCGCTGCCATCCGGTTTGGTATAGGTGGAAATCACCTTGGACAATCTGGTTGCCCACATCTCCCCCAGGACTCCCTTCAGGATTACGGTGATCCCGTCATCCGCCACCGTATAATCCGTCACTTCCAGGTCGTTGTGGAATGCGGTTTCTTTGGAAACCATCATCGCCTCCACGCTGTACTCCTTTTTCCCGGTCAGAAACCACGCTTCTCCGCTCTGGTCCACGTAATGCTCAAAAGTCATGGAAACCTGCAGGGGGTTTTCTTCAGTATCCGGCATCTCAGCAAAGGCCGTAAGAACGGTCAGAGCCTGCAGAATGAGCAGGATCAACACCACTGCCTGATAAAATCCCATCCTCTTTTTTCGCATACGCCTCATCTCCCTGTATCGCCTCTCACGTTCTAATTCTTGGCCGCATTTCGCCGCCCAACAGCTTACGGATCACCCGGGCGGTGTACCGACCTAACACCGCGTAATGATCCGAAATGCAGAGTACGTCGTCCGCCATGGAAACGTGACTGCCGAACAGCATCTGGCACAGTTCGCCCACCGGCACGAAGAAGGTGCCGCAGAGCAGTACGCAGGGCTTTTGCAGCGCACGGAATTCACCGTTATCCTCAAACAGGACCGCACTTGAACGGAGAATCACGTGCCGACCTTCCGGGAAGGTAAGGACACATGTATCTCCGGCATCCTCATACGTGATCACCGCATTGAACACCGCGGCAAAGAACTCCGCCGGAGCGCACAGTACTTCGGTTTCGCACATTTCCCCGGTTTTGACCGGGCAGAAATGCGGAAGCTCCGCAGGCAAAAACATCCGGGCTGCGCCGGCCACGGGGCGGCCGAAGGGAATTGTCCCGTTTTTCCGGTACGCCAGATGCGATCCCATTGCGATCAGGACTGTGTTGTCTTCCCCGGTAATGGGTTTGTCAGGCTGGCTCACAACCGGTTCTCCGTTCTCCCTGCGGCAGCCGCTGTACAGCCTGTCCCAGAACACCTGAGCTCCATACACCGGTTCACGGTGCCCCATGGAGGCAATTTCCCAGTTGATGATCGGCGCTTTCTCCCCGGGATAATACAGGAAGTTATCCTTGCCCTCGATCGATAACGTGGGCAGGCAGTGTTCCGCTCCGTTGACCGGCTGCCAGATCTCCCGGTTCAGATCATTCATATGGTAGCGATTTTCGTAGATATCCGGGGTTTCCGGCGTCAGCTTCCAGTTGATGTCCGTTTCTCCCCGCATCTGGATGATGGGAAGCGGGCCGGTGGGCAAATCCCCATCCAGCACTTCCTCGTCTGAAGGCCCGGTGGCGTATCCTGCCGCAGCCAGCACTTCCGGATGCGCCATGGTGAAGGCCAGCGTCATTTGATCGCCGTTGGACATTCCCTGCATGAAGATACGGCTTTCATCCACGGTATACTTTTTGCAGAGCAATTGAATCAGATCGTACAGATACTGAATATCCCGCTGCCCGCAGGTCCAGCACTCATAATCCGGAGAGTTGGGATAGACAATGATCAGTCCCTTTCGCTCAGCCATTTCATGCCATACCGTGTAATCCGCCCAGCGCCTGCCGTCGTTGCCGCCGCCGTGCAGCTGGATCACCAGAGGCAGAGGCGTACCCGGATCGTAGCAGGCAGGCACGTATTCATACCAGATGTTTGTCATGCCGGGCACGATTTCGCCCCGGGCTTCCCGCAAACCTTTGAGCGGCGGCACCCGGTTCATCGCCTCAAAGTTCACCACGGAAACAGCCTGTCGCCCAGCTTTCCGGATCATGGATTTCATAGCGTTTTTCCCCTCCTGTATCCATTCGTTGCTTCCACTGACAGCCCTTCAGTTCCGGTAATTATCCTGCGTAATCGCAGGTGCTCTTTTCCGGACCCGACGCGCCCGACATATACCTGGCCCGGAACTCCGCGTTGATCTCCCGAAGTTCCTTCTTCCCGTCAATGTACTCCTGATACATTTCGATGATCCCGGGGCTGCAGCCGTCGCACAGGCCGGAGATATTCCCGATGGATTCCGCGATAATCTGTTCCCGCTCTTCCCGGGTGGTATCGGCGATGCGAATGCTGTTATTCATATGTGCTCACCTCTGTCTTCGTGCCCGATCCTTCAGTCCCGTATATGCTTCAGTCATATATTGCGGAAATCATTGTAGCATCTGTCCGGTGTTTTGTACAGAAATTCATGATCGGAAATCAGCAGGCTTTTGCCGGATCAGACAAAAGAGTCAGCCCGCAATCCGGTGAAGAATTGCGGGCTGACCGTTATAGGAAGGGATGGTCCCGGGATCCAGAGATTGGTTAGTTCAGTCTGAACAGCTTGTAGGTACTGCCGACCGGGTAGCGCTGCACATGCTGGTAGTAGGTTTTTCCGTCGCTCGTGGTGAATGGATAGTGGTCTCCGGTCTTGCTGATGTAGTTGAACAGTTCGGTCAGCGTTACGTAGGAATCCTTCGGGGAAGTGTCCGCCGGAGAATTGCCGGCCTTGCCGACACCGTCGATCAGCCACTTGGTGAAGTAATTCTGGCTGTCAAACCATCCTTCATAGCCCCAGCTCATTTCATGGTGTCTGGAGGCCGCGAGGACATAGAACTTCGAGCTGCGGAGATCGCCTGTCGAGTTGGGTTCGACGACGCCCGGATCTGCGGCTGAGAAAGCCTGAATCGCCTTGCTCACAATTTTCTTCGAAACCGCGTCGCCACTGGTGCCTTTCAGTTCCTGATGCCCGATGATCGTCTTCATTCCGTTCTGCTCGTCATAGGAGTAAATCGCGGAACCGGCGCCGCAGGATTCCAGAATGACGATAACTTTTCCCTTGACGTACTGCTTCAGCCAGGTAGCAAGCTTGCTGAAGGGCAGCGAATCATGCTCCAGATATTCCATCAGATCGATCTCACTGTCCACTTTCCCCTTGTAGGGCATTTCCAGCTCGCCGTCTCCGTCGCTGTTTCCGTGGGAGGCGATGAAGAACAGGGAGACATCCTGATCCGTGGTATCCTTGAAGGTGTTGATAATCAGGCTGCGGATCTCGGAATAGGACTGGTTGATCTTCTTCGTCACCTGATACTTGGCTCCGCTCGGGCCCTTGACCCTGCCCAGCATGGAAGCCATGTTGTTAGCGTCGCCTTCGTTCCGGTTCGCGGTTTCCAGATATAGCTGATACTGCTGATTCACCCGGATAAATGTCTTTTCGCCGATCAGGAGGGCACGGTACTTCGTTGAGGATACAGCCTCTTTCAGGGTGAAGCTCAGCGTCTTTCCGTACGAGGTTCCCTTCTTGTTCACGGCATACGCCTGGTAGTAGATGACGGAGTTCGCCTTGAAATCCTTTACCGTCTTATAGACCTTCCCGGTTTTCTTGTCCTTTTTCCCGAAGGATACTTTATTGTTCAGCTTATTCTCGGAATATCCCCAGCGAATTCCGCAGTCGGTGACATTCGCGCCGCCGTTCCTGGTCAGGTTAATCCCGAGCTTGGCGGAAGAGGTGCCGATCTCGGTCGCCTTGAGCGTTTCAACCGTCGGCTTTTCGGCAGCCTTCGTGGTGGTAAAGGTTTTCCAGGAACCGTAAGCGACGCCGGCGCTGTTTTTCGCATAGGCCCGGTAGTAGACCTTTTTGCCGGATTTCAGTCCGGTGAGCTTGACAGAGAATGTTCCCTTTTCATTCCCCAGGGCGCCGTAGCTTTTCCGGGACAGATTGGTTTTACTGTATCCGTACTGAATCCCGGCATCCGTGATTTTCTGACCGCCGTTCTTTCCGACTGTAAAGGACGCTTTCGCGGAATCACCGGTGATGCTGCCGGCCTTTCCCGTGGTGACAGTCGGCTTTTCGGCTGATGAGGCGGTAACCTTGACGACCACGCCCGCACTGTGAGAGCTGATGGTCGATTTCGGGCTTCCGGAATAGCTGATGGCGATGATGTAGTAGGTTCCCTTTTTCTTCAGGTCAATCGTGCAGCTTGTGGACGTGGTCGTCTTCAGCAGTTTTTTCGGAACCCACTTGTATCCGTCAGGTCCGTTCCAGTAAAAGCCGTACGGCATTGAGGACGGCACGGAAGACCGATGATCCGTCAGGAAGATCGCATATCCGTCCGGGATTCCGACGCTTTCGGCATTCCAGGAAAATCTTACCTTTGTTCCGTTTACCTGCGCTTTCAGATTGGTCGGTCCATAGAGCGCGCTGGTAATATAAACCTTTGCGCCTTTCGTTTCTGCTCCGTTTTTGTCCGCTGTGTTTTTTCCGCCGGCTAAAGCCAGACCGCAGCAAAGGATCAGGCATAAGCAGATTGCGGCGAAAGCGATCATCCGGGTCTTCTTCATTTCAGGTCTCCTCCTTTTCATTCGTCCTTACATGGCATCATTATGAAACATTCACTGGTGATGAACCCTGACTTGTTCTTCGGTGTTCGGTTACAGTATATTCGGGACCGATGCGGATCTGTGATGGCAATTTTACAGTCCGATTTTCATGCCTGACTCCCAAAAACAAAAGCGCCGGGGAGCTTCCCCGGCAAGGTGTATTTTTGAACAATCCAATTTGTTCGGCTGGGTTCCGCCAAGCTCACCGAACCAGCAGATCCGGCAGGAAACCGACGTTCTTTTTCGCCTCTTTCAAATATGTATAGCCGTCGGGCTTAATCCGGAAAACATATACCTCCGGTACAGACACGATTTCCTTCAGCCTTCCGAAGATCGGATCCCCGGAGGCCAGTTCGTCATAAACGCTGTACCTGGTCCAGAGGAGATACCGGGGATGGTCGGGATCCTTCGACGCCGCAGTCATCACTTCCCTGCCGGTGATCATATTCAGCAGATCAATGGCCAGGGCCTTTTTCTCCGGGCTGATCCGCGCATTGACAGCCGCCGCGTCCGTATAGAACACCGGGATATCCCTGTCGTCCGTCATGGAGAACAGCCGGAAACGCATTCCCTCCGCAGCATCTCCCATCACGTCCATCGCTTCCGAATAGCCGACGTAAGCCCGTCCCATGCCTTCCGCAAACCGCTGCGCGTAATAATACCACCCGCTGTCTTCCGGCACTCCTTCCGGATCACGCTCCAGCATTTCTTTCATCCCCATCAGCGCATCCATCGCGCCGGAAGACAGCTGGCCTTCCTCGATGGGCGGATAGGAATCCCTGTAGTTCCCCTCGTCGTCAATCATCGCCTACATATACATGCAGACCGCAATGGTTGCTGAGCCTTTGTCCATCAAAAGGCCGCTGTCTCCCAGGGCAGTGCGCAGCGTAGCCAAATCCCGCACATCATGCAGTTCTGCGTCGTCTTCGCGCGTATAGAGCAGGTCCGTGCAGAGGATCTGCGGCACCACATAGATGGTCCCGTTGACACGGCATCCATCCAGGAAGGAAGGAATCAGATCGTCATACTCCCGGATATCCTCTTCCGATAGCGGCAGCAGGAAACCCTTCTCCGCAAACAGATCCAGGTTGGTAGCATCGATCACAAAGACGTCGAGATCCTCCGGCATATTTTCCCCGTAACAGTTCCAGTCCACAATCTCCAGTTCGGTTTCAGGATGAATTTCCTGCCAGCTTTTCCGAACCGTTTTCTCGAATTCCTCATAGTTCGGAAACCCCTGATAGAGCGCGAGGGTAAGCGTTTCCTGAGCGAAGGCGCTTCCGCAACCGCACAGAAACAGGCAGGCCGCAGCCAGAAGCAGGGACATCAGCCGTTTGATTCTGTTCATATTCATCCTCCTGGTTATTAGATAAACCAGTATATATCACGGATTTCACACCCCATCTGCCGGGGAAAGAGGTTTTCCGGATAGCTGTTCTTTGAGAAGTATAACATGCCTTATGCCGAAATACAATCAGCGATGCACTGCAGCGTTATCCGCTTACGCATATTACGAAAGCGGTCCTTTGTGCCTGCCGGAAAAGCCAATGATAATGACAGAAATACACGTCTGAAACAAGGAAATTCCATGCCTGCCGAAGAACTCTTTCTCAGCACAGCGTTGGAAATTCTTTTGCATGATTGTCATCCCTGGGGAGAAGCCCGGAAGGAAAGACGTTGAACAGGAGGTTTGATTGATGACAAAGGTTCGTCTGGGTATTGCCGGTCCCGGTGCGATCGTGCACCGGGTCATGACCGATCTGAGGAAAGCAGAGCACATCGACATTGCCGCGGTGGCTTCCCGCAGTCCGCTGCGGGCCAAAGCAGCAGCGGCGGAATTCGGCATTCCCCTCGCCTTCGGCAGCTATGAGGCGATGGCCGCCAGCGACGCCGTCGATCTGGTCTATGTGGCTACGCCGCATCCTTTCCACTGCAAAACCGCCCTGTGCTTTCTGGAGGCAGGCAAACACGTGATCGTGGAAAAGCCCTTCGCCATCAACGCAGAAGAAGCAAAGCAGATGATCGGCTGCGCCGCGGAAAAGGGCCTGTTTCTGATGGAGGCCATGTGGTCACGCTTCTTCCCGGCAGCACAGGCGCTGAAGCAGCTGATCAACGAGGGTACGCTGGGAGATATCCGCCGCATTACCGGCGACTTTGCCTTCCGCAATCCGCTGAACTATGAAAGCCGTCTGCTGAAGCGCGAGCTGGGCGGCGGCGCGTTGCTGGACGTGGGCGTCTATCCCCTCTCCCTGACCTGCTTCTATATGGGCGCGCTGCCGGAGAAGGTGCAGGTGCTGTATACCAAAGCCATTACGGATATCGACAACATGTGCAGCTTTCAGATGCAGTTCGCCGGCGGCGCGGTGGGCCAGTCCTTCTGCGCGCTGGATGTGAACACGGACCAGGGGATGAAGATCTACGGTACCGAGGGATGGGTGGAGCTGCCTGACATGTGGCATCCCACGCGCTTTACCGTGCATCTCTTCGGCCGGGATCCGGAAGAGCGGGAGTTCGCCCCGGAGAACGAGGGGTATCATCATGAATTTGAGTATGCCGCCAAAGCGATTCTCGCGGGCCGGACCGACCAGAGCGTGATTCCCCTGGCGGAAAGCCTGCGGATCATGGAGATCATGGACGGTATGCGCAAGGAGATGGGCGTCGTCTATCCCGGAGAGGAATAAGAATCCGCTCCCGCAGTAAGTTAATCCCTGTTCTTTCGCAGCCATAGGACTGACTGCCGCAGCGCCTCGATGGTTTTCGTTTCCAGCACGCACCGTGCGTTTCGTTCCTGCGCCAGGTTCAGTCTTTCTTGCAGATCGATTTCCCCGGTGCCGAGGGCGAGATGATTCGCCGGCGGCGCTTCCCTTCCGTCGTGAATGTGAAAATGAATCAGCCGGTCCCGATGCCCCAGGATAAACGGCACATCCTTTTCGTATACGGCTTTTGAATGTCCGATGTCCCAGGTCAGGCCAAATTTCGGGCTTTCCAGCAGATACTCGATCGCTTTCTGCTCATAGCCGCGGAACCCGTCCGTGTTTTCCACAGCGATCATGATATCGCTGTCCCCGATCCATTCCTCGCACATGGAGCGGAAGGCCGCGAAGGACTTCATATACTGTTCGAAATCCCGGTCGTACATCTGCACCTTCCGGTCCGGCAGCGTGATAAAGATCCCGTGATTCATATGCATGTTCAGGGTCAGCGGCCGGCTGCCGCCGCCGAACCGGTCCCGCAGGGGCAGCAGTTTCTTCACAACCTGAACGGAGCGGCGAACGGTCTCCAGATAAGCGTCCGACACCAGGCGATTGAAATCCGCGATATTCAGGTTTTCATCCAGATGGACGGTGTAATAGATTCCCGCCTGCTCCGCGGCGCGCAGCAGCGTATCCGTCTTCTCCAGACAGTCGGTCTGGTACTCCGGGAAATTCATATTCAGCTCAATAAACTGAAGCCCAAGTTCCCGGCAAAGGGCTACGTTTTCTTCCAGTGTTCTGTTTTCAATCAGGGTCGGCATTCCAAACTGCATCGATTCTCGCCTCCGAACGGGTATCGAAAAACCGCCGCGTACCGCAATACGTGACGGTTTTTTTCTGTATCCGGGATCAGCAGCTGATCCGGTAATTGTCCAGCGTCATGGTGTCGAACTCGGTATAGCGGTAGCGGTTGACGATCTTCAGTTTCCGGATCCCGACACGGTCCGTGCAATATTCCGGCCGAAGAAGCATTTCATCCTCGAAAAGCAGATCCGGCTCCATCGTCTTCTCTTCCTCCGCGTTCAGAACGACTTCGATCACACGATCCCCGTCGTCCGTCACCAGCAAACGGTATTCCGTATTCATGTCGAAGCAGTGGAGCCGCAGCAGTTCTTTCCCCTGCAGCGCTTCGCTGCCCGGGAACGACAGCCCGCCTTCTTCTTTCCGGTACCGCTCAACCAGAACGCGGTCCGGGAACACGGCGATCAGATATCCCTCCGCGGGAGCGCAGCCAAACCGTTCCATTGTTTTCAGGTCTTCAAGCGTCATGTCGCGCCACCTCCCGATACATCTGCAGCAGTTCTTCGTCACTGACGGAAGACGCGTAGCGGTCCCGCATGGTTTTCAGCACCTCGAGGCATGCGCCGGCGTCAATGGGATGATCCTTCTGATCCGACAGCGCCAGCATGGTAACCCGCACCCTGAGGACGGTTTTCAGCATTTCCTGAATGAACTGCGCCCCTGCCTGGAGCTCACTGACAGTGCCCGGGATCGACAGACGGAAGGTTTCCGGCTTGACCTGTTCGCAATTCCGGATATAATCGCTGCCCGCCGGGTAAGCGATTACTTCCCCATAGCCGACGCGCCTTCGGTCACCGAGGAAACCATGGCTCAGCGGCGCAATATCGACCGGTTTTCCGTCCGTCGTCCGCAAACGCAGGGAACTGCCCATCTGGACGCTCATGGTCTGCGCGGTATCCTCCGCCAGGCGGCGGTCCAGACGGTAGATAACCCCGCTCTGCATATAGGCGGCAACGATCTCCAGCCGGCCGGCCGCGCCGAGCTTGTCTTCAACTGCCCGTTTCAGGCTCTCGGCGTCGTATCTGGCCATGCCGCATTCGTCATACAGAATGACCGGCGCGACGCAGAAGACATCGAATTCGTCCGCAAGCTGCTCCAACGGTTCCACCGGCTCCAGCAGGCGCAGGAAGCGGAACATCACCTCGCCGTAGCCCTCGGCCGTAAAGCTGCCGAGGGAGAACAGCGGACGCTCTCCGAACATCCGGACCAGCGCACGGATCTGCTGATCGCTTCCGGAGATAAAGCCCTGAAGTACCTGCCCCTCGGCCATAGCGCTGCGGTCGGCGTCGCTTCCCGCCAGATTGCTGTCCGAAATCTGCGGGAATATTTTGACCTCCTCCGGTGTGAAACGAAGAACCGTCTTTTCTGTGGGCCGGGCCACAAACTGGCCACCCATCTGCGAAATGGCAATATAGTTCCATCCTTCCGGCACCGGCGCCAGCCGGTACTGCAGCGCGGTTTTGTCCAGCTTGTGCAGCACCATGGCGGCAGGGGCCGGAATCCCGCGCTTGTCCTGCGCAACCGGATAGGCGTTGGAAACGCGAAGGGTGCCGGATTCAAATTCCCCTTCATAGTAATCGCCGATCTGACCGCGGATATGATCCATCAGGATCTCGCCCGGAAGATAGTTTTTAGTCTTGCTTTTTGCGTCAAAGGGTGAAAAGACGCACAGCGGCGAAACGGTCTGCACCTGATAAATCAGGCGGGAATACCGCTTGTCCGGTGAAAGCGCCGGAATCGGGAACGCCTGTGCCAGCTGGGCCGGCGTGGAGCGCAGAACGGTGACCGACACCCGTCCGGAAATGTTTTCATCGGTATAGCCCATGGTCGTAAACGCCTGAAGCGCTTTCCGGAACGCATCGAGCCGCTCCTCTTCCAGCTCCAGCCGGGAATAGAAGGTTATTCCCTTTTTCAGAACCCGGCACTTTTCGCCCCGGGCAGAGCTGCAGATCTCCGTAAAATAGTCCAGCACAAGCTCGGGGGAGATCGCTTCGTACCTGCGCAGAATCTGCATACAGGCAATCAGGCCTTCATAGTATTCCGGGCGGCCCAGGCTGAGTGAATAATCCCCGTTCCCCAGGGGACCCGCTTCGTGCCGCAGAAGGGCGTACAGCGGGAGATACGGCAGGCCGAACACGTCGCAGGGAACGTCGTATTTCAGATGGCCGCGGTTGCTTCCGCCGATTCCGAGGCAAACGCGATCCAGCGTTTCCAGCCGAAGAAAAAGCATCTCAGTTCACCTCCTGACCGCTCAGTTCGCCAAGTTCCCGAAAGAAAGGACAGATCATCGTGATATCATACCAGGCGTTATAGCGCGTTCCGCCGATCCGGAGCCACTTTTCTCCGAGCTGATCGGTCAGCGGATATCCGCTCTTCTCCAGCATACTGACCAGCGTCTCGAAATCCGCCGCTCCCAGGGAGCAGGCCTGCTCCAGCAGCATCATTCCGTCCGCCGGGATCTTCATGCCGTTCAGCGCCTTCGCCCGCTCCTTCAGCAGACGGTAATCCTTCGGGCTACCGGCCTGCTTTTCGTCATAGGAATAAGGCCGCAGCATCATATGGATACCCTCCCGGGTGACGCCCGTGCGTTCGCGCTTCCATTCCAGGGTCTGCTCCTCAGGGCTGAGCTGTACGTCAAAATCGATCCAGTTGCCCGCGAGGCCGTCGATCAGGTTCTTCCTGGTCTTCGCAACCTTCTTGGCATTGGCGCAGCATTCCTCCGCGACAGCTTGCCCTGCCAGATAGGTCGTCTCGGGGCTGACAAAGGCAATGCCTGCGCACACGGCGATGCCGGCGTGAATCTTTTCGTCTTTCCAGATATAAAAATTCGGAAGAAGCTTCGTGAACCGCTCCACAAAAGGCAGAATCAGATTCGGATGGGCGATCACGTTCAGATCGTCGCCGCCCAGATCGACGACGTGGAAATACCGGGAAAATTCTTCATCGGAAATGCCCTTCGGGAACGTGCGCTTCCGCAGCCAGTCCGTACTGTCCTGCACAAGCGTCTCAAAACCTTCGCGGATATTGCTGTCGATCATCCGGCGCATACGGATACCCGTCTCGTAATCCCTGGCCGTCGAGAGCACCTTGCCGATCATGATGCCCATATTGTTGCCGTCCAGATGCATCACCGCGCGGCAGACACGGCCGCCCGGGCCGATACCCGTGTGGATATCCGTGATGGAGGTTTCACCCAGTACGCCTTCTCTGCGCCGCAGTTCGCTTCCGGAAACCGGCGTCCCGTCCTCCCGGACCAGCACGGCAGGCTCGCCGGTATTCGGCTCCACCAGCACGGCGGGAAGCGGCGGGAGCGGATGCGACGTGGGAAAGTCCGTCTTGCACTTGTCCAGCCTGTCGTACAGGCTGTTGATGTCGTCCGACAGACTCTCCGTTTTCGCGACGGCAGCCGCGGCGAAGTCCAGGCCGTAGCTCTGTTCCAGCACATAGCGCGAGACCTTGTGCAGCACTTTCTGACATAGGTCGCCTGTACGGAAAAGCAGCATGGCGTTTCCGGCCACCGAGTCGATCATCTGCACCTGAATATCGGGATCCCGGAACCACGGAATCGGTTCGTCCGTCGGCCGGTTCGTAAGATCGACCTGGTTCGCCGCCAGCGGCGGATCGATCTGTCCCACCGCCCAGGCCAGCGCGTCCTCCAGGATCCGCTTAACCATTCTGTCGCCGCCCTTGACGGCTTCCTGCGAATTGACATGAAAAAGGTAGGTCTGGATCTGCCGGATATCCATAATGCAAAGAACTTCACGGCTGAGCAGTCCGCTGTCCAAAACGCATCTCCTCCTGTCTGTATTCCTGTTAATGATTAAATTACCACATTCGCTGCCGTTCTGCAAGAATCCGCCCGTTTTTTGCCGTCACGGGACGCTGTTTCTTGAATTTCCCGGAAAAACCCGTATAATAAGGAAAAAGCCCGGAATGATTCTTCGCGTCACGGAAAGGAAGTGTGAACGCTGAAATTCCTGTTTCCGTATCTGAAAAAATACTGGCATACGGGGCTGCTGGCCATTCTGTTTCTGGTCGCCGAGATCACCATCGATCTGTATCAGCCTCGCATGATGGCCCTGATCGTGAACGAGGGGATCCTCGGTCTCTCGAACGGCGGTGTCCCGGACATGGATCTGATCGTCTCAACCGGCGTAAAGATGCTGCTGCTGGTTCTGGCCTGCGGCGTCTGCGGGGTTCTGTCCGCGGTTTTCACCAACATCACCGGTCAGGGCAGCACCAACGAAATCCGCAAGCGCTGTTTTGACCGGATCATGCACTTTTCCTTCAATCAGACCGACGACTTTTCCACCGGCTCGCTGATTACGCGCATTACCAACGACGTAACGCAGGTTCAGCGTCTGATCATTCAGCTGGTCCGCGGACTCACCCGCTGTGCGATGTTCTTTATCGGGGGCACCGCCGCGCTGCTCACGCTGGATACAAGCTTCGGCGTGATTCTCGCTTGCGCGCTTCCGCTGATCCTGCTCGACATCATCTTCATCGTCTGGCGCACCAATCCCCTCTTCACCGTGCTTCAGGAAAGTCTGGACCGACTGAACAATATCATCCGGGAGGACGTCGCCGGCATCCGGGTCGTGAAAGCCTTTATCCAGGAGCATCGGGAAGAGGAACGCTTCGGAGAAGCCAACAGCCATATGGTCCGCACCCAGTTCGACGTCCTACACCTGAGCCCACAGAGACCCCAACACCTGAACCTACCGAAACCCCAACTC